>CAIUWO010000723.1 GCA_903902895.1 Candidatus Hydrogenedentota bacterium | reverse complement strand
GTGTCCAGCCATCCCAGCGTTCCCAGATTGTGGTTGCGCCTTGCGTGACAGAGAAGAGCCAAGAAGGCCAGGTCGTTTGTTTGAGCAGTGAATAAGCGGTATCCAAATAGCCCATTTCACTCAAAACCCAGTTCAAGTAAGGGGTGCCGACAAAGCCAGTGCTGAGATGGTTTCCCCTTTGCCGGATATTTCTCTCCAATTCGTCCACGGCGATTGAGCGAAACTTCCGGGGAAGCAAATCAAATTGCAAAGCCAGAACATAAGAAGTCTGTGTTCCCCCCTGGATGGTACCGTCCGAAAGAACAAAGCGTTTCATAAAGGCTTCTTTGGCCAGCCCGGACATGGTTTCGTAACGATCCGCATCTTCAACTTTGCCCAAAATACCCGCGATTCTGGCGAGCAAGTGGCTGCTATAGACAAAAAATGCCGTCCCGATCAGTTCCTTGGATGTGCCACCCTCACGCCCATCACTTCCATCCAACGCCAGCCAATCTCCAAAACCATGCCAGCTGATATATTCTGCGTAACAGCGTAGTCCATCCTGGCTCGTGCCTGATAAAAATTCGATGAAGCGCTGCATCGAAGCATAACGCGCCTCCAGTAAGCGGATGTCGCCATAACACTGGTAAATCGTCCAGGGACAAATTATACCGGCATCGGCCCAGGCCGGGCCACCATCTCCGATTGACCAGATTGCAGGATTAGGGGCCACCGCCGGGTAGGCGCCGTCCGAAAGTTGGGCGTCTTCCAGGTCACTGGCCCATTTCGAAAAAAAGCAAGCGACATTCAGATTGAAAGCTGCGGTGCGGATAAAGACCTGGGCATCCCCGGTCCAACCCAGACGTTCATCCCGTTGTGGACAATCGGTAGGCACATCCACAAAGTTGCCTTTCTGCCCCCAAACAATATTGTGCTGCAATTGGTTAATCAATGGATCAGAACACTCAAAGGTACCCGTCTGGGTTAGATCCGAGTGGACGACAATGCCAGTCACGGTTGCCGTATTCGGAATCCCGGGAAAGCCCGATAATTCGATATACCGGAAACCGTGGAACAGAAAATGCGGTTCCCAAACTTCCTCCTCGCCGCCCTTCAGGGTGTAATAATCCGTATTCCGCGCGGTACGCAGGTTGGCGGTATACAAGGTTCCATCCGCATTAAGAACTTCGGCAAAACGAATAGAAACCGTCGTTCCTTTTTCTCCCTGAACCCGCAGCCGGATCCAACCCACCATGTTCTGACCCAAATCGAAAATCCAGCGTGGGTTGACAAAGTCTGGAATTTCATGGATTTTCACTGGCCGTAACTCCTCCTGGCGTTTGACTGCGGGGCCATTGGTGGCTACCAACGCAGCGCCACGCTCTGCAAAAACTTCCACCGGCCACCAGGAACCGTCAATATAGCCGGGATTACACCAGCCGGTTAATTCCCGCCGCGCATCATAGCTTTCGCCCATCAACATATCCGATTCGAGAATTGGGCCTTGAGTTACCTTCCAACCAGGATCGGTGGCAATGATTTCCTGGCTGCCATCTGAATAGGAAAGAACGATTTGTGCCAGGAGTTGTGGCCGGTCAGCATAGCGTTGTCGCCCCACCCAGGCAATGTGCCCCACGCCCCACCCATCCCCCAAGATCGCTCCGATGGCGTTGGCGCCCAGGCGAAGGAGTTCAGTGATATCGTAAACCTGGTATTGGATCCGCTGGGAATAATCCGTCCAACCCGGGGTAAGCAGCGCATCGCCAACGCGGACGCCATTCAAGTAGCATTCATAAAGGCCAACGGCAGTGGCGTACAAACGCGCCCAGACCACTTTTTTTTGCAGCGAAAACTCTTTACGCAGATATGGAGCCGGGCTGGAAGTTCTCGGCCCACCGGAAAATGGGGCCCCGATCCATTGCGCCTTCCAGTCACTCTGTTCCAGCAAACCCATTTCCCACCACGCAGAGGGACTTTCGCTTGCCTGGTGGATTTCATTCCAGACCCGAACTTTCCAATGCAGGCGCTGGCCGGAGATAAGCGCAGAACCCGCATAAGGGATGTGGATGGATTGATCCGTTTCAACCCGACCACTGTCCCAGATAAGCCCCCGGCCACTCTTCAAACTGTTTTCAGAGGGTGCAACCAGGATTTGATAAGCCGTCTGGCGAGCTCCGCGTTCAACACTCTGCATCTGCCAGCTCAGGCGTGGCTGAAGGACATCAATTCCCAGAGGATTGGTTTGATATTCACAGGTTAAGTTTGAAATGGCCGGAACAAACATGATCAGTAATTCCTCTGGAATGTATCAATATTTATACGATAATCATAAGCGCAGGAAGGCATTGCCAGTGACATCAACCCTTGATCGCACCAGCCGTCATCCCCGAAACGATCTGCCTTTGGAAGAACATAAACATGATCAGGGGTGGGATGGTAATGACAACCACGTCCGCGAAAAGCAGGTTCCATTGCGAATTGAACTGGCTGATGAAACTGTATAACGTCAACTGCGCGGTAACGTTCTTCGCCCCGGGCAGGAAGTAGAGCGGTCCAACGAAATCATTGTAGATCGCAACCGATGAAGTGACGATCACCGTGATAATCGCTGGCTGTAACAACGGAAGAATGATGGAGAAGAAGACGCGCAAGGGTGAAGCGCCATCCATAATGGCAGCTTCATCGATCTCTCGTGGAATCGATGCCATGAAAGCCCGGAAAACCAGGATCGCGAAGGGCATGGTGAAGGCGACTTCAACCATGATCAGACCAAACAGCGTCTTGTAAAGACCAATCCATTGCAGCAAGAAGATCGTAGGTACAACGGCCGGAGGAATGATAACCCCGGCGAGCATCACAG
>CAIUWO010000722.1 GCA_903902895.1 Candidatus Hydrogenedentota bacterium | reverse complement strand
CTCCCCCTTTGATCTAAAATGCCGGGAATTTCCACCGGCTCCCGGCCGCGCCGGGGTGGCACTGTCAACCACTAAGAAGGACACAGGCTAAAATGCGACAGTATAATATTAACCTTGACCCCAAAAAGATCCCCGACGCCTGGTACAACATTGGCGCTGACATGCCCGAGCCGATGGCGCCGCCGCTGCATCCCGGCACCCATGAGCCGGTCGGACCGAACGACCTTTCGGCCATCTTCCCGATGGGCCTGATCATGCAGGAGATGAGTCCGGACCGCTACATTTCCATTCCGGGCGAGGTTATGGACAAATACCTGCTGTGGCGTCCGACGCCGCTGCGCCGCGCCTACCGCCTGGAGGAGGCGCTCGGCACGCCGGCCAAGATTTACTACAAGAACGAGAGCGTGAGCCCCTCGGGCAGCCACAAGATCAACACCGCCGTCGCGCAGGTGTACTACAACAAGGCCGAGGGCGTGCGCGAACTGAGCACGGAAACCGGGGCGGGCCAGTGGGGCACGGCGCTGTCCATCGCCTGCGGCATGTTTGACATGAAATGCACCGTCTACATGGTGCGCATCAGCTTCGAGCAGAAGCCCTATCGCAAGAGCCTGATGGAAGCCTACGGCGGGCGCGTGGTCGCCAGCCCCAGCAACGAGACCCAGATCGGCCGCCAGTTCCAGGCCGACTACCCCGGCACCACCGGAAGCCTGGGCATGGCCATTTCGGAGGCCGTCGAGGTGGCCGCCACCAGCGGCGGTTCGATCAAGTACAGTCTCGGCAGCGTGCTCAACCACGTCTGCCTGCACCAGACGGTCATCGGCATGGAGGCCAAGCTCCAGATGGAGAGCGTCGGCGACTATCCCGACTTCGTGATCGGCTGCTGCGGCGGCGGGTCCAACTTCGCCGGCATCGCGTTCCCCTTCGTGCAGGACCGCATTGCCGGCCGGAGCAAGGTGGAGTGCGTCGCGGCCGAACCGGCCGCCTGCCCCACGCTCACGCGCGGACCCTTCGCCTACGACTACGGCGACACGGGCAAGTTCACGCCGCTGATGAAGCAGTACACGCTGGGCCACAACTTCATGCCGCCCGGAATCCACGCCGGCGGGCTGCGCTATCACGGCGTCGCCTCCACCGTGGCGCACCTCAAGCACCTGGGCCTGATTAACGCGGTGGCGCTGTACCAGAATCCGTGCTTCGAGTCGAGCCTGCTCTTCGCCAAGTGCGAGGGCATCATTCCCGCGCCCGAATCGGGCCACGCCATCCGCGCCGCCGTCGACGAGGCGCTGCGCTGCAAGGAGTCCGGCGAGGTCAAGACGATCCTGTTCAACCTCAGCGGGCACGGCCACTTCGACATGACCGCCTACGACGCCTACCTGCGCGGCGACCTGCAGGACTACGAACTCGACGAGGAAGTGATCGCGCAGGGCGCGGCCAGCATCCCGATCATCGAATAACGGCCCACGGCCGGCACGAAAGAAGAGCCAGCAACGAGAAGCGCCCCCGGGTGACACGCCCGGGGGCGCGTTTTTGCCGCCCCTGGGGGGTTGGGGCGAAATAGCCCGCAAGCGTTCGGTGTTCCCTTTACAGGCCATGAAAGGAGCGCATTATGGGCATGCAATGGAAAGAAGAGAACGACGGAAAGATTCTTGAAGTTCAGGCGAGCGGCAAACTGGCCCACGGGGACTACGAACGCTTCGCCGCCGAGGTCGACCGCCTGGTGAAAGAGCATGGGATGGTCAGTGTCCTTTTCGACATGGTCGATTTTCACGGATGGACGCCCCGCGCGCTGTGGGATGACATCCGGCTCGACATCAGGCATTTCGGCGAAATGGAACGCATGGCGATGGTCGGCGACAAGAAATGGGAGAAACGAATGAGCCTCCTCTTCCGGCCGTTCACGCCCGCCCGCGTCCGGTACTACGACCGCAGCAAGATGGATGAGGCGCGGGACTGGGTCCGGTCGTAGCGAAGATGCGGCGACTGCGCGCGCCCGGTGCGGTGATGTGGAGGTCTGTCTCCGCACAGACGGGGTGCTTGGCTTTTGTCTGGCCTTGGAAATATCGTCCGGTCGGAGGGGTCAGGCCCGGAAAGGTTCGCGATGGGGGGCGCTGTCCTGCGGAACAAGGCGGAGCATCGGGCCAACGAAACGGTTGACAATTGGGTGGGCATGGCGGACCCAGAGTTCCGTGTCCGTTGGCAGCGCGCCAAGGCGGGCCTTTGGTTCCAGGGCGGTGCGGCCGAAGTGGACCTCACGGCAACCCAGGGCCAGACCGTCCTCAATGACCAGGTGAAGCAGCCGCAGGTAAATCGGCGCCTGTTCGTTTGCCGCGTAGTCAAAGCCCACCACATGCCCGACGGCGGCGTCACCATCCTTGAGCACCAGGGAAAAGCCCAAGAGGCGGCCCTCCCCGCGAATCACGGAACACCGGAAACGGGCCGGCCCCAGCATCTCGGCCAGGGCGGGCAAATAACCCGGACCAAAAACGCCGAACTGGACCTGGGCACGGCGCTCCACCTCGGCATAGAGTTCATAAAGCCGCCCCCCCTCCGTACGCAGCTCGTGCAACCGTTCCACGATGGCCCCATGGCGCGCGACGGCGTCGCAAATGTTCCGTGCTGCCTTGCGGTACTTGGCATTGAGACTGTCAAGATAGTCGGCGTATGTGCGCCATCCGGAAAGAACGGGCAGGTCCATGGTTGGTTCAATTTGGAAACGGGCAAAGCGCCGGTCGAGCAGGGGGCGCCTGTGGCCGGCGCAAGGCCCCAGAAAATCCTTCACGATGATGAAGGCGGCGTGGCGGTCCCGCTGCTGGATGCGGTGGAGCGCGTCCAGCGCCGCCGGCCAGAGAAACGCCGGGTCTTCACCTTCCGCAAACGCCACGCCGTGCAATCCGCAGGAGAAGGGGTTTCCGCAAAAAAGAATGTGCCGTCCCGCCGCGCCCAGGCCCTTGTTGCGCAGCCAGGTGAGGCCCCTGTCCAGCAGTCTGCCGAAGGGCCGCTGCGCCGCGTTAAACCCGGTGCGGTCCCGGACGGCAAGCAGCCGGTCTTCCACATGGATAATGTGCGCCACGACCGCCGCCAACGGCGTCTGGTCGCGCATCACCAGCGCGTAGCGCGCCGGCGTGCCGGCAGGCCCGTCCTCCTCCAGCACACGCAGATAGTCCCGGCTCAGAAAAAGGGACTTGCCGGCGGCCAGAACATCCCACGCGGTCGGGACATCGGATATGCGATCATATGCCGTGATGTCGCAGGGGGGTTGCGGGGTGGCATCAGGCCGGCATGTCACCATGAGGCCGATTCCTTTGCCCGCGCGCTCCGGCAAGCCTTGTTCGACACCGCCATCAACAAGTCCTCTTTCTATCATCCCAGCATGAGCATGCCCCACGGGGGCTTCCCGCCTCAACCCGGCGAACGTGTTATCTCCATACAGACCAGCGCCAGGAACGAATCGCGCAGGGTATTCGTAATCATTCCAGAAAATTATCAGTCTCCGCTTTCGCCTATGCCAGGAGACTTTCAGTGTCGACAGATGACAAGGGAGGCTCAAAGGGGTTCTCTCTTGGTTCCACGGAGTCCGCCCCCAAAATCCTCTCGTTTCTGTCACGTTCGGGTCTTGACGCTTCCGGGACGAGGGAGTAGACTTGAAAGTGTGGGACCAATGCGTCCCGGCAGTCGTTGTGGTTTTCCGGGACAAGGAAAGACGGCTATGAACACACGACATGGATTGATTATGGTCGTAGCGTTTGTCCTTCTGGCAACGGCCTGTTTCGGTTCCTCTTTCCTGCCGACGGACGATGAACTGGCCCGGCAGTCCGAAATTCAAAAGGCACGGGCCATGGAAAGCATCGCCCGCCTGCTGCTTGAAAAGGACTCCGGCCAGGAATATGTCCGGGTCGACGACATGCTCTTCCCCGTGACCGCGCTGCTTGACAAGTCAGGCTTCGCCGCAAACCCGTGGCCTGAAGGAAAAGTATATTACGAATTTGACGGCAACGTGTCGCTGGATGAACGCCGGTACTGGATTGAAGCAGCCGGCCTCTGGGCGAATGTGGCAAATGTCTTCTTTGTCGAGAGGGCGGGCGAGCCCAACTACATTCACGTGAAAGACAGCCTGCAGGGTGTTGATTCTTCCGCCGTGGGCATGGCGGGTGGCGAACAGCAAATGACCATCTTCTCATGGGGTGCGCCGTTCGCCATCGCCCATGAGATAGGCCATGCGCTTGGGTTATGGCACGAGCACCAGCGCTCTGACCGCGACGATTATGTGACCATCCTCACCGACAACATCCAACCGGACCTGCTGTTTAACTTCGACATACAGGCAACGACCAATTATGGGGGGTACGATTTCGATTCCGTCATGCATTACGCCAAGGATGCCTGCTCCAAGGACAGACTCCACCCGCTCATTACCATCGAACCCAAACCCGATTACAGCCAATGGCTCAATCTGATGGGACAACTCGACCATCTAAGCGTGCTGGACGCATGGGGAATGGCCCAGCGCTATGGAGGACTCGGCACGCTGCGGGCTCCCACGGTCACCGCCAGGACAGGCTTTGCGGCGGGGGATGTCATTGTGGACTGGGAAACAGTTCCCGGCGCCACCGGATACCGTATCCATTATGAAGAAACGGACGATGGCCCGCCCTACACGCCGGCCCAGGACGGCACGCCTGCTTCCGGTTCGGTTCTTGGGAATGTGACTGAAGCAACCATAAGCGGACTGACGCCCGGTCAGTGGTACCGCGTAACGGTCACGGCTGTCACTAAAGCCCTTGAATCTGATTATGCGGCGCCTGCGGCAGTCCGCTCCATGCCATTGCCCAATCTTGATGACCGATACGAGCCGAACAATGATTCCACGGAGGCGTATGACATATCCAGTCACAGGCTCTGGTGGCTGGACAATGTGCTTGGCCGGGGCAAACAACGCGACGACGACTGGTACCGCATCACCCTGTCGCCGGACCAACTCCGGGTGCAAATCGAGTGGTATTTCGGTGGAAGCGCGAAGATAGCGATCGGCTTTTACAGTGCAACGGGGGACTTGCTCGGTTCCGCATCCTCAACCAACGGCACCGAGATGATTGATGTCGTTGTCCCGAATGCCGGCACGTATTTTGTAAAGGTTGAAGGGGATAATGCGGGCGCCACATACGACTTCAACTGGAACGCCTTCCCTCCGCCAGTGACGGTTGAGGGGGAGGGTGAAGGGGAAGGCGAGGCGGAAACGGTTGGTTCGCTCACGGTCAACATTGAGCCGGAGGACGCACGGAATGAAGGTGCTCAATGGCGGGTTGACAGTGGCGCCTGGCAAAATGGCGGTGTTACGATGTCGGGCCTTGCCGTTGGTCCGCATCTTGTTGAGTTCAAAGACATTCTGTCCGAACAATCTTCAGGCTGCTCCTGTTCTCCCAAGAACGTCTGGACCACGCCCGCCAGCCAGACTGTGGATATAACCGCCAACCAGCCCGCCGCAATCACCGGCACTTACGTCTTGTCCCAGAAGGTGCTGGCGGCGAGCGTGGCAGGAAACGGTTTCAGAGGTGACCTGATACTGGTCTCCTTTGTTGTGAGCGTGCTATTGGCGGCGCGCGGGCGGACAATCTCATTCAGAACCTGAAGCGGCGCGGGATTGGCTTCGCAGCGAAGGCCTTTGCCGGGACCATTATTCAACCAGTCAAGATTCAGGCGGCGGTCTTGGACTCCAGGGAGTCTGTCCCTGAAACCATCTCCCTCATCTGCTTGCCCGTATGGAAAGCGACCACCGGCCGCCCGGACAGCACGCGGCCGTAGCATTGCGGACATCATGCAGTGCCCATCCTCAACCATTCCGCCTTTGACCCAGAGGATGATTTCCGCGCCCATGCAGTGTGGCCCGCGTCTGCCTTGCCCGGAATGCACAACTGGTCAAATCCCGATGAAGAGGCTGATGCTCGGGAGGTCCGCCGAGAAACAGAAGAAGACCCGGCGGCAAGCCTGTCGTCAGCAGGAGGGCTAGAGAAGAAAGAAGATCCGTTCCCTGCAGGGATGAAATCCTACAGCTGCGCCCTGTTCACCAGTTCCGCGCATTCGGGGAAATCCCACGGGATGTCGGGGTAATTTTGCCACATCTTCGCGTCATGCGTGAGCAGTCCGTACATTTCGGGGCGGCGCTGGTGCATGGTGCGCAGGTGCTTGCGTTTCCAGCGCAGTTCGGCGAGGTTGACGGTCGCGGTGACGCAGGCGTCGCCCTTCTCTTTTATGCGCGGATAGAGGCGGGCCTGTTCGGGTTCGTCTTTGTGCCCGTCGGCGGGCGCCACGCAGCCCGGGCCGGTGAAGCCAGTGTTGAAGCCCTGGGTGATGTTCGCGCCAACCACGCACCCGTAGGACTGCGCGGCCGTCATGCAGTGCGAATCCTCGATCATCCCGTCGCGGCCGTTGATCCAGAGGATGATTTCGGCACCCATGTAGGACGTGCATCCCCATGCCTCGGGGAAATAGCCGTCGTAGCACTGAAGGATGCCTATCGGGGCGAAGTCGAGCGTGAACACTTTGAATGCGCTGCCGAGGATGCCGCGCGCCTCGCGGTCGTTGCCCGCGTTGGGCGGCCACCAGTGGGGGGCCGGGCCGGAGGCGGGATGGCACTTGAGATAGCGGCCGAGCAGGTTGCCGCCGCGGTCGGCCACCCACGCGCTGGTGGACCACTGGTCCTTGCCCTGCCGCTCCACGCAGCCGGTGATCGCGTTGATTTTGTGTTTCGCGGCCAGGGCAAAGAAGCGCTGCGCGACGGCATCTTTGGGTGTGACCATGTCGCCCAGGACGTACTCTGGAAAGACGACGAGGTCCGATCCCAGGTCCGCCGCCTGCTCAAAGAACGCGGGCATCCGCTCAATGGCGGGTGATGCGTCCTTGCCGGTGGTCAACTGGACCATGGTAATCTTGGCGGTGTCTCTCGGGCCCATGGGCTGCTCCTTGGCGGGGGTGGACGATGCCTTTGGTTTCTTCTTGCCGTGTCGGGGTTCAACGGCGCCGGCGGAGGCCGCAAGACTGATGCCCGCCGCCCCGGCGCCAATAAAAGCGCGGCGGGTCATGATTGGTTTTTGCGTGCTCATGACACCCATGATACCGACCGGCAGGGTGTGAATAAAGCGCGTGACGGCCCCTGCGCCGCTTCAATCTAAAACAACTGCTTCATTCTGCGACGGTGCCTCCGCCGTCCCAGCCTCATTCGAGGCCCCTTATCCCAGGTCGATAATTCCGGCAAGTTGTTTGCAAAAAACAACTTGCACCCACCACCACCCTTCCCACGTCCTCTTGGCACGGGCCTTGCCATTCTCCAGAGGTCGGGCGCGTGGCCCGGCGGAAGAAACCAGAAACAACCCCGGCGCGACACGGGGTGCAGCAAAAACGAAAAGGAGAGCGAATCATGGCAACTGTGTATTGGGATTTGGACGCCGTCCGCCGCGAAATGGAGCGCGTGTTTGACCAGTACGACCCGGTCCGGCGCGCACTTGGTCGCGGTCTGCTGCCGGGTGCGGCCGCGCGGCTGTACCCGCTGATCAATCTTGCCGAGGACAAGGAAAACCACTATGTTGAGGCCCTTGTGCCCGGCGTTGATCCGGAGAGCATCGAGGTGTCGGTGCTGCGCGACCAGCTCCGCATCGCAGGCACGAAGACGGCCATCAACTCGGAGATCAAGCCCGAGGCGTTTCACCGCAACGAGCGCGGCGCGGGCACTTTTGCCCGCACGCTGACCCTGCCGACAGAGGTCGACGGGGACCAGGTGAAGGCCGACTACAAGAACGGCGTGCTTTTGCTGACGCTGCCCAAGCATGCGACGGCGAAACCCAAGCAGATCACCGTGAGCGTCGGCTAGTCGAACGATTGGAAACGCGGAACAACAACCAACCCATGAGGAGGTGGCTGAAATGAAAGAGACAACGATCCCCGCGAAAGCGGAAACGAATGTGCCGGACACCCGCGAAGAGTCGCGGTCGCTGACACCGGCGGTGGATATCTTCGAGACAGGCGACGGCCTGGTGGTGGTGGCCGATGTGCCGGGCGTTGAAACGGGAACCGTGGACGTGGGCGTCGAGAAGAATGTCCTGACGATCAAGGCCAAGCCCGTTCCGGGCCGCACCGAGGACCTTGTGCTGCAGGAGTACCGGCTGCTGCCCTACTTCCGCCAGTTCCAACTCAGCGACATGGTGGACCAGGAGCATATCCGCGCTGAAATGAAGTACGGCGTGCTGACCATTCACCTGCCCAAGGTCGCCGAAAAACAGCCCCGCAAGATTGCTGTCAGTGTGGCCTGACAGCGTTGACATACCCTTCCCTCCCCACCCCCCCGGTTCGTCCGAAAGACAGGCCGGGGGGCCTCTGTATGTCAGGGCGCCGTGGTCCGGCGCAGGTATTCCAGAAGCGGAGCGGGCACGGGGGTGCCGGCGGCGACAAGCCGCTCCGCCTCGGCCAGCGCTCCAGACTTGTCCCCGCCAAAGAGACGGCCAAAAATGCCGCCATACAGTTTTTCCAGTCCGGGCTCCAGGTGGAACGCCTCGCGCATCGCCTCTTCCGCGCCTGCGGAGTCCCCCTTAACAAGGCGAACAATGGCAACGTTGCCCCATACCCCCGCATCGGGCACGCCGCCCTGCTTCCTGTACGTTTCAACGGTCTGAAGCGCGCCGTCCAAATCGCCGAGCAGCGTGTTTGCGTAGGCCAGCGGCGGATAGGCCGAAAGCGCAAGCGGGTCCGCCGCCACGGCCCGCTGCAGCGCCTCGCGCGCCCGCTCATTTTCGCCCCGGCCAAGGGCCACCTGCCCTTCCTGGCACGCCTCGTACGCGGCGAGCGACTGCGCAAGGTTTCCCTTGGACGGGTCTCTTAGGACGTCGATCAGGCGGGCGAACGACTTCGCGTATTCGGGGTCCAGCGCCGCCGCGCGGACCAGCGCCTCCTCCGGACCGGCAGGAGCGTCCCATGGCGGGGACCCAAAGCGCTCGATTTCCGAAAGACCCAGCTCGGCCCAGGCGATGGCCAGCTGGTCGTCCGCCCGGCTGGCTTCGCGGAATGCCGCCAGCGCAAGACGCGGAGACCCGTTGTCCCGGTAGCCGTAACCGTCCCACAGCGCGCGGATGGCCCTGAGCTTGGAATCCAGGGGCGCACCCCCGCGGACGGCCGTTGTGAGACTGCCATACACCTTTGCCGCGAACCCGCTCTTCTGCATGAGCAAGTCAAGCGCCGCCAGCGCCGCGTCCCTGTCCCCCGCCGCGGCATAGGCCGCGCCCAGGTTGCCAAAGGCCTGCGCGACAAAATGGTCCAGTTCCGGCGCGCCGCCCCCGGCAGCGGCCAAAGGGTCAGCCGTGGGCGTCCCGGTTACCCGGTACACCCACAGGGTCTCTATGGAGGGGAGTTTCCTGCCCGTGAAAGCCAGTCCTGCCGCGGCCATCCCTGTTTCGAGGTCTTTGGGCGGCGCGTCGGTGAAATAGCCGCCGGAAGCCACCACCCACAGGGCGCGGTCCGGATGCCGCCGCAGGGCAAACGCCGCCGCGCGCGCGAGCGCGTCCTCGGTTTCGGCGCCCGCTACCGGGTTGGGCATGAGCGCCGTGGCGGGGTCCAGCCCCTGGTTGCAGCGGAACAACGCGGCCCAGGTCTGGCCAAGCACGATGATGGGCTCCCCCGTCTGTCCCTCCTTGAGAATGACCCGTGCGGCACCGCGCCAGTCGGTGCGCTGTGGAATTGTCAGCGTCATGCCCCACTGCGCGGCGATCAGGGCGGGCAGAAACAGCGCGATGGACCAGCGCTGCCAGGGCTTGGGCGAGGTCGCCGCCGTCATGCCCGCCATCAGATACGCGGCGAGCGCGCAGTGCGCCGTGTACCGGGGAAATATGCACGGGCGCATGAACAGCGAAAGCAGCAGCAGGACCGTCGGCGGCACCACCAGCCAGAGCCAAAGATAGCGCAGCGTCTGCCGCTCTTCCCAACGGCCCCGTTCGGAACTCCGTGAAAACAGCCGCCGCAGTCCATGCCCGTAGACGATAAGCAGCGCGGCAATCAGCAGGGTGGACAACAGCAGCAGCAAAATGCCCGTGCGCGGGTTTTCACCCCACCCGGACACGCGAAGCTGATAGGTGAACGTGAGCACATCGTCCCCGAGAACATCTGCCATGAACCCGCGCGGTCCGGGCATCTGCATCCACTTGGAGGAAGCGCCCTGCGGGAAATAGCGCACCGTGGACAGATAGATGCCCACGGGCAGCACGGCAAGACCGTTGACCACGCCCCACAGGACAGACCGCCAGAAGGTCCAGGGACGGGCCGCCAGAAGGAACAGTCCCTGGGCAAAGGTGAGCATCAGCGCAAAGGGATGGGTCCACGAAAAGGCAAGGGTGCACACAAACACGGCAACCCACCGCCCGAACGACGGTTTGCGCACCAGTGACAACAGGCTCCACGAGGACAGCACGGCGAACAGCACAAACAGGACATACATGCGCACCGATTGGCCGTGGTGTATCTGGATTGGCGACACGGCAAAGCACAGCGCCGCGACCAATCCCGCGACCGTGCCGCCAAGTCGCCGTCCAAACAGGAACAGTACTCCGGCCGTGGCCGCCCCCATCAGCGCCGAAAGCACGCGCAGGGAGTAAATCGAGGCACAGACGTGATGCCACCACCAGTATTCCAGCGTGAAATAGAACGGCAGCGTGGCCGGGTCCACCGAATGGTTGCGGGCCAGGAAATCGCCCAGCGTGGGCGCGTCAAGGAACATGGTGCTGGCGAATTCGTCCCACCACAGCGACTCGCCCCCCATCCGCGCCAGCCGAAGGGCGAATGCGAGCAGAACCACCGCTGCCGCGCCCAGCCAGAAGAGGGCGGGGTGGGTGAATAGGCTGTCTTTCGTTTTGGCTGTGGTATCGTTCATGGTGCCTTCAGTGTGGATGGAAGGCAGGCCCGCATGCAAGCGGGAAGCGGCTGTTTCCCCAGGGCGGGGGGCGCTCAGGTGTCGCGGCCGGCTTCTTTGAGCAAAATGTCGGAGAACAGCAGCAGATCGTCCAGATGGCGCGTAATCACCTCTTCGACCAGCCCGAGGTCCAACTGCCGGTATTGGTGCACCAGCGTGTTGCGAAAGCCAACCATGCCCTGGAGCTTTCGCGACAGCTCCGGCGAAATGATTCCCCCCTGGGCCAGAAGCACGAAACTGTCGCGGCTCTGCTGGGGCAGCCCGAGCTTGCGGAGCCGCACCACATGGTTGGCCATGTCAATGGCCTGTTCGCAGGCCCGCTGAAGGTTGGCCGCTATGGCGTCCTGCCGCATGTAATCCTGCTCAAAGGGAAGGTCCGCGCGTGACCCGAAATAGAGGCGCGCCTGTTTCACGCAACGCTCCAGACATGCCTTTTTGCCCATCAATACGTCATTCATACCTTGTGAAACCTTCCGCCCGCCAGGGCATCCTCAAGGATTTCGCGGCGCTCCTCGTTCAGGCGCTGGTAGTCCGACAGCGCCAGCATCTCAAACTCGTCCACCGCCGCGGGGTCGGCCCGGTCTATCAGACGGCCGGAGGCGAGGATTTCCTTCTGGAACACCGTGGAGACGCGTCTTGCGTTGAGCAGGTCCACATCGCGGTGCAGTGCATCCTCCAAATCGCCGCGGCAGGGGCTCAGGGAGAGGTCGCCCGCCTCTTTTGCCCGCGCAAAGGGCAGCAGCAGCGCGATGTCCACATCACTGTCCGGCCGCTGCCCGGCCGTGCCGTGGGAGCCGAACAGATAAATCCCCTGCGCTTCCGGATAATGCCGAAGCACCGTTTCCCGGAGGACGCTTTCCTCGCTGTCGCCAAGTCCGCTGGACACTTCCACGCTGCAGATGTTCCTTTGTTTCCGCCGGCAGGACCGCCTGTTGTTGCCGGTTTGCCAACGACGGCCCACGGGCAGGATAACACAGGAAGCGCAATGCGGCAAGCGGGACTCAACCGGAACTCGCGACATGCCCGCGGCATTGGGATTGTGCGGGCGCACGGTGCTAAACTTGACGGGAGGCAAATCTCGCCACGTTCCAATTAGGGAGGCGCCGTAATGTCGCAGAGACCCATAAAGAACGAATTCTACCGAGTGTATGATCTACAGGCCGCACGCAACAAAGGTTATCGCCACGAGCCGGCACCGCATCAGCAGCGCGCGCTGGAAAAACTCAACGCATGGAATGATGCGCGCACAAAGTCTGATATCGGTGGTATTCTGGTTCTTCCCACCGGTGGCGGCAAGACATTTACCGCCATGCATTTCATTTGTCGCCAGGCACTGACCGATGGCTACAAGGTTCTGTGGCTGGCGCATACGCACCATCTACTTGAACAGGCATTCCATTGCCTTGATGGTCTGGTCTGTAGGATAGCAGAGCCCCGCGCCGAGTTGCGGGCAAGGGTCGTGTCTGGCACTCCCGGGCACTCGAAAATCAGTGACATCACTGGAACGGATGATTTCATTGTGGGGACCGTCCAAACCATTTGGAGCGCCATCAAGAACAACCACCCGCGACTCTCTCAGTTCCTCGATTCAGCGAACGGCAAGCTATTTCTTGTCGTGGATGAAGCCCACCATTCGCCAGCCCCATCCTACCGTCAAATGGTAGCGCAACTTCGCGGTCAATTCCCCGCCTTGCGACTGCTTGGACTGACGGCCACACCAAAGTACATGGACAAGAACAAGAGCGGGTGGCTGACCAAGCTTTATCCGCAAGACATTGTCTACGAAATAAGCCCACATTCCCTCATGGTCAACGGGGTTCTGGCAAAACCCATATTTGAAGACCGGCGCACCGAAACAGAGGCGGAGTTTGACGAGCGGGAGTTTGCCAAGTGGGCAAACACGCATCAGGACATCCCTGAGGCTATTGTCACCCATCTGGCTGAGAATCAGGCGAGGAATGATAGCATCGTCTCGTGCTATGTTGAGAACCGAAAGAAGTACGGAAGGACCATAATCTTTGCAGATCGTTGGCACCAATGCGAATATCTCAGTGAGGCGCTGAAGAAACGGGGTGTAAGGGCCGATGTCGTTTACTCACACGTTGACACCAACCCCTGCAGCGCGTTGGACAGGAACCGCCGCACTGCGGATGAGAATGCAAAGGTCTTAAGACGATTCAAGGAAGGGGAACTTGATGTTCTGATTAATGTGCGGATGCTGACGGAGGGCACAGACGTCCCCCTGGTACAGTCCGTCTTTCTGACGCGTCAGACGACCAGTAATATCCTGCTCACGCAAATGGTGGGCCGGGCGCTTCGAGGTCCTGAGTTCGGCGGTACCCGTGAAGCCTACATCGTCTCATTTATCGACAACTGGAAACAACGAATTAACTGGGCGGAGTATGGGCGTCTTGACGCCGGGTTCGCCGATGAAGATGTTGCCGAATACCGGAGGCGTCCGCCATTGTCTTTGATTTCCATTGAACTTGTACAGCGCCTCGCGCGGCAGATGGATCGAGGGATCAATATCGCACCGGGTCCGTTTCTGTCACTCATGCCCAAAGGCTGGTACCACGTTGCGTATGAGGCGCAAGTAGAGGGGACTGACGAGACCGAGCCGGTCGCGCGCGCTGTGATGGTGTATGACAATGAGCACGCGGCCTTTACGAAGTGCATTGCGGCGATCAGCAAGGCATCCTTGTCTCAGTTCGAGAGCGAGGACGCCAAAATGTGCGAGATAGAGGACCAACTTCGAGAATGGCACACCGCGTTCTTTTCCCAGACGGGCGATCATGTGGGCGGTGAGGCAACGCAAATGCAGAACCTCTTTGATATCGCGCGCCACATGGCGCAGAATGACAAAAGACCACCCGCCTTCTTTGTCTATGAAGAACGCGAAAGCCACAATCTCGACGCAATTGCAGAGCAGTTCATTGCAGGGGACTTGGGGCGCGCTCAGGAAGACAATGCGCTCAGAATCGAATATGCCCGAAAGGACCGATCTTGGCAGGTCATTTACTTCACGTACAATCTTTTCAAATCCCAGTACGACGCGTGCGTGAACAGGGTGCTCGACGCGAGGAACCACGGGAAGGATGAGAAATCGCACCATCCCACCTTCGAGACGCCGGAGCTGATTAGGGATCGCGAACCTTCCGAAGAGCTAAAATCCCGCATAAAAGCTCGGGATGGTAATGCCTGCCTGTGCTGCGGGTACCGGAGGTATCTGCAGGCAGATCACATAGCAGCCTCGTATTTTGGCGGCAGCAATTCACCGGACAATCTTCAAACGTTATGCAAAGACTGCAATCAGCGAAAGGGAATAGTGGGGGTCAGTTTCCGAAATGACCGGACCACCCTGCGCGAGTCCCCGCATGAGTTGCCAGACATTCCCCTGCCGCCGACCAAGGAGAGGCTGCATCCGCCCACGAAGCTTGAGCCTTTCGTCCGACGTACCATTAACTTCCATTACAAATGCTCGGCCGTGAGCAACGTGAAGATCGGCAAGAGAGGTGACAGTTATCGGCATTGGAAAGTCACGTTGAAACCCGGCAATGACCCGAGGTGGTTGTTGCCGCACCTAAAGGTATTGGCAAAACGGATTCGGGATGCGCGCGAAAATACGGGTCTTGATGCGGTTCCGGAGAGCATTTCGGTTGAGTAGAGAGCACTCGGAAACCATCGGTCGATAGGACAGAGCGTGCGGAACTGTGACTCACAACGCACCCGGAAGTTGATGAGATGCGGATTTCAGCGCGGATTACCAGGAGGATCACATGGCGAATCAAGTTTTTGTTGACGATATTGCCGTTATCATGGAACTTAAGAACAACGGCATCAGGCTTCGGGTAAATACTGACGGCAAACTCAGAGGCTATATTCAGATTAGCAGAGGCGCGTTAAGATGGTTCCGTGGAAAGGAGCAGAAACCGTCTGGCGAGTTTGCCCTTGAAGAATTCATCGCGTTGGCAGAAAAGAGATAATCCTGCGGCCTGCCCGTTGGTCTGGGAACGTGGGGAAGGCAAGCGACATAACGTCGCGCGCTTCGGTGGATGATTCGCAGATTGGCCTCGGGATTCCACTGTCGGGCCGCGAGGTGCTACACTTTCGGCGCGTTTGAACCGTAGCAACGTGCCGCAGCAGAGTGGAACACAGGGAGAGTCACCCATGGCCGCAGCAGGACGTGTCAAAGTGGGGATCATCGGGTCCGGGTTTGAGGCGGACATTCATGCGGAGTCGTTCCGCATCATGCCCGAGGCGGCGGAGGTGGTCGCCATCGCGTCGCCCACGCAGGGGCATGCGGCCGCGCTGGCCACCAAGTATGGCATTCCCCGGGTGTTTAGCGATTACCGCGAGATGCTCCGCGAAAAGGACATCGAGATGGTGACCATCACGGCGCCCAATTATCTGCACGCCCAGATGACCGTCGACATCGCCAACGCGGGCAAGCATGTGGTCTGCGAGAAGCCGCTGTGCATGACGCTGGACGAGGCGGATCTCATGATCGGGACCTGCAAACAGCGGGGCGTGCTGCTGATGTACGCGGAAGAGCTCTATTTCACGCCCAAGTACGTCAAGGCCAAGGAAATGGCCGACCAGGGGGCCTTCGGAAAGGTCTATCTCGTCAAGCAGAGCGAAAAGCATTTCGGCCCCCATGCGGAATGGTTCTGGGATGTGGAACGCTCCGGCGGCGGGGTGTTCATGGACATGGGCTGCCACGGCGTTGCCTTCTGCCACTGGTTTCTCGGCCGGCCGGCCATCAAGAGCGTGTACTGCCAGATGGACACGCATGTTCACGGGGACAAAACCCGCGGCGAGGACGATGTCATCTGCGTCATCGAGTTTGCCAACGGGGCACGGGGCCTGGTCGAGAACAGTTGGGCGCGGCGCGGCGGCATGCAGGACCGTATCGAGATTCACGGCGACAAGGGGCTGAGCTACGCCGACCTGCACATGGGCAACGCCCTGCCCACCTACAGCGAGGACGGCTACGGCTATGCCGTCGAGAAGGCCCCCACCACCAAGGGGTGGACCTGGCCCGTCTTTGAGGAACTCTGGAACTACGGGTTCCCCCAGGAAATGCGCCACTTCGCGCGCTGCGTCCGCGGTGCCGAGCAGCCCCAGGCGACCGGCGAGGACGGCCGCATCGTCCTGGAGGCGCTCTATGCGGGCTACCAGTCCGCCGGCACGGGCGCCCGGGTATCGCTGCCGTTCCGCCCGGAGGGCGTCCGCATTCCCATAGACTTGTGGAAGCCGCGGGAACAATAGGACCCCATAAATGACGCTGAGCTTGGTCTTTGTTATCCTGACTTCCATGAGACGCGGGGGAGTATGCAGTCCGCCCCTTTATTCCTCAGCGACGTAACACCAGCAGATGGAGATGGTCATTAATGAGGGGATCAACTGATCGCGTTATAACGTGGGTAGCACCCAAGGTTATTCTGATCTGCTTAACATGTGTGGCATTCAGTGGTTGCCTCAGCTACCGCCTTGATGGTGTAGTAGACCTTCAAATTAAGGGGCAAGTCCATGACAGCCAAACCCACAAGCCCATTTCAGGTGTGTCTGTCTCCCTCGAAAGCGACAGGCTTATAGGGAAAGGCCGCACGATGCCGCTAGGCATGAGCGCGGACGATGGGATTATTTATTGCGAACATGAAGAGAAGTGGGGCGATAAAAGGAATGTGTTTGCTGTTTGGTTAAGTGTCCCTGGGCCAAGAACCTATTTGAGGATTACGCTGTTAAAAGACCATTACTCGCCGGTGGAAATGAATTTCCGGCTGGACAAGCTGCCAAGAGTGGCTGGTTCAGTGCCCGTAGACTTGGGGGAGGTATATCTTGTGCCCATCCCAGTGGGGAAGAAAACCGAGGGCGCTGGGCCTGTTGAATAACCCCAAGTTCCGGGCTCCCCTACCTAATTGGGTGTCTCCGTCTGTAATGTGGCCGGTCTTGAGCGCTGGAAGGTTGCCGCATATGCGCGCCGCGTCCGCGGTGCGGAGCAGCCCCAGGCGACCGGCGAGGACGGCCGCATCGTGCTGGAGGCGCTCTACGCGGGTTACCAGTCCGCGGGCACGGGCACCCGGGTGTCGCTGCCGTTCCGCCCGGAGGGCGTCCGCATTCCCATAGACCTGTGGAAGCCCCGGCAACCCTGAATTTCGTTCCGGCGCCTCTTTGCGTTCCGGCGCGGCTGTAACCGCAGCCCGCCGCCGCGCTACAATAAGGGGACGCATGGGCCATTGAAGTCGGCCGGTGCGATCGCATTCACACCTGAGCGGCGCTGGTTCGCCGCCCTTCAAGATTGGCGGACTCCATGGGCGCGTGGGATGTGGACCTTCACGAAATTGTAATTGTCGGGGCGGGTATCGCCGGGCTGACCGCCGCCCGGACACTGCAGGACATGGGTTTCAGCAGCGTTGTCCTCGAAAAGTCGAAGGGCATCGGCGGCCGTTGCGCGACCCGCCGCCTTGGCGAGGGCACCTTCGACCACGGCTCCCAGTTCTTCACCGTGCGCGAGCCGGCCTTCCAGGAACTGGTGGACGGATGGATGCTGAAAGGCGCGGTGAAGGAATGGACCCGGGGCTTCCCGGTCATCGGCGATGTCACCGAACTGGCCGGGCACCCGCGCTACTGCGGCGTGGACGGCATGACCAGCATGGCCAGGGCCATGGCCGAGGGGCTCGACATCCGCCGCGAGCACCGCGTCAAGCGGGTTTCCGAGGCCCGCGCCTGCTGGCAGATCGAGGTGGAGGGCGGCATAAAGCTGCGCGCCGGCGTGCTGGTGCTCACCGCGCCGGTGCCGCAGGCGCTGCGGCTCATCAACGATGAAAACACCTGGCGCATTGGCGCCGCGCTGTCTCCCCTGCTGGTCATCCACTACAGCCCCTGCTTCACGGCCATGGTGCTGCTGGACGGTCCCAGCGGCCTGCCCGGCCCGGGCGCGGCCCGCGTCGAAGAGGGGCCCATTTCCTGGATCGCCGACAACCAGCGCAAGGGCATCTCGCCCGGCGCGGTCGCCGTGACCATCCATGCCTCGCGGCGTTTTTCGGAAGAGCACCTGGACGAGGACCCGCAGGAAATCGCGCGGATTCTGGCCGAGGCGGCCCAGCCGCTGCTCCAGAGCAGGATCACGGAATGCCGCGGCCACCGGTGGCGCTACTCCGTGCCGTCGTCCATTCTGCCCGTGGGCTGCTTCGAGGTGGACGGCCGCGCGCCGCTTTACTTCGCCGGCGACGCCTTTGCCGGCAACCGGGTTGAGGGCGCGGCCCTGTCGGGCCTGGCCGTCGCGCGGGCCGTGGCGCAGATTGTGGACAAGGGGGGCCGCAAGAAATGATTCCCAAGCGCGATGAAATGCTGGAACGCGCCGCCGAACACGGCCGCACCTGGGACCTCGCCGTCATCGGCGGGGGCGCCACGGGCATGGGCGTGGCGGTGGACGCGGCGGCGCGGGGCTATTCGGTGGTCCTGCTGGAGCGCCACGACTTTGGCAAGGGCACCTCGAGCCGCAGCACCAAGCTGGTGCACGGGGGGGTGCGCTACCTGCAGCAGGGCAACGTGTCGCTTGTGCTGGAGGCACTGCGCGAGCGAGGCCTGCTGCGCGACAACGCGCCGCACCTGGTCCACGACCTCCCCTTCATCGTGCCCAACTACACCTGGTGGGAGGCGCCGTTCTATGGCGTCGGCATGCGCGTGTACGACCTGCTTGCGGGCCGCCAGGGCTTCGGCCGGTCGCGCAACCTGTCGCGCGCCGAAACCATCGAGCGCATCCCGACCATCGAGACGAAGGGCCTGCGCGGCGGTGTCATCTACTACGACGGCCAGTTCGACGACGCGCGGCTGGTGGTGCATCTCATGCGCACCGCGGTCGGGCACGGCGCGGTCTGCCTCAATTACACCGAGGCCGTGAAGATCGTGCACCGCGCGGGCGTTGTGCGCGGTGTTGCCGTGCGCGATGCCGAATCGGGCCGCGACTTCACCATCAAGGCCAGGGCCGTGGTCAACGCCACCGGCCCCTTCGCCGACGCCGTGCGGGCCATGGACGAGCCCGAAGCGCCTCCCATGATCCGGCCGAGCCAGGGGGTTCACCTGGTGCTGGACCAGGCGTTTTTGCCCGGCGGCAATGCGATCATGGTGCCCCACACCGACGACGGGCGCGTGCTCTTTGCCATTCCCTGGCGCGACCGCACCGTGGTCGGCACGACGGACACGCCTATCCCCGCCGTCGTGGATGAGCCCGAGGCCCTGCCGGAGGAAATTGAGTTTCTGCTGAGCCACGCCGCGCGCTACCTGACGCGCCGCCCCGGCCCCGGCGATGTGCTGAGCGTTTTCGCCGGCATCCGCCCGCTGGTGGATTCGGGCAGCGCGTCGACCGCCGCGCTGTCGCGCGACCACACGCTGCACGTCTCCCGGACGGGCCTGGTCACCATCACGGGCGGCAAGTGGACCACCTACCGGCGCATGGCCGAGGACACGGTGGACCATGCGGTCTCGGTGGGCGGGCTGGAGCCCCGGCCCTGCCCCACGCGGCAACTGCACATCCACGGGTACAACACGGACACCTCGGGCTTTGGCCCGCTGGCCACCTACGGGTCCGACGCGCTGGCCCTGCACAATCTTATGCGAGAAAAGAAGGGATGGGACGAGCCGATTCATCCGCGCCTGCCGGTGCTCGCGGGCGAGGTCGTGTGGGGCGCGCGCAACGAGATGGCGCGCACCGTCGAGGACGCGCTTGCCCGCCGCACCCGCGCGCTGCTGCTTGACGCCCGCGCCAGCATCGAGGCGGCCCCCCGGACGGCGGAACTGCTGGCTGAAGAGCTGGGCCGCGACGCCGCATGGCGAAAGGCCCAGGTGCGCGAGTTCACCGCACTCGCCAAGAAATACGTCCTGTCCCAGCCCAAGGAAGCGGGCAAACGCCCATGATTCCGCAATTCTTTGCGGCCTGCACGATGCGCCGACCCGTGCTGCCCGTCCTGCTGCTGTTGTTCAGTGCGGGCTGCGGCAAGGCCGTTGCACCCCCGCTTCAGCCCTCCCCGCCCGCGCCCCAGGCCCAAGCCCAAGCCCAGGCCCAGGCCCAGGCCCAGGCCCAGGCCCAGGCCCAGGCCCAGGCCCAGGCCCTGCCGGCGGCCACGGTCACACTTGTTTGCGTCAAGACGGGCAACGGCTTTGGAGATATCGACCCGCCCGCGGCCTGGCCGCCCGGCCAGAGGCATGCCGTTGAGAAGGGGCGCAGCCAAACGCTGACCGCAATTTCCGCGCCGGGCTCGCTGTTTGCGGGCTGGAGCGGCGACCTTCCGGAGGGTGCAAACGCAAAAGATGCCGCCATCACGGTCTCCATGGACCGCGACCGGGAAATCGGCGCGCAATTTGTCCGGGAGCTGCGAACGCTTGACTATCAACTGGACGGCAAGGCGGAAGACTGGACGCTGGTGCCGCCGCCGGGCAAGCTGATGTATCCGGCGGGCGACACGGTGCTGCTCTACGCCGCGCCGCGCACCCCCAACACGATGCCGGTATGGACCGGCAAGACGCAGCCCGTGTCGAAGAGTCTTGTCCGGGTCTGCCTGACCGAAGACATGACCGTCACCCTTGGAAGCCAGGCCGGAGGGGATGCGGGCGGCACAGACGCGCCCAGCTTCGCGCTGGACCCGCAAAAGGACGCGGCGTTAAACGTGCCGCTGCGCGGCGGAGAACTGTCCGGCTGGTTCAGCACACCCTACACGCAGGGAACGCCCTGGGGCGCGGGCCTGTCGTGGATTGCGCACGACAAATACCCCAACACCTGCCCCTTCCGCTGGGTGGCGCTGAATTATGAGCATGTGTTCAACGGTGCGGCGGCGGACAACCTGCGCGCGGCGGAAACGCCCCGGCGCGACCCCCTGGTCCTCCTGCCCGCGATGCCGGACACGGTGCGCGCGCACTGGCCGGCGGCGCAGTCCTCGTGGGACATGGACAGCGACATGGCCTACACCCTCACCGCGCCGGACGCGGTCGACATCAGCTTTTCCGTGACACCGCGCAAAGTCTGCGCCCCGCTGGGATACGTTGCGCTCATGTGGGCCAGTTACCTCAATTTTGCCCGCGACGGCCGGATCCATTTCTGGGGCGAGGAGGCCGGACAGGAAGGCTGGTGCGCGCTCGGGGAGCCCACCGGCGACAGCAAGCTCGACTTGGGTTCGACGGTGCCGTTCAAGGGCGAAGCCACGCTGCCGGTGGAGCCGCAGACCCTTGTGATCAACCTCACCGAACACCCGACCAAGCGTTTCCTGAAACCGTTCTACTATGGACTGACGGACGGCGATCAGAACTTCGACACCCAGGATGACACCATGGTCGTCATCATGATGTTTGACCGGGAGGCGCCGATTCGACTGACCCGGTGGAACTGGACCGGCAACCCCCACTGGCCCGCCTGGGACTGGCAGTTTGTCATCCGCGACCCGCAGGTTGACACCACGTACCGCTACCGCGCGCGCATGGTCTACAAGCCCTTCGTCAGCCCCGAAGACGTCATGGCCGAATATGACCGCTGGCGCGCCGGTCTGCCGCCCGCGCCGTAGAAGAGGCCCGCGCCGTCCTGCCTATTTCTCCGCATACTTGATCTCATGCGTCTTTGCGGCGAAGTCCACCGTGACCGTCGTGCCGTCGCTGAAGGTGCTGCGCTGCTGGCGGCGGGCGCTGTCGAGAAACTCGTGGTTGGTCATCTCGGCGAAGGCCAGGCGCTTCTGCAGTTCGGCGGCCTCTTTCACGCGCGCGATGCCCTGCCCGTCCGCGCCGGGGCCGACGTAGGGCATGCCCGCGTTGAGCACGCAGTGAACACGGCCCGCGTCGCCGTTGGGGATGCCCCAGCCGCCGTCCTCGCCCATGTCCCAGGGCGTCATCAGGCTGTCGTGATAAACGAGGTTGAACAGCGGCACGGGGATGCCGCAGGGATCGCCGCCGCCGATATTGGGCAGCGTGGAATAGGGGCCGTGGTGGACCATCTCAATGGTCTTGGCAAGATAGTCGGTCGGCTCCTCGGAACTGACGACATAGCCGCGCGCCAGCAGCACGTCAAAGCAGTCGCGCCGGTATTCGGCGCACTGCGCGCGGGTGACGGGCTGGGTGGGCTGGTTGCTTTCCTCCAGCGGCACCACCGAGAACACGTCGAGATAGGCCCCGCGCACGCGCACATCGTGCGAGGCGAACCAGTCGTGGTTGCGGCGGACATACTCCGCCGCGAAGCGCGGGCTGAGAATGGTCTGCGGCCCGCCGCACCAGGTGCTGGTGTATTCCCGGGAACCGTCCACGCGCGTCGCCGCGAGGCGGTCATCAAAGGAGGCCGCGTTGAGGTAGAAGTCGCGGTACTGGTCATGCACGGCGAAGAAATAGCCCATCTCGGCGCAGCGGTTGGCGACCTTCTTCATGCCCTCCAGCCCGCCCTGCTCCATGCCGGCGGGGATGACGTCGGGATGGCCGTCGTCGTAGCCGTAGTAGCCCCAGCCGTCGAGATGCACGTAGGCCGTGTCGATGCCCTTGGTCTTGAGCGTTTCCAGCGAGGCGAGGATCTCGTCATAGCTGACCAGTTGATAGTTGTTCTCCGTCTTCTTCTTGTCGAACATGGACGCCTCGGGCACGAAGTGATAGAGCGCGCCGACGTGCACCACGGGACGGCCGATGACCTCGTCGAGCGCGGGCGTGCGCGTGAGCTTCTCGCGCAGCGGCACGAAGTCGCCCCGGTCGATGACGTGCTGCCGGTAGCGCTTGGCCATGGTCACGTGCGTGGCGTTGTCGCTGAACACGTAGCGGATGGTGCGCAGGTAGCCGAAGCTGCCCATCGTGGGATACCAGCACGGGCCGACGCGCGTCGGCCCGCCCTTGGGATGCCGGTACTCGCCACCCGCATCGGCGCTGGTTTCAAGGATGGCCTGCACCCCTTTGCCGTCGCGGATCTGCCCCCACCAGGGCATGTAGAAACTACGCGAATTGCACAGGTCCTCGCCGTTGACGGCCACGGGCCAGTCGCCGGGAAGCAGCATGCCCTGCATGCGGGGAATCACGGCCAGATCGTTCGGCGTGGCACCGGTCTCCACCGGTTTGGGCCAGCACATCATGGTCATGCCCGGCCCCGGCTCCTTGGCCGCAATGTCGAACACGATTTCACTGCCGATGAGCAGTGCCGTGATGCGGAATTCCAGCCCCGGTACCGCGGAAAAATCGCCCAGCGTGATCGACATGCCCGCGCCGTAGCCGGTGAAGAACTCAACCGCCTCGCGCCGTTTCGCTTCGGTCAGGGAGAAACGCTCGCGTTTCCACTCGAGGTCGTGGCTGTCGCACGGCAGGAATTTCCAGCCCGGACCGGTGTTCCGCTGGACGGTCATGGAGAAGTCTTTCTTGTCCCACGACAGGGCGAGGTCCGATCCCTTTATGCACCACGCGGTCTCAGTATCGGCAAATTCGCCCGTCGCGCGCTGCGGCTTGTCCTGCGCGTTTTTCAAGAGCCATGCGCGCGTCTCGTCAAAGGCCATGTAGAGCGCGTCGAACGCCGCCGCATCCTGCGCGTCCGCGGCAATCTTCTCCTGCAGGGCCTTGAGCCGCGCGGACTTCTCCGCCTCCAGCGCCGGCGGCACGATGTCCAGTTCCAGCCGTGCGGCGTACTTCGCCACCGTTTCCACCCGCGCGTCGAAGTCCCCGGGCGCGGCCAGGGCCATCACACTGCACACCATAAGCACGGTCGAGATCATGAAGAGTCTCCTCGTTGTCGTTTCAACTACGAGCATTGGGACGATTGCCAAGAATGTTAGGACAGCCGCCCTCGGCTGTCGGCTTGTAGCGAATACCTGAGGGACGTCAGGCGAGGGCGCCTGACCCGCATCCTCTGCGGCGCGGCGTTTCATCATTCCACGGTTACGAGATTCCGCACCGCCTCAAGCTTCTTGGCGCCGATGCCGGGCACGTTGTCCAGTTCATCCACGCTTGCGAAGGGCTGCGCCTCGCGCTGCGCAATAATGCTCCCCGCCAGCACCTTGCCGATGCCCGGCAGCGATTCCAGTTCCGCCTGCGTGGCCGTGTTGAGGTTGATCATTCCGCCGCTGGCGGTGGCCGCGCCTTTTGACCTCACCGCCGGGGCGGCGGTGTCGGCGGCGGTGGGGGCGGCCTGCCGCGCCGCGGCCGCAACGCTCTGCCCCGGCGTGGGGCCTGTCGCGTCCGGGGTGGCCATGCCCGCAAGGTAGGCGGCCGGGTTCGCCGCCGCATGGTGCTGGCCGCCGCGGCCCGAAATGCGGCCGTCCTCTTTGGTGAGCCGCGCGCCCACCGGCACGGTGAGCGTTGTGCCGTCCATCAACTTCGCGGCGAGATTAATCTCCGAAAGGTCCGCTTCCGTGGTCGCGCCGCCCGCCTTCATGATCAGGTCGGCGACCCGGCTGTCCGGTGGCAGGCGGAAAAGGCCCTGGCGCTGCACGCCGCCGCGCACCGCGACGGCAATCTCCGCGGGCCGTTCGGGCGCGGGGGGCGGCGCGGCCATGATTGGTGCGGGCGTTGCGGCCGGTGCGGCGGCCGGCGGTTCAGGCCGCGGAGGGGTGACCGGCTGCTTTGCCGGCGCGGGGGGCGGCTTGTCAATGCTCACCGCCGCCACGGTGGCCGGGGCGCCCCGGCGCGCTGACCAGTAAATGGCCCCCGAGCCCAGGAGCACCGCCAGCGCCACTCCCAGCAACAAGGCCTGTTCCTTCGGCGTCAGCAGACGATTCGGAGAAAACATCACCCGGCACCCTCCTGATGTTGTCCGTGCTGTCCTCCAATATCGCAAACCCCGCGCCCATACTGCAAATCGGCGCGCCGTCGTCCAACGCCGTCATTGCGAGCTTCAGACCGCCTACGGCGGCGATTCGTTGCATAAAGCCGCAGGGGGAATGGCTCCCATTTCCGCCCAAGGCCAGAGGACGGCATCACCAGCGCATGCCGGAAACGGGTGTCTGTACCCGAGCCAAGGTCTTCGCGAGCCCGGGTACAGCCACCATTTCCAGCCCACCGGCCTGGTTGAATAGGTCAGGCCACTGGCTGGAAATGGTGGCAGTCCCCCAGCGGCAACCACACTTTCTTAGCGTCGAAGCGCGGCAATCTCTTGAAACAATGATCCATCCCCAGGGTCATCGCGGGCAGGAGATTGCCGCGCTTCGCTCGCAATGACGATACTGGTCTCCGTTTTGCGTGAAGCCCGTCCTTCCCGTACTATCAACGCATGGAGTCCCTCTTCAGACCCGTTCCAACCGGCGCGCCCCCGCGGTTGCGTCCCGGGGTGCTGCTGGCCGCGCTCGATCTGCTGGCCGGTTTCACCGCCATGCTCGCGCCCATGGCGCTGCGCTATGGCGCGGCGGTTCCGCCGGAGCACCTCTATTCGGCGCTGGCGTGGATGCCGCTTTTTCTCGTCTGGCGGCTGGCCATGGCGCACGCCTTCGGCCTGCATGATTTCCGGCGGCGGCTCGCGCCGTCGGACCACGTGTTTGGCGGACTCGGTGCGGCGCTGGCGGGCGCGCTGCCCGGCTACCTGTTTCTCGCGCTGACGCAACTTTACTATGACCCCATTGCCCAGTTCTCCCGCGCCGTCGTTGTGATGGACACAGCGCTGCTGGTCCTGTGGTATGCCGCTTCGCGCGCCTCCGCGCTGGCCGTGCTTCAGCGGACGGGCTGGCGGCTGCGCGTGCTGCTGGCCGGGCCGGAGAACGATTGCGCGCCGCTGGCCGCGGAGATCCGTCGCCATGCGCCGGGGCTCGTCGAACTCACCGGAATCGCGCCGCTTGACCCCGCGGCCGGGCGCGACGGGGCGGACGCGCTCCTGCGCGACTGGGTGGACCCGGGCCGTATCGACCGCGTCATCCTGTCCACGGCCGCGCTGACCGACGCCTGCCTGGGCGCCGTGGTGGTGGGCTGTGACCGGCGCGGCATCGAGGTGTGCGTCAATCCCGATGTGCGGCTGGCGCTGCTGGCCGGGGCCGACGTGTTCAGCCTCGCCGGACTGTCGCTGGTGCGGCTGAGCCCCAACACGGCCCGCTCCGGCTACGGACTGGTCAAGCGCGCCATGGACCTCGCCGTGGCAACCCCCGCACTGGTCCTTTCCGCGCCGATCATGCTTGTTGCCGCCGCCGCCATACGCCTTGCCGGCGGCGGCCCGGCTTTCTACGCGCAGGACCGGATTGGGCTGTTTGGAAAGCGCTTCCGCCTCTACAAGCTGCGCACCATGGTTGTCGGCGCGGAGGATGCAACCGGTCCGGTGCTCGCCACCGAGGATGACCCGCGCATCACGCCCGTCGGCCGTCAGTTGCGGCGCATGCGCATCGACGAACTGCCCCAATTGTGGAATGTGATCCGCGGTGAGATGAGCCTGGTCGGGCCGCGGCCCGAGCGGGCCGAGTTTGCCGAAAGCTTCGTGCGCGACGAGCCCTTCTACCTGCACCGGTTGCTCGTGCGGCCCGGGCTCACCGGCCTCGCCCAGATTCACGGCCGCTATGACACCGAGTACCGCCAGAAGCTGCGCTACGACCTGATCTACCTCAATGTCATGTCCGCGCAAACGGACCTGCGCATCCTCGCGGCCACGGCCCGCACCATCCTCACCGGGCGCGGCGCGGTGTGAGCGCAACCGACGCCATACAGTCCCCTTCGGGCAGCCACGGACGCAACCTCGCCATCATGGTCGCCGGCGAAGCGGTCCAAAAAGTGCTTACGCTCGCGCTGTTCGTGCTCATCTCGCGCAGCCTCTCCGTGGAAGACAACGGCCGCTACGGTCTGTTTACCACGCTGTTTCCATTAATGGTCGTCTGGATCAACATGGGCATGTACGACGTCGCCGTCCGCGACATCGCCCGCGATCCCAGTGTCGCGGGAAGGCTCATCAGTGCGGCGTGGAACCCGCAACTACTCTTGTGGATGGCGGTCGTCGCAATTGCCCCGTTACTGGGCTCATATGAGGACGTGCCATTGCTACAATGCACCGCCACAATTGCGCTGCCCGCAGCATTTGGCCGTATGTTTGTGACACCGTTCGCAGCATCAGGCCGGTTCGGCCCCCCTGCACTGCTTCAAGTGGCACTACGGGCCAGTGTGCTGGCGGTCTCGGCGGCGGTACTGTGGGCGGGAGGCAACGTGTCGCTTTTGGTACTCGTGCTGGCCGTGCCCTATGCGTTGTGGATGTACAGCGGGGCTTTCTGGGCGAGCCGCGCCTGCGGTACGTTTATGAAACGACCGCAAATGTCGGTGACGCGCTATCTGCTCCGCCAAGGCGCGCCCATCGCGGTGGGCGGCCTGTTCGCCACACTGTTCTTCAGCATGGATCTGCCCCTGCTGGGGCTGCATGCCATGCCGGACGCGCAGGGCTATTACGCCATCGGCGCGCGCTTCATGTGGATGCTCTTTCCGCTCGTGGACATCCTGACTTCCGTTATCTATCCCGTGCTGAGCCGCAAGGCGGGCGGAACGGAGGAGGGTTTTGCCCTGGGCCGTGTGTTCAAGGCCGCATGGCTGCTCGGCCTGCCCATGGCCGTCGGTGGGGCGGTTCTGGCAGGACCGATCACCGTGCTGCTGGCCGGGGAGAAATTCCTGCCCGGCGCCTATGCCGTGGGCGGGCTGACCGCCGCGCTGGCCCTGTTCCTGGTGTCGGCCGTGGCCACCGTGCATCTGCGCGCCCAAGGGCGGCAAATGACGGCAACGATTGTCATGGCTGTTGCCTGTGCGGCCAAAGCGTTACTTCTGGTGGTGTCCGCGGGGCAGGGGATGACCCTTGTGGGCATCAATCTTGCCTTGGGCGGTCTGATTGCCGCGTTGCTTGTCGGCTGCGCCGCGAAGACCGCCGCCGGTTTCCCGTGGCGGAACGTGTTCGGCGCCCTGCTGCGCGCCGTTGCCGCGGCGCTGGCGATGGCGCTGGTCCTGTGGCCCCTGCGTGGGGCCACGCCGTTCCTGACCATACCCTTGGGCGCGGGCGTCTATCTCTGCGCCGCATGGGTATTGGGCGCCGTGGACACGTGGGACCGGGCCCTTTTCCGCGCGGCCTTGCGGCGTTCGTGACCGCGGAACAAGCCAACCTCGCGCCCTGTTTCATTGACTGCCCCCTGAACGGATGGTAGAGTGGTTTATGGCCCATGCCCGCGAACGGGTGGTGCCGCAGGGACAAAAGTGAAATTATGCGTGTTTTCCTGATAAACCCGCCGCCGGTGCGCGGCCGGCGCTTCATTCGCGAGGGACGGTGCATGCAGAGCGTCGCCTCCTGGGCGGCAGTGTGGCCGCCGCTCACGCTGGCCGGGCTGGCCGCCCTGGCCCGCCGCCGCGGCGCGGCGCTGCAACTGCTCGACTGCAATGTCGAGCCGCGCATGGACACCGCCCGCGCCGTCGCGCTGATCCGGGAGTTTGCCCCCAATCTGGTGGTGATCAACACCGGCTTTCCCTCCATCGACGGCGATGCGGCCTTTGCCGCCATCGTGCGCCAGGCCGTGCCCGGCGCCATGGTCGTTGGCACGGGCCAGTTTTTCACGCTGCTTGGCGCCCAATCCATGGAGGCGCACAACGGTTTTGACGCCGCGCTCACGGGCGAGCCGGAGGGGGGCTTCGACGACCTGCTGGCGCGCATGGAAGAGGGCGCGTCTCTGGAGGGCCTGCCCGGCCTGATGCTCCGCAAGGGGGACGCGGTGCAGTCCGCGCCAACCCGGCCACCGCTCCAGGACCTGGACAGCCTGCCCTTCCCCGCGCGCGACCTGCTGCGGCCCGGCGCCTACCGACTGCCGCACAACGGCCGCCCTTTCACGCTGGTCAACGTGGCCCGGGGTTGTCCGGGCGCCTGCTCGTTCTGCATCGCGCCGGCCTACCACGGCCACCGCCTGCGCCGGCACTCGCTGGAATACACGCTGGGCGAGATTGAAAGCTGCATGTGCGACCTCGGCCTGCGCGATTTCCTCTTTTGGGAGGAGATCTTCGCCCATGATCGGGATTTTGCCATTTCCCTGTGCGAGGCGTTCCTGCAAAAGGGATGGAAGCTCTCCTGGGCCTCGACCACCCGCGCCGACCGCGTCGACGCCGAGCTGTTGCGGCTTATGAAGCGGGCGGGCTGTTTCCTGCTTGGGCTGGGCATCGAGTCCGGCAGCCAGGAAGTGCTGAACCTGGCCCACAAGGGGGAGACCGTCGAGGACATGCGCCGCGCCGTGGAACTGTGCCGGGAGGCGGGTGTGCAGACGATGGGGCATTTTATTTTCGGCCTGCCGGGCGAGACGCCGCAGACCGCCGAGGCCACGGTGCGTTTCGCGCTCGGCCTGGGCCTGGACTATCTGCAGTGCTACGCCGCCGTGCCCTACCCCGGCACGGAGCTGGGCGACATGGCCCGCCGCAACGGCTGGGTGCGCACCGACACCTGGGCGGAGTACGATTTTGGCGGCAAGTCGGTCATGGACATCGGTACCATCCGGCCCGAAGAGGTGGATTATTACCGGCGGCGGCTCTTCCGCCGCTTTTACCTGCGGCCGGGCTACATGGCCCGCCAACTGGCGGGCCTGGTGCGCCACCCATGGCAGCTTGCGCAGGCCGCGCAGTTCCTGCGCTGGATATGACGCCCATGGACGAACACGACAGCCAAGCCCCCCTGTCCGATGCCGCCGGGACACCGGAGGTCAGCGTGGTGTTTCCCTGCCTGAACGAGCAGCGGACCATTGTGGAATGCGTTCGGCAGGCGCTGGCCGCCATGGCGGGGGCCGGACTGCGCGGCGAGGTGATCGTCGCCGACAACGGGTCCACCGACCCTTCGGCCGCACTGGCCGCCGAGGCGGGTGCGGTGGTCGTCCCCGTGCGGGGGCGGGGATATGGAATAACCCTGCGGACCGGCATCGCCGCCGCGCGGGCGCCTTACATTGTTTTTCTCGACGCCGACCTGTCCTATGACCCGGCCCACATCCCGCGTTTCGTCGAGGCGCTGCGCGGCGGGGCCGATTTCGTCATGGGCTCGCGCATCCGCGGCGGCATCGACCCGGGTGCCATGCCCCCGCTCCACCGCTACTTCGGCACGCCCATGCTCACCCTGCTCGCGGACCTGCTCTTTCAGGCCAGCATCACCGACATCAACTGCGGCATGCGCGGCATATCCCGGGCCGCCATGGACCGCATGCACCTGCACGCCGACGGGATGGAATTCGCCTCGGAAATGATCATCCAGGCCACCCACCACCGGCTGCGCATCGTAGAGGTCCCCATCCGTTTCCACTGCGACCAGCGGGGCCGTGAGCCGCACCTGCGCTCCTTCCGCGACGGATGGCGCCACCTGCAGCTCATGCTGCATTTCGCGCCGCCCCTGCTCTTCCTGGGGCCCGGGGCGCTGCTGGTGGTAATGGGACTGGCCGCCATATGGTGGGTGCTGCCCGCGGTCAGCCCCGTCCCCGGCGTGCTGGCCGCGCTGACCGGACTGCTGGCCACGGATGTGGGTGTGCAGATTATTCTGCTCGGCCTAACCTCGCTGGACCGCATCAAACACCCTCGCTGGCACGACAGCGTCTTCCTGACAAACCTGGTGCGCCGGCTGAGCCGCGTGATGATGCTTGAGAACGGGGTGGCGCTGAGTGCGGCCACGCTGCTGTCCGGACTGCTGCTGCTTGCGTGGGCGGTGTGGGGTGCGCACGAGGCTGCCGGCTATGAGGCAGCCGCGCTGCGCATGGCCTTTCTGGGCGCCACGATCGCCATTGCGGGCCTTCAGGTGTTCTTTACCTGCGCGTTCCTGGGACTGTTTGGACGCAAGGCGTCAGACGCGCCCGCATTGACCGGGGAGGACGACGAGAACGGCCCCGCCGCCTGAGGGCGGAGTGTGGAAACGGCGGCCGGGAGATCAGCAGGAGGGGTTGCCCGACGCAGAACGGCGGAACCCCGGCAGCATCCCCTTGGTGGCGCGGTACAGGAATATGGGAACATAGGCCGGCAGCATCCACGGCTGCGGATGGCTGCGGACGAGCCGGGCGATCCTGCGGGGGTTCATGTAAAAGCGGCGCAGGGCCAGCCGCTGGTAGTAAAAGAGCGTTTCGTCGGGCAGGTCCGTCAGGTTGACGCGCATGCCCGAAAAGTCCATGTCGTCGTAGCGCAGTCCCTTCAGTTTGCCGGGGTTTTCCCGCTCCACCAGGTCGTACAGCGCCGTGCCGGGAAAGGGGGTCACGGTGTAAAACGAGGCCGTGTGAAAGGGCGAGGCGGCCGCCGCCGAAATGGTCTGGCCCAGTTCCTCCTCGGTTTCCGTGGGAAAGCCGAGCATGCAGAATATGTTGGTGTACACATGCTTTGCCGCGGTGCGCTCCCCCGCGGCCATCAGCTTCTCCAGGTTCATGTTCTTGCAGGTGTACTTCTGGAGCCGCGGGGAGGCCGTTTCCAGCGCGAAGCTGCACTGGTACATGCCCGCCTGCACCAGCGCGTCGATGACGTCGTTGGTGAGCAGGTCCGCCCGGATGCCCGTCGGGAATGCCAGCCGCAGTTTCAGCCCCCTGCTTCCGGTCAGGGCGCTGAAGTCCAGGACCCGTTTGGGAATGAAGTTGAAATTGTCGTCCAAAAACTCAAAATCATTGATGCCGTAGGTCTTTGAAAGGTGGGCTATCTCCTCCACAATGCGCTCGGGGGAATGCATCCGAATGGACTTGCCGAATATCCTGTGGCACCAAATGCACTGGTAGGGGCAGCCGCGGCTGGTGATCAGCGAGGCGTATCGGCGGCGGAATATGGGGGCGATGGACTGCACCCGCCAGTACGCCGGAAGATCTATCAGGTCGTAGGCCGGCATTGGCAGCGAGTCCAGCTCCTCCACCTGGGGCAGGGGCCCGGAATTGACCATGACCTCGCCGGAGCTGTCCCGCCAGATGACACCCCCGATTCCGCTGAAATCGCGCGTGCCTTCCATGAAGGTCTTCAGCACCGCCTCCGTCGCCAGTTCGCCCTCCCCGGGAACGACCACGTCCACGTCCGCCTCGTCCATCACGGCCGCCTTGGCTGAAGAGGCGTGGGGCCCCCCCACCAGAATCAACGCTTTAGGCAGCGCCTCGCGCGTGAGACGGGCAAGCTCGGGAAGCAGGTAGGCGGATGTCGTAAACACTGAAAAACCAACGGCATCCGCGCCAAACGCCACCGCCCGGCGCACCACTTCCTCCGTCGCGCAGTTTTCCAACCGCTGGTTTACAATCACCGGTTCGACCGGCAGCCGGCTTCTCAGATGCGCGGCCAGGGCCATCAGGCCAAGGGGGGGCGTCACCAGCGGGAACATGCTGGTGTGGTAGCCGATGTTTGCCAGAAACAACCTCAATGAGCCTGCCTTTCACAACTGTGCCGTGCTATATGAACATAAACTTCGACCGTCTGTTTCCCATGGGCCGTCATTATAGCACCCCCCCGCCCATTTTCGTTCATTTGAGGGCAAATCGGCGCGCCGGTTCATGTCTCCGGCGGACAGCCGTTGGGGGCGGCGGTCTTGGCCGCGCCTTTGCGGGCGCCCTGGGACGGCAGCATCCCCTTGGTCACCCTGTAGAGAAACATGGAGAGGTAGGCCGGCAGCATCCAGGGATTGGGATGGTTGCGCGCCAGGCGAATCAAACGGCGCGGATTGCCGTTGAAGCGGCGCATCGCCGTGCGCTGCAGGTGGAAGAACCGCTTGCCGCTCAACTCGCTGAGATTGACCCGCATGCCCGAAAAATCCATGTCATCGTAGCGCAGCGCCGCCAGTTCCCATCGGTGGAGCGGAAGGGAACTCTTCCGCGGAAGTGGGTCCGGCGGTTGGCTGTTCATGGTCTTTGGGCCTTCTTTGACGCCATCATAGGTCAACGCGGGGACATTATCAAGGGCAGGGATTTGCGTCTTCGCGCGGTTTCGCTATAATGACGGTTCAAAGTCCGCCTGCGGGGGCGGACGCATGCAGTGAAACCGCGGGCCGCGCGAAAGCGCGGGGAGAAAGGCCGGAGCATGAGCGAAAAGTACGCCATTGGGATCGATTTTGGCACCAACTCGGTGCGCGCCGTCGTTGTTAACATCGCCAACGGCGCCGAAATCGCCACCAGCGTGTTCAACTACCCCACCGGCGACAAGGGCGTCGTCATCGACGCGAAAAACCCCGACCTTGCCCGCCAGCATCCGCAGGATTACCTGGACGGCACCACCGCCACCGTCACCGACGCATTGAAACAGGCGGCGGACACGGCCGGGTTTACCCCGGCAGACGTGGTCGGCATCGGTGTGGACACCACCGGCTCGACGCCGCTGCCGGTTAATGCCGACGGCGTGCCGCTCGCGCTGACCGACGCCTTCCGCAAGGACCCCAACGCGATGGCGTGGCTCTGGAAGGACCACACCGGCCATGCCGAAGCCGCCGAAATCACGGCGCTGGCCGCGCGGATGCGCCCGAACTACCTGGCCAAGTGCGGCGGCACCTACTCCTCCGAATGGTTCTGGTCCAAGCTGCTGCGCTTCAAGCGCGTTGCGCCCGAAGCCTTTGCCGCCACCTATACGTGGCTGGAGCATGCTGACTGGATGACCGGCGTGCTCACGGGCACAGACCACCCGTCCGTCGTCAAGCGCTGCATCTGCGCCGCCGGCCACAAGGCCATGCTCAACCCCGGCTGGGGCGGTTATCCCGACGCGGAATTTGTCGGCGCGCTCGACGCCGACCTGGTGCGCATCCAGCAGACCCTGCCCGCCACGGCCTACGATGTGGCCGACGCGGCCGGCGGGCTCACGGCGGAATGGGCCGCCAAACTCGGCCTGCCCGAGGGCCTGCCCGTGGCCATGGGCGCTTTTGACGCCCATCTCGGCGCGGTCGGTTCGGGCATCCGGCCCGGCGTGCTGGTCAAGATCATCGGCACCTCCTGCTGCGACATGATGGTGGCCCCGCTCGATCAGGACGTGCCCGACGTGCCCGGCCTGTGCGGCATCGTGCCCGAATCAATCCTGCCCGGCTGTTACGGCTTCGAGGCCGGCCAGTCCGCCGTGGGAGACATCTTCAACTGGTTCGTCAGCGGCATGAAGCCCGAGGGCGAGACCCACGAGTCGCTCACCGCCAAGGCGGCCGCCATGAAGCCCGGCGCAAGCGGGCTCCTCGCCCTGGACTGGCACAACGGCAACCGCACCGTGCTCGTCGACCAGCGGCTTACCGGCGCCGTGCTCGGCATGACGCTGCACACCAAACCCGAGGAGATTTACCGCGCGCTCATCGAGGCGACCGCCTTCGGCGCCCGCGTCATCATGGAGCGCTTCATTGAATACGGCGTGCCCGTCGAGCGCATCGTCAACTGCGGCGGTATTTCCGGCAAGAACGCCCTGCTCATGCAGATTTACGCCGACGTGATGGGCCGCCCGCTCGAAATCTCCGCCAGCAGCCAGACCTGCGCCGTCGGCGCGGCCATGGCCGGCGCCGTCGCCGCCGGGGCGCACAGGGACTTCGACGCCGCCGCGGCCGCCATGGTGCGCGTCGATGAGAAGGTCTACACGCCCATCCCCGAAAACGAGCGCGTCTACGGCAAGCTCTTCGCCGTCTACAAGCGCCTGCACGACAGCTTCGGCGTCCGCGATCATCACGAGGAACTCTTCGGCGTCATGAAGGACCTGCTCGCCATCCGCGACGCGGCAAGGGTATAGACCATTACGAGCCCAGACTGCCTGACGATTTCTGCAGCGCCCGCCCTTGTGGCGGGCGTTTGCCTTTGACGCGGGCCGCCAAGGAGAACACCCGCCACAAGGGCGGGCGCTACGGGGAGAAAGCCCGGGCTTTCCCATATTTCTTGGATGAGACGCGCTACAGCGCGTCGATGGCGGCGCGGATCTGGCGGATATGCTCCGGGCCGGTGCCGCAGCAGCCGCCGATGATGTTTGCGCCCGCCGCCACGAGCTTGGCGACGTTGGCGGCCATCATGGCCGGTGTCTCGGGGTACTCGACGCGGCCGTCGTCAAGCTGGTGCGGTCGGCCCGCGTTGGGATGGACGAGGATCGGCACGTCCGGCGCGGCAGCGCGCAGCGCCGCGACGACCTCGATCATTTCGTCCGAGCCGAGGCTGCAATTGGCGCCCAGTATATGCGCGCCCGCCTCCAGCATGGCCGCGGCCATGGCCTCGGGCGACACGCCCATCATGGTGCGGTAGCCCGCCGGGGTCTTGGTGTCGAAGGTGAACGAGGCAACCACTTCCAGACCGGTGTTCGCGCGCGCGGCGCGCACGGCCAGCGCCGCCTCGTCGATGGCGGACATGGTCTCCACGCTGCACGCGTCGGCGCCGCCCGCCTCCAGCGAGACCAGTTGCGCGCGGTAGGCCTCCAGAATTTCCTCCTCGGTCACGTCGCCCATCATCAGTATCTTGCCCGTCGGCCCAACGGACGCCATGACATGCCGGTCCGCACCCGCCACCTCGCGCGAGAGCCGTGCCGCGGCGGCGTTGATCTCGGCGACCTGTCCGGCCAGCCCGTAATGCTCCAGCTTGAAAGAGGTGCCGCCGAAGCTGTTGGTCATGACAATGTCCGCGCCCGCATCGGCGTACATCTGCGCGATGTCGCGCACGTCGGCCGGCCGCGACAGGTTCCACGACTCCGGGCATTCGCCGGGCTGAAAGCCCTTCGCCACCAGAAACGAGCCCCAGCCGCCGTCCGACACCAGCACCTTGCCATCCGCCACCTGTTCGCGCATCGATTTCATGGAGTCCAGTCCTCTTCTTGGTTCATGGCGCGCCGCATCGCGCGCAACGGGTGTAATGTACGCGAAGAGCCTGCCCGGGGGCAATCAGACTTTCCGGGGAGGCGCTGTTGCCGCGCGCTTGGTGTCAGCGTGTCATGGCACAAATCCCCCTTTGAAGGGGGTGCCGCGAAGCGGCGGGGGATGTTGCTCTTGTTCTTGTGCTCACCCCCTACACCCCCCGGCCCTGACGGGCCTTCCCCCTTCAAGGGGGACCCAACTGCCGCGCGCGCACCGGGGGTGATTTACGCCAACACACCGCCCGGGGGGCAATCATCTGCCGGGCGTTTCGCCTCCCCGGAGAAAAGGACCGCCTCGAATGCGAAGGTGACGAGCTGTCCGTGCCCATTCTGTGCCATTGGCATGCGGTCCTGACGGTGTCGCAACCGATGCCATCTTGACGCCGATGGGACCGCCCCACATCGGGACGCCCCCTATCCGGCTAGGGATCTCGCCGACGGTTGACACGGGCGCGCGCGGATGACAGTCTACAGGAGGAACAACGGAGCCAGAAATCATGAAAACACCCGTATGCGCGGCAATGGTGGCGGTCTTGACGGCGGCGTTTGGCGCCGCGGCAACGCCGCCCGGCGTGGTCAAGAATGTTGACGTCTACAGGGAGGCCGGGCGTTTCGGCGGCTGGCCCGCCAACAACGGCCTGTGGGCCTGGGGCGACGAGATTGTCGTCGGCTTCGTGCAGGGCTGGTTCGAGGCCAAGAAGTTCGGCCACGCCATCGACGAGGACAAGCCCATGACCACGCTGTTCGCCCGCAGCCGCGACGGCGGCGAGACGTGGAAAACAGAAACGCCGACCTTCTCAGAAAGCGGGGACGCGGACTGTCCCGGCGGCATCGACTTCACCGCGCCCGATTTCGTGATGGCCCTGCGCATGGTAAGCAGCGAGGAGGGCTATTCGCGCTTCTACTGCTCCACCGACCGCTGCCATACCTGGTCCGGCCCGTACCGGTTGCCCGCCTTTGACCGCAAGACAGTCTCGGCCCGCACCGACTACCAGGTGCTGGGCAAACATGACCTGATCGCGTTCATGACCGCCGCCAAGGACAACGGCCAGGAAGGCCGCGCCTTCTGCACCCGCACCACCGACGGCGGCAAGACCTGGGAATTCGTCTCCTGGATCACCCCCGAACCCAAAGGCTTTGCCATCATGCCGTCCACGGTGCGGCTGGGCCCGGAGTCCTTCCTGACCGCCATCCGCCGTGAGGAGCGTCAGGACGGCTTTCTCGACCTGTACCGCTCCGACGACACCGGCAAGAGCTGGCAGTTCCTGGGCAAGGTCGTGGAGAAGACGGGCGACAACCCCCCGGCCATGATCAGGCTGAAAGACGGCCGTGTCGCGCTCAGCTACGGCTACCGCGAGGCGCCCTACGGCCTGCGCGCGAAGATCAGCGCCGATGACGGCAAGACCTGGGGTGACGAGATCGTCCTGCGCCAGGACGGCGGCAGTTGGGACCTGGGCTATCCGCGCATCATGCAGCGCACCGACGGCCGGCTGGTGAACGTCTACTACTACACCGACGCCCCGGACCAGGAGCGCTACATCGGGGCCACCATTTGGGACCCGGGCACGGCGGAGAAATAGGCCGCAAGGGGACTGGCCGCAAGGGGACTGGCTCCTATTCCCGCAAATGGCTTGACATCGTCAGCGCAGACCCCAACCGGGAATAGGTGCCTGTACCCCGTGAAGCCCCGTCCACATCGTCCCTATTGTCCACATCGTCCTGGAAGGCTCCCCCTCAAAACAGAACCGGCCCCGCGGCGGGCCGCGGGGCCGGGAACAATCAACGCATGGAAGGGTCTGGACCTAGAAAATGTAATCCGGTTCCAGGACCGCCTCGTAATTCACATCCTTGTCGGAGAAGGGGAAGCTGGCCGCCTCAAACACGCCCGTGCTGGTGCGCATGACCGCGCGGGCCGTGCCGAGCACGGGGGTCACGCCAATCAGGTAGCCCAGCGGCTTGCCCTTCTTGAGGTTCTTGTCGAAGGTCATGGGAATCTCGGCCCAGCCGAGCATGATGTTCGACAGGCCGCGACCCAGCTTGGTCAGCGATTTTTCCAGGCCGGTCGGCTTGGCCAGGTCCACGTCCGGATTATACGTCTGGGCGGAAACCACTGTTGCGGCAAGCACGGCCATCGCCGCGAGCACCATCGCGATACGTTTCGTACTCAAAGCACCATCCTCCGAGGTAACGAAAAAGGACACCAAAAGCCCTCTCTCGACTCCGGTTCAGTTTAGCACAGGCATTTCCGGTTGTCAACAGTTAATCCCGTGCCAGATTCGCCAGTGCCGGACACCGCCCCCAAAGCCGCCCCCAAAGTAGAGGAGGCTTCCAGCCTCCTTCCGACCTTTCCTCGTTCCCAAGTTGCACTTGGGAGCGCAATTGTCCGCGAAGTTGCACTTTGCAGGGGGAGTGTGAAGTGCAACTTCGCAAGCAGGGACGTTCCCAAGATAGTGCAACTTGGGAACAAGGGGAAAGAAGAACGCGGCAGGATGCCGCGTCTACGTTCTTCCCCCGGCCTGACCGGGCCTACCCCGGGCCCGGTCAGGCCAACCCCGTTTTGGGGGCTACTCCTCCGTTACGCCGGGCGCGACCGGGGCGGTGTCCCCAATTGGGGACGCCGCCGCAATGCCCGGCGTCTCGAAATTCACCTGCACCGCCGCCTGCTGGTTGGCCACCACTTGGACCTCCACCACTTTTTCGCAGACGGCGGGACCGAACTCTTCCAGGGATTTGAGGTGCACGCGGACCTGCGCCGTGCCCAAAGGCAGGCCGTCACACCGCAGCGCCTGAATTTCCGGGTTGGCGTAGAACGGGAGCTGAAGCGCCGCGCCGTTCTCCGTCTGCCACTCCGCTTTCGCGGTGCATTCCGTCTGCAGGACGGCCGCGTCCGTTATGGGCACCCCGTCCAGGCCGACGTTGAGCACGGCCGATCCCCACGGGCCGATTTTGCAGACCAGCGTGGCCGGCGCGGTGACCAGGCCCCACCAGAGCCGCGGGGTGACGCGCGTCCTGCAAACAATCACGGCGCATTCGGTGCCGGCACCGAGACTTGCACTGGAGAAATGGCCGGCCGCATCGGTGGTCAGTTGGTCCCCCTCGCACAATACGGTGTATCCCGCCAAAGGATTTCCGTCGGCGTCGATGACCGTTCCCTCCACCACGGCAGGAGGCGTGAGGACTATTTCCACGGGACAACCATAATCCGGACCCTCGAAGCGCTTTTTCATGGTGCCGTACCCCGTGGCGCTCACCGTCACCACGGCGGGCGGCGGGCAAACATCCGGCAAATCAAAGGCACCAGAGGCGTCCACCACGTCTTTCATCGCCGCCCCGCCTGCTGCCACGCTATTGACCGTCAAGGTGTAGGCCGCAACTGGCGCGCCGGTGGCATCCACCACGCGCCCGTAGAGCCGCTGCAACGGTTTGAGCGTGATGACGAGGTCGCTCCGGTTAAGTTCCCAACTGTCCGAAAACCGGTCGTATCCCTCGGCATAGAATGACATCTGCTCTTCCTTGGCGAAGCTCTCCAGCTCAAGGTTGAAGCGGCCGTCCCGGCCGGTGCGCGCGGTCTTCCTCCAGTTTGCATAATTCACCACACATTCCGGGATGGGCTGGCCTGCCTCGTTGACAACCACCCCCGCCATCGTGCACTTACTGCCTGCCTCAAACGCCAACCGCACATCGCGGCGCTGCTCGCCCGGCTTCAGGGTCAGCATCTCGGCGCACCTGAAATACCGGTCGTTTCCGTTGGCGCCGCTCTGGGACAGGGAGAGCGTGTACTCCCCCGGCACCAGTCCGGTGAGGGAGAATTCCCCGTTGGCACCAAGCTTGGTGTCCCGACCTTGTGTCAGTGAGCTTTGGGAGCCTCCAAGGGTCTCTTCACTGTTGAGGCAGGTCCATCCGTACAGGCCCATTCCCGCCGCGGATTCCCCGCTCCTGATCGTCACCGTTCCCGACAGTTCGCCGGTGCACGGGTAGGACAGTGTCAGGTTCGCCTCCGCGTCGCCTCCGGGAAGCAACTCCACCATTTGCAGGGCGCGCCAACCCTCCTTCTCCGCATCCAGTTGAAGGGGCTGATGTGTGCTGATGCAGCGAATGTCAAAACGGCCGTCCTGACCCGTTTTGGCCATGACGACGCCGCTCGAGCGAATTTCGACCCCGGCCACGGGCGCATGGGCGTTGTCCGTCACGACACCGTGCAACTGCGTGCGGTCCACCCGCAGGTCCAGCCGCGTTTCCCCGGTTTGGACGTCCGCCGCCCATTCCGGCTTCCCACCGCCATAGCTGTCGAAAGAATAGGTGGCCGGGGCGCCTTTCACCAGCGGACAGTACAACTGCAAGGGAAACCTTCCCTTGGGCAGGTTGTCAAAGCGGTAGTAACCGTCGGCATCAGTCTCCGCTGACGCAGAACTGTTGTTTGGAAATGCATTGATCTGCACGCCCGCGCCCAGCGATTCGCCGGTCTGCGCATCCACCACATGACCATGCAGCACCTTTGCCTGCTCGACGTGAATTATTGGCGCGCTTTCTTTTTTGGCGAACACGTCCACCTTGACAGGTTCCGACAATGCCCAACCGGAGCCTTTCAGCAGGTCCACACGATATTGGGCCCCGGGAACGGCCTCGCCCTGCAGGACGCCGTTGCGGTCGGTGGTGAGGGTTAGTTCAATGCGTCCGCCGTTGTAGAGCGTTTCCGTCCCGTTGATCATTTTGGGATGTGGATACCAGCCCGCCAGGAACTGCAGCGTCACCCCCTCCGGACCGCCGATCACGCCGTCCGCCACCACGCGTCCCCGAATGCGGCCGGGCGGCGGCAACTGGATGCGGGCGTTGCCGCCGGTCTTGACGTAGTCCGTGTAGCGGGGCAGGCCGCCGGGAATGGCCACGAAATACTTCACGCCGCCCTCGATCATGCGGTCAAAGTGGAAACGCCCCTCCGCATCGGTCGTGGTGCGGTTTATGGCGACTTCCGTGTGGGAGACTTCCGTCTTCGGTTCCAGTTCGTGCCCCACGGGATAGATGACCGCGCCCGGCACGGGCGCGCCGGTTTCGTCCACCACCACCCCCGAACAGGGCGCATAGGGGTACACGTCCACCAGCACCAAAGTGGGCGTAACCCAGTTGTTTTCGATGCGCGCCCAGCCCCCGCCGCTGCCCAAGTCGCCCCAGGCTGAAATTGACCAGTCGCCGTCGGGCACGTGCTCAATGGTGAAATTGCCGCCGCTGTCGGCCGTGCCGTTGCGCTTTTCCGTCTGTGCCGGGGGCGTCTCGTTGGGCGCCCAGGTGATTTTCTCCATCACAATGTCCGCCTCACCGACCATGCCGCCAAACATGCCCTGCAGCGTGCCGCGAACGGTCACTCCGCCTTCCAGGGCGGGTTCTTCGTTCTGCGCAATGGCACCGGCCGCGGCGGACTTCGCAGCACCCGGTCTGTCGGTCCTGGCCGGCGTCTTCGGGAACATCTTGCGGTACTCGCTCTTTGCCATGGCCATGGGCACGCTCTTGAGCAGCACCATGTTGCGCTTCACAATGCCGGGCAGGAAGGCATAGCCCACCCCGGCCACGAGGGTCAGCACCACGGCGGCGATCAGGGCTTTTGCGGCAAGGCCCAGTGATGCCCCCGCCGCCGCGCCTGTTGTGGCGCCCGTGAGGGTGAAGCCGGACAGGGCGAGCTTGCCGAGTGACGCGGCCAGCGCGGCCGGAACGGCGGGGGCCGCCACGGCGTGCTCCGACAGCAGCAGTGTCAGCGCGGCGACGCTGCCCACGGTCACGCCCTTCTTGATCAGGCCGTGGCGCACCTCCTCAACACCCTTGTGGACACGTTTGGAGATCGCCTGACGGGTGAGCCCCAGGGCCTCGGCCAGCTCGGCCTGGGTCCTGCCCTCGAAAAAGTGGCCGACCACGGCCGCGCGCAACTCTTCGGGCAGGGCCGCCACCGCCTCATCCACCAGCCCCGAAATCTCGTCCCAGCCAAAGGCGGCCGTTTCCGGCCTCGCCTCGCGGGCATGCGCCGATTCGTAGCGGGTGCGGGTCTTCTTCTTGCGGTAATGGTCGACGGCCCGATGCACCGCCGCGCGGTGCAGCCACGCGCCCACCGGCGATTCGGGCACGCGGCGAAGCTGCGACAATGCGAGAAACGCGTCGAGGGCCGCATCCTGCGCGTCGGCGTCGTTGTGCAGCACGCGCAGACACGTTGCGTAGACCAGTTGGGAATGGTGCCGGACCAGTCCGTGAAACGCCTCTTCATCGCGGCGGTTGATCCACCGGGCCAGCAATGTGTGTTCGTTTGTCATGATGTTGTCTCCCCGCATTATATTTCGGCGCGTTGTTGCGCTTCACCTCAAATACGGATGACCGCCCGGTTTGTCAACCGGGGAGGCGCGGGACAGGAAGGCGCAAGAAGTGAAGGAGGCTTCCAGCCTCCTTCGTCCTCGTTGTTTTCCTCGCACTTCCTCGTTCCCAAGTTGCACTTGGGACCGAGCGGAGTGGCCCGAACGCGGCAGGATGCCGCGTCTACGATGAAGGCACAATTCGGCGGAATCCCCCCGGCCTGACCGGGCCTACCCCGGGCCCGGTCAGGCCAGCCCCGTTTGGGGGCTACTCCTCCGTTACGCCGGGCGTGGCCGGGTCGGTGACAGCGGCCTGGGTGGCCGCCGGGGCGGCCGGCGTTTCGAAATTCACCTCAACTTCGGTTGAATCGTTTGGAATGACCTGCACATCTACCACCTTCTCGCAGACGGCGGGGCCGTACTGCTCCAGCGAGCCCATGTGCACATGCAGCTGCACGGGGCCCGCGGGCAGGGTTGTGGCATAGAGGTAGTCTTCCTTGGGGTCGTGCTCCAGTTCGTAATGAACCGTCAGGCCGTTTTCCGTCTGCCGATCTGTGTGGGCGCTGCAGTGTCCTGACGACAGTGCCGGGTCCGCAAGGGGGGTGCCGTCCAGCATGACATTCAGTTTTATGCTTCCGGCCGGGCCGAGCACACACTCCACGTTGGCCGGTGCTGTAACAGACCCCTTCCAGGCAAACATGTAGCCGCCCAGGCTTGTCGGCTTCAGGACGACAATGTCGCATTGGGCGCCCACGGCCGCCTTGTCCGTGGAGAAATGCCCGTTCCCGTCCGTAATGAATTCCGCGCCGTTGCACTCCACACGACATCCAGCCAGGGGTTTACGGCTCTCGTCCACAACGGTTCCTTCGAGCAGCACGGCAGGATGGAGGACAATCCGCACGGGGTTTTCGTATTCATCTCCCATGACCTCTTCTGTATGCCTGCCGTATCCGTCGGCAGTCACGACCATATCGGCGGGCGGGGCGGGCATGTCCGCGAAATCAAAGGCCCCGGCCGCGTCGGAGACAATCTTCCTAATGTTTGCGTAGCCCCCGGCCCGTCCCGACACTTCCATCGTGAACGCCGTTACGGGTGCGCCGTCTTCGTCCGTCACATTTCCAAACAGACGCCGCAGCTTCTTCAGCGTGATGACATTGTCCGTTTTCTCAACAGCAAGACTTTCCCGATAGTCGGCATATCCGTCCGCAGTGAAGTACGTGGCCGGGTTTGTTTCGGACGTCTTTACGGTAAACCTGAAGCGACCGTCCGCCCCCGTCGCCGTTGCCGTATTGCCCGCGTTGGAACTGACCCGGCATTGGGCGATGGGGCTTCCTGTTTCGTCGAGCACGGTGCCCGCCAGGACGTGTTCCTCAATCTCGGCAAATTCCAGCCGGACATCGGCAAGCTTCTCGTCCGGTGTGAGCGTTATCTTGTCCTTGGCGTGCAACGCATGGAAGTCGCGTTCTCCGCGCATGTAGAAATCATAGGCGCCCGGCACCAGCCCGGTCAGCGTGAACGTGCCATCGGCGGCAACGGTGGTCTCCCCCCTGGCGTACATTCGGTTTTCATCCTTCCCGTCCGGTGTCACAATCGCCGAGCACGACAGAACCATCCCGGCGACGGGGGCGCCGTTGGAACGCACGGCCACGCCCGAAACCTCCCCGCGGCTTGGGTAGGCAAGTTTCACGTTGACTTCCGTTTCGCCTCCCGGAACGATTGCGGCCATTTGCAGGCCGCGCCAACCGTCCTTCTCCGCCTTCAAGTGCAGCGGCGGGTATAGGGAGCGGACGCAGCGCATGTCAAAACGTCCATCACTCCCGGTTCTTGTCAAGATATTCATGTCGGACCCGGAGTCGCTCCCGAAAACTTCCGCGCCTGCAACGGGCATGTTTGAGGCGTCCGTGACCATGCCATGAATACGGCACCGGTCTATCAGAAAGTCCTTTTCCGTTTCCCCGGATTTCACTTCCACTTCCCATACCGGCTGGTACTCGCCGGGTCTTGCATATATCACGCTTCTCTTCCCATTGGCCACCAACGGCCCATTCATATTCACGGTCCGGGCGCCCCGGGAAAGGTTGTCAAAGCGGTAGTTGCCTTCGGCATCCGTCACTGTGGGCTTGTCCTGGTTGCCGCCGGAGAGCCAGAGTTCAACGCCCGCGCCCAATGACTCCCCGGTCTGGGCGTCGATTACGCGGCCGAACAGCGTGCAGCCCTGCTCCAAACGAACCGTTACCGCGCTCTCCTGACTGGAATGCACATCGGTGCCTACAGACGCTGGAATCACCCATGCGGCCCCTTCCGGCATCTCAACACGGTACTTGGCCTCGGGCAGGTCCTCGGCAAGGAAGGTGCCGTCCCGGCCGGTGGTGACCGTTTTCTCGATGCGGCCCCGGCGAACATGAATCGTCCTTTCATTAACAGTCTTGTCGTAGTCGTATTTGCCCGCGCTGAGCCGCAGGGTGATGCCCTCCATGCCCGCCACGGCTCCCTCGGTTACTACGCGCCCGCGCACACGGCCCAGTGGGCGCAGCCGGATGGTCGTTCCGCCGTCGCTGGTTTTCACAAAGTCGGAATACTGGGGCGCGTGGCCTGGAGCGACGATGAAGTACTTCATGCCGCCGGGGATCATGTAGCGGAAACTGAAGTGTCCCTGGTCGTCCGTCAACGTGTGGAACGCGGCGATTTCCATGTGGCCGAATTCATCGTCCGGCGCCAGTTCGTGTCCCACGGGATATAACACGGCCCCAGGCACGGGGGCGCCCGCCTCGTCCACCAAGACCCCTGAACAGGGTTCGCCGGGATACACCTTGAGCGATTGCGGTGGCGGAACGACGGCGCCCGGCTTGATGGTCAATGAGCCGCCGCCCGTGCTCCAGGCGCCGAAGACCGCCGCCGACCACTCGCCGGGGGGCACATTTTCAACGATGAATTGCCCGGCACTGTTGGCCTTGCCAAAGCGTTTTTCCATCTGCGCCGGGGGCATGTCCGTGGGGGCCCAGGTAACTTTTTCCATAACAATGTCCGCCTCGCCGGGCACGCTGCCCATGGCGCTCTCCAGGGTCCCGGTGACGGCAACCCCCGCTTCGCCGGAGACGGCTTCTTCTGCGGACTTGGCCGCGGCCGGGACGATGGGCGCCGTCGCGGCCTTGGCGGTGGTCGGGGCCGGCGGGAACATCTTGTGCCACTCGTTTCGCACCATCATCTTGGGCACCACCCGGAGCAGGGCCATGTTGCGTTTCGCGATATCGGGCAGGAAGGTGTAGCCCACCCCGGCCACGATGCTCAGCACAACGGCCGCAATCAGGGCCTTTGCCGCGAGCCCCAGCGAGGCCCCCGCGGCCGCGCCCGTTGCGGTAAAGCCGGACACGGCGAGTTTGCCGAGCGACGCGGCGAGCGCGGCCGGGACGGCAGGCGACGCCACGGCGTGCTCCGTGAGCAGCAGCGTGAGCGCGGCGACGCTGCCCACGGTCACGCCCTTCCTGAGCAATGAACTGCGAATCCCCTCCACGCCCTGATGGACACGTTTGGTGATGGCCGGGCGGGACAGGCCGGCGGCGTCGGCCAGTTCGGCATGGGTCTTTCCCTCGAAGAAATGGCCGACCACGGCCTGGCGCAGGTCTTCGGGCAGGGCCGCGACGGCCTCGTCGATCAGGCCGGAAATGTCATCCCAGCCGAAGGCGGTGGTCTCCGTCGCGGCTTCCCGGGCCAGCGCCGACTCATAGCGGGTGCGGGTCTGGGTCTTGCGGAAGCGGTCGATGGCGCGGTGCACGGCGGTGCGGTGCAGCCAGGCGCCCAGCGGCGCGTCGGGCACGCGCTTCAGTTGCGACAGCGCCAGGAATGCGTCGAGCGCGGCCTCCTGCGCGTCGGCCTCGTTGCGCAGCACGCGCAGGCAGGACGCGTAGACCAGTCCGGAATAGCGGCGGACGATGCCGTGAAAGGCCTCCTCGTTGCGGCCGCTTATCCACTGCGCCAGCAGGGCGTGTTCGTTCGTCATGGTGTCATCTCCCCGTGTTTAATTTGGGTGCGCTTCTGGGCTCCACCCCAAATACGGATGACAGGGCATGTTGGTTACCGGGGTGACTCCTCTTCAACTATCTGCCAGCATCCCCAGCACCGACGTGGCGTGTGCGTAATTCCAGGGATGAGTAGTGCCTCTTCACTTTTTCCAGTTGTGCCCGTGGTGGAGGTCCGAACCCCTGCGGCATATTGTGAATTCCACAGAACCCTTTTTTTGAGGTCCCGAAGGGACCAATTTGAATAGCCGGAGGTGACCGAAGGGAACCTCCGGAACCGTTGCGGGCTCCGTCAACCCCGCAGTGGGTTGAATGTGAACGTTGGCATCCCGTCCGGGTCCTCACACATTCAACCCGCTTCGGGGTTGGAACCAACTAAGCAAGCTTTCCGGAGGTTCCCTTCGGTCACCTCCGGCTACTCACATTGGTCCCCTGCGGGGACCTTCGGCCTTCGTCGGAGCGCGTTTCTCGACGTTTACGCCACCGTGATTCAAATGGTCACCTACAGGGACGTCCGACACTATGCTATCATCTTGGCCTGGAGTTTATCCCATGAGCGAACGTGACTTGTATCGTGAAGTTGTGGACGAGGTGCGCGAGCTGGTTCGGCGCGAGGCCAAGGGCAAACCGCCCCGGGTGGCGCTGTCGAAGGAGGTGGCGGCGCGCCTGGAGCAGCTCGGCGGCGCGAAGGATCTGTTTGACGCGCCGCCCGCGCCGCCCGCGCCCACCGCGCCGCCCAAGGCGGTGGCGGAGACCGGCCCCAGCTATCGGGAACAGATGTTCGCGGCCCCGGTCATGCCGGTCCGGCAGGAGGTGACGCCGGGCGACCCGTCGGACAGCCTGGAGCGCATCATCGCCGAAGTCGGCGGCTGCCACAAGTGCACGCTCGGTGAAACGCGGACCAACACGGTGCCCGGCGAGGGCGCGCCGCAGGCGCGGCTGGTGTTTGTGGGCGAGGCGCCCGGGGCCGACGAGGACCGGCTGGGCCGCCCGTTTGTGGGGCGCGCCGGGGGGCTGCTGACCGACATCATTGAAAAGGGGATGAAGCTGGCGCGGGCCGAGGTGTTCATCTGCAACGTGCTCAAGTGCCGTCCGCCGGAGAACCGCAGGCCCAGCCCCGACGAGGTGGACTGCTGCGAACCCTACCTGATCCGGCAGCTGGCGCTGATCAAGCCGACGGTCATCTGCGCGCTGGGGGCCACGGCGGCGCAGACGCTGCTCAAGTCCACCGCGCTGGTCGGGCAGCTTCGCGGCAGGTGGCACAACTACCACGACATCCCGCTGCGCGTCACCTACCACCCCGCCTACCTGCTGCGCAGTCCCGGCGAAAAGGTCAAGGCGTGGGAGGACATCCAGGAAGTGATGAGGCTGCTCAACGGCCAAATTCCGCGGCCGTTCTGAGGCGAACCCCATGGCCGCCGTCATAAACACCCCCGTTCAGCCCCCGTTCACGGTGCCGTGGTACCGCACGCTGTTCTTCCGCGTGGTGGTGCTGTGCGCGGTGCTGCTGCTGTGCCTGTTCGCCGCGCTGATGGCGGTGACCCGGCACTTTCTGCAGGAGGCCTCGGCGGAGATGGAGGCCCGCTCGGCGGAGATCGCGCACTCGCTGGAGCTGCGCTTCGAGGAGGGGTTTGAGGGGGACTACCACACCCTGGAAACCGACCTGATGGACCTGAACAAGGGGGTCGACATCAAGATCGAGAACGACCCGGACAGCAAGCTGGGCGCGGCGTTCACCATGGAGCACCTGCCGGACGGGCGCTTTGTGCGGGTGGCGCGGGTACCGCTGATGAACGACGGGCGGCGCATGATGATGACCGCCACGGTGACGATCCTGCCGCAGACGGAGATCCTGCGGGCCTTTCAGAACAAGTACATGCTGGCGGTGCTGGCCGTGTTTGTCGTGGCGCTGGGCATGATGGTCTGGGTGATCTGGAAGGCGCTGCACCCGCTGCGGCGGCTGTCGGAAAGCTGCGCGGCCATCTCGGGCGGCCATCTGGAGAAGGTGGGCACCCGGGGCGCCTCGGGCGAGATACTGGCGCTGGAGACGACCTTCAACCGCATGGTCGACGCGCTGCGCGAGAAGGAGGCGGTCGAGGCGCGGCTGCGCCAGGCGCAGCGGCTGTCGGCGCTGGGCACGCTGGCGGCCGGCGTGGCGCACGACGTGCGCAACCCGCTCAACGCGATCAAGCTGCTGTCGAGCCACGCCATCGACCTGGTGGACGGCGGGGCCGACGCGCCCGCGGTGAAGCCGCTGCAGACCATCCGCGCCGAGGTGGCGCGGCTGGAGGAGATCGTGTCGGGCTTCCTGTCGCTGGCGCGGGAGAGCGAAATCCACCCCGAGCCGACCAATGTGGACACGCTGCTGCAGGACTGCGTGCGGCTGTTCCAGCGCGAGGCGGAACAGCGGGGCGTCCGCCTGACCGGCGAATACCGCACCGGCGGCGCGCCGCTGCGGCTGGACCCGAAGCAGATCAACCGGGCCGTGCTCAACGTGCTGCTCAACGCGCTGGAGGCGTGCCCCGCGGGCGGGCGCGTGCGCCTGTTCTCGCGGCTGACCGACCGGGCCTGCGAGATCGAAATCCGCGACGACGGACCCGGCCTGCCCCGCGAGGTGCTGGACCGCGTGTTTGACCCGTACTACACGACCAAGCCCGGCGGCACGGGGCTGGGCCTGTCGGTCACGCGGGGGATCATCGAGGAGCACGGCGGCACCATCGAGCTCACCAGCACCCCCGAACACGGGTGCCAGGTGCTTGTGTCGCTGCCGCTCGACAAGCTGCGGACGGGGTGAGGGGCATTTCCACCGGCGGCAGGCGCGGTGGTCCACATCCCCGCCAGAGGCGGACAAGCCCCTTCAAAGGCTACCAAGTATAGGTATTTCTTCTCTTCTGCGGGACCCACCCCAGTGTGCATGGATAAATTCCTCCCCGTACCCCTCCGGTATCGCGGGG
>CAIUWO010000721.1 GCA_903902895.1 Candidatus Hydrogenedentota bacterium | reverse complement strand
TGCTGCTGTCCATAAGCGTCATCATGCGCCTTAACCAGCCGCTTTTCGCTGGTGTTGGCCATTCCGTGACCGGGCGGGACTGGGTGCTGCTGGGTGGCGGGCTGTTCTTAATGTGGAAGTCCGTCAAGGAGATACACGAGCACAGCCATACGGTGGGAGGGGCCGGAAATCCGGAGGTGCCCGGGTTTGCCGCAAAGGCCTCAACGTCTTTTGCCGCCGCAATAGGGCAAATCGTGCTGCTGGACCTCGTGTTTTCCCTCGATTCTGTTATTACCGCGGTGGGCATGGCCAAGCACGTCCCCGTGATGGTCGCGGCCATCATCTGTGCCGTGCTGGTGATGATGGTTTTTGCAAACGTCGTGTGCGACTTTGTGAACCGTTACCCCAGCATTCGGATGCTTGCCCTGGCGTTTCTCATGCTTGTGGGCGTGTTCCTGGTTGCGGAAGGTCTTGGGAAGCACATCGAGCGGGGCTACATCTACTTTGCCATGGCCTTCTCGCTCGGGGTTGAATTCCTCAACCTGCGCTTTGGCGGTCGACCTGCCGCGCATCCTGCGGAAAAACTTCGGGGATAGTCCCCGGTCCGGCTTTGAATTCATTGGAGGTGCTTGGCATGAGGCGGTGGTCGTGAGTGGCAGTGTTGCTGGGTTGTGTGGCCTTCTGTTCCGGATGCGCCGGATTGCGCGCAGAGTCTATTGCCAATGCGAAAAAATTGAAAACAGCTCCGGCGCAGTAGCGCGGTATTGGACCCGCAACGCATTGAGGCGCTGCGAACGGGCTGAATGACGCGCGATGGGCGATGGTCTGTCTCCCGCGCATGTCGGCGCGGCGGGTTTAGGGGCGGGCTTCGAAGACAGTGACATCACCGCAACCGTAGACCATGGTGAGCCAGGGGTGTTCCCGTGGATCCATTCCGCCGGGCCGAACTTCATTTGGCCCGCAAATAACATAACGGACGTGGTACTCCCGCACGGTGTTGCGCTTGAAATCATCGCCGCCTTTCTCCCCGAAGAAACGGCTCATCTCCTCATTCTTGCGCTCGTAATTGTTTGTGATCATGTCCTGGCCGGTGAAGGCCTTGTTGCGGGTGAACCGGGGAACATAAACACAGGTTTTCATGTCCGCCAGAACCACGTCGTTTGGAGCGCTGTTGGCGTCCAGCCACAGCATCGCCTTGTGCAGGTTGTCACTGAGGTAATACTCCTGGGAATGGTTCGTCAGCCCGGTAAACATCTTGGCATAGGCCCCCATGGCCGAAATGGAGCAGAAGAGCACCAGCAGTGCCGCCGCGGCCATGCGGGTCTTTTCCGGCGGGATGCCCCGGCGCGCCAGCCAGTGCCCGGACCTGCCGCGAAGCAGTGCCCGGTACAGGCGCCTCAAGGGGTCGGCGACCGCCAGGATTGAGGGCACGACAAAGAAGGCAAAAATCGCCGATTCCTCGCCAAAGCTGATATAGGGATAGGCCTGCGCGATAAGAAAAGCGACAGTGACCCACAGCAGGACCACAAGATGGGCCGGTCTTACCCTGCGGAAGTGGCCCAAGCCGACAAAGTAGAAGAACATCAGGACAAATGGAACGCCGTACCACATAAAGTGCTCAAACATGTACCCGGTGGGACGCTTCCATCCACCCATCCCCAAGCACTGGGTGTACGCCAGATAAAGGTAATATAGAACAGGTGGAACGAGCATGCCTCCGGTTATCAGGAACCCCTTGAGCCGGGTCTTTTCCACGCGGCGTTCCCGCAATGAACTAAAAATCGGGAATAGCAGGTAGACCAGGGCTATTTCCACGAGGGCGTAGGGCCGAATAATCAGATGGATTGCGGCGCAGAGGCCGCTCAGAAAGTAATGGCGAAGCTGCCGCGATTTGTCCGCAAGGACCAGAAATGCGTAATTAAGCACGGCGAACGCTAGAGCGTACATGAAATGCGGCTTGTTGACGAGGTAGCCCAGCACGCTCACCCCGTTCAGGTCGCGCAGCAGTCTCTCGGGGGCGGGACGCGGCAAGGGGACCATCGCCGCATGCGCACCGGCCATTTTGACAAGGAACGGGAACAGCAGATGCCCATAGGCCATTTGGGCGGACCACAGCGTCCAGCCAAAGCCAGAACCGAACACAATGAGCAACAGCGCCAATCGGCGCTGGAAAAGGGTCGTCAGGCAAAGCGACAGCAGAAAATACAGCGACAAGAGCAGTGAAAATACGGCGAACACGCGGGTGAGGTGGAATACAGCGACCAGCGAGAGTCCCGTCCAGCGCGCCATGTTTCCAAAAAGCCACCACTCGGGATTGAAATAGACGCGGGGCAGCGGTTCGGGAGTGCAGCGATTCTCAAAAAGATGGTATCCCTCCTGGGCCTGCTTGGCAAACATGAAATAGCTGTTTCCCCCAGGCACCCCGCGGCCAACCAGCCCCATGAACTGTGTTCCCGGCTTCTCTATGGCATATCCGTAGAGGTAGGGGAAAGAACCCACCACAACGATCACAATGGCCAATGCCACCGGGAACAGGTATTCCGGCATGCGGGACTTCAACGATTGTAGCTCCCAAAGTCCGAGAAATAAACGCCTTAGAGGCCAAAGCAAAGCCAAGGATAAGGGCGGCGCGCGGAGCAGATCAAATTCCCGGCAATGGTGATAGCCGGTCCCATTCCCGAAGGTGCCGCCCGGGACTGGCGGAACCGCGGCATGGCGACATTGCTCATCACGCCGTGGTGTCGTGCGTGAGTTGAGACACGGGCCTGTATACATCAGACTGATTTGTGGGTGTGAGCGCTATTTATTTTCCGCAGGAAGGGTTTTCTCCGGAGCCTCGAGCAAACCGGCCT
>CAIUWO010000720.1 GCA_903902895.1 Candidatus Hydrogenedentota bacterium | reverse complement strand
CGATGCTGGGCGCGGGCCGGTTCTCCGTGGAGGTATCGGCTTTGGGTGGCAACCGGTTTGGCCTGACCGCCACCGGCGAGTTGTGCGATGGGTCTTCGCGCATGGCGAAGCGGGTGCTGGAGGCGGAATTGTCGCTTGATGCCGCTGGCACCGTGGTCTCCTTTCATGAAACACGCAGGAGGGACGCGAAATGAAGTCCCGGGCCTTTACCCTGATTGAATTGCTTTTCGTGATTGCCACCATTGGCATCCTAGCCGCGATTTTGCTGCCCGCGCTTGCCCGCACCCGCGAAACCGCGCGGCGTGCCTCGTGTCAGAACAACCTGATGCAGCTTGGCATCGTCATGCACGCCTATGCGGCGGAAAACGATGGCGCGCTGCCGTGGAGCGGCGGCAATAACAATGCCGACGCTCTCAAATCCTTCTGCCTGCGCGAGGTCGGCACGCCTGATGTTTTCCAATGTCCGTCGGAATCCAACTCCAGGCTTAGTGAGCGGCGTCGGGACACCAAGAACGAGGAACCCGTTGAAATCACCACGGAAATCAACGGGGAAATGAGCCTGCGGGGCAGTTACGATTATCTCGGGGCCTATACCACCCAGCCGATCTATTTGCCGCATCCCTCCAGGCCGGTGCCTAAAATTCCCCTGATGTGGGACCTGTGCAGCGGGATGATCCCCAAGAAGGAGGAGGAGAAGTCTAAGGACGTCAGCAATGGTCTTGCCGCCCGGCGATCCGACGGCTGGCAGGTCAATTGCATGAATCACATTCCCGGGGGGGGGAACGTGCTGTGGCTTGATGGGTCTGTCTCCTATATGCTGAGCGATACTTGGGCAAACGGCAATCTGCCCGCGACACCGGAAGGCGTGGACTTGATCGATCCCACTGAGGCGGCGCGTCGCTTCCTCATGGGGGAAGACAAGAAGACAACGCATACGTCCGCGCGTGCCGCGCTGCCCACCCCGCCAAAGCCGGTTCTCACGGCCGAACAAAAGGCCGCCGCCCAAAAGCAGGCCGCCGAGACCCTGAAAAAGATGCGGGAACGCGCCAAGCAAAACAGAGTACTCCAGCGCCAATAAAGATAACTACTAGACGAACAGAACAGCTGTTTATTGCAGATGCTCTGTTCGTCTAAACGGTGTTTGGGAAGTATGCGGTTTTGCTGGGCGGCATTTTTTGTTTTTTCACCATATTGACTTTGCCTGCCGTTTGTGTTAATAGTATTATCACATTGTGAAGAATGGATATCGGGGCGAAGGTTTCGCAGTGTGATGTTGTCGCACACAGGAAGGAGATTCATGGGCACACTATTCTCCAGCGGAGAGCAACCGCGCGTTCTTCGACCGCGGGGTGGTTTCTCCTTGATTGAGCTTATCACCGCGCTGGCCGTGATGAGTGTGGCCGCGACCCTCGGGGTCTCGTTGTTGCAGCAAAGCCTGAGCCTCGGTCGCTCGGCCCGGAACCGCGTGGTTGCCTCGCAATTGGCCGAGGAACAGATGGCGGCGCTGCAGCGGCATCCGGAGCGTTTTCAGTGGCCCTCCGTCGACCAGTTAGCGGGCCAGCCGTTTTCAATCGTCAACCCCGGTTCCGGCAAGGACGACTATGCGCCACTGGCCGGTCCCGCCAGCGCCCCACTGGACAAACGCGCCCGCAGCCGGGACAATGTCCTCTACAAGGGTTTTCAATGGAAGGCCACGGGGCACTTCCCCGCGCCTGATTCGCCGTATTGCGAAGTGAGTGTCGAGATTCGCTGGCAGGAATCCGGCGATCCGCGCGCCTTTGTACTCACGTCGGCCCTGCCTGTTTCCATCGCGCAAGTGCCACAGGTGGCACCCGCGAAGCCGGAGGTAACCAAATGAAACGCGCAAACCGCTCCGGACTTACCCTGATTGAACTGATTACCGGCATTGCCGTACTTTCCGTGGTCTCCACCATCGGCATGGGGGTCATCTCAGGGGCCATGGACGGCTGGTCTGTGGCGAAAATCAACCGCAATTTGGACCACAATGCGCAGAATGTCTTCGACCAGATGCGTGGTGACTTCGGCCGCGTGGCCCCCTCCGCACTGACGGGCGTCGGGCTTGTGGGCGGTGAGCTGCGCAGTGATGACCCGGATCGCACCGGCGCGACACGGATGGACAGCTTCTTTGTGTTACCCGTGTCGAATCAGCAAAGCCAAGGCGCAGACCTGATGGCGAGTGTGATGTACCGGCT
>CAIUWO010000719.1 GCA_903902895.1 Candidatus Hydrogenedentota bacterium | reverse complement strand
CATGCCGCGCCGCAGCGATCTCGGGTCCGCGTCGGGGCCCGTCACCTCCACGCGTCGGGCCGAGAAACTCTCCCAGGCAAGATACAGCACAAAGAACGTGCCCACCAGCGACACCACCCCGAGCACGGGACCCAGGCGGGAGAGCCGCTGCAGCACCAGGACACTGAGCAGGATGGTCGGCACATCGGTGAGAAAGGGCGCCAGGGCGACCTTTATGCCCTCGCGCGCGCCGTGTCGCACTGACTGCGCGACCACAAGCGTGAGCAGCGGCCCGGGCGTAAGCCCGGCGGAAAGCCCAAGCACGACGCCGGAGCCGAGCGTCGAGAGAATTTCGGTGTTCATGGAGTCCAACATGCAGGGCATTGTAACGCTGCATGGCCGCGATGTCGAACGCGCGCGTCTCACCTGCAACAACTGGCGTATCCCATCCCTCTCCCATCGGTACCATTTGTCCCATCCTTCCCATTCTGTATACTGTCTGCCGCAATGCCCCAGCATCATAACCCCGGGAAGAGCGTTTCATGATAGCAACGATTATGCGCCCCATGCTTGCAATGTCCCTCGCCGCCATGGCGGCACTGCTTTTGGCTTTCCCTGCTCTTGCGGCACCAATTCCCGCCGACGCGCTGGTCCACGCGGACGACTTCACCTTTGGCTATTACCCCTACGGCTGGCGGCGCGATGAAAAGGACCCCGTCATCCGCTACGCGGTGCAGACGAATCGGTACGCGATGCTGGTGGACGCGTCGAACGGGCGGGTCACGCGGCTGGGACCCGTGCGTCCGCCTGAAAAGGCGGTGCAGGCCGCCATGCAGGGCAATGAGGTGCTGAACAAACTGCCCGAAGGGGAACTCGATTTCGCGGTGGTATGGAACGGCCATGCCTTTCCAATGACCTGCGGTGCGGGCACGCCGGACCAGATGCGTTTGCAGCATGTGGGCAAGTACCTGCAACAGTTCCAGTTCCCGGTATCGCAGATCGGGGGGCTGGCGTCCGGTGCGGGCCTCGAGGGCGCGAGCGCCTGGGTCGATGGCTACTGCTGGCCCGACCGCATGGGTTTCGAGGTGCGCTATGCGTGGCGCGAGATCCCCGCACTGCCCTCCTCCGAAAGAAAGAATGTGACGCTGTCCGCGCTGCTGAAGGTGCCCGATGGCTATCCCATCGTGGAGATGCTTGATGCGAACGGGGCATGGCAGCCCGCAGGCGGCAAGACCGACCGCGCCATTCTCATGCGCAACGAGCAGGGTGAGGGCATCGCGCTGTTGTGCGTGCCCGGCGCGGGGCAGCAGGTCCGGCGCAACGACGAGGGACGGTTGGTTCTGGAGACGACCCCCTTCGACTTCCGCGCACCGGCGGAGCAGACCTTCTCCTGCGTGGCAATTCCGTCCCTTGACGTGCGCAGGGATGCCCTGCGCGAGGCGCTGAACATGGCCGCGGCCGTCGGCGGCACGCTGGCTGTGCGCGCCGAGGGCATCGCCCCATACACGGGTGCGCTGGCCGTTTCCTACGAACCGGCCAAGGGCTGGTGGCAGGTTGTTTTGGGTGAAAACAACGACCTGAAAACGATGGAGCGGGTGAAGGTAACGGCCGAGAACGCCGCCACCGAAACCTCCACGCTCCGGATCAGTTTTGCCAAGGCGGGCGGCGGCTTCCCGATCACGGGCATGTCGCCCGTGCTCCGCGACATGGAAGGCTGGCCGCTTGGCCTGCCCGTGCAGATCTCCAAGAACTGGCACACCACGCCATGCTGGTTCCACGGCCTCACCATGCTGGACGCGGCGCCGAATGCGCCGCTCGATTTCGAGTTCGACCTGGCCTACGGCTTCTGGGGCGGCGTGCCCGCCGTGTCGCACGCGCAGTTGTGCCTGGTCGGTTACGGCGGCAACCAGCTGTGGGACGAAATGGCCCTCGGCTCCTTCGGAGAGAGCATTACCTACGACCCCGATGTGAACCTGGGCCGTTCCATGGTCGACGACATTCGCCCGCTCATGGTCTGGGGCATGGGTAAAACGCCCAAACAGCAATGGAGTTGGACGCACAACGTGGGTGGCTGCGATTTCCTGACGCTCTTTCTCAAGGACCAACCCAAGCGCCAGTATCTGCGACGGCAGAAGACTCTCTATAGCAGTTACGGCCCCGTCATCTCCGATGTGACCTATGCCGGCGAAACGCCCGACGGCGCGATCCAGTCCCGCGTGCGCACGCAAACATGGCGGGTGGACGATTACGTGCGCGCGCTGTACACGCTGCGCTACCTTGTGACCAAGCCGGTGGACGACATCGACCGGCTGGCCTTCTTCCAGCTTGGCGCGGACCAGTACAACGACATCTCGTTCCGGCGCATGGCGCGGGGCACCATCAACGGACTGGACGAAATCTGGGAACCCGAAAAGGGCGGCCGCAATTACAGCCGTCGCGGCGAAGCGCTGGCCGGCGACTTCCCTTGGATCGGGATGTACGAAATCAACAAAGAAACGCCACGCCCCTTCCCCGAGGGGGATCAGGGCGCGCTCGGTGACAAGGCGTTCATCGTCCGCGCGTGGAAGGCGAGACTGGGCGGCAAAGACTGCCCCATACCGTGCTATTCAGTGTTTGGCGCCGAAGATGGTTGGGACGGCGCGCTCGTGGAACTGTCGCCGCCCAAGGACGTGGACCGTCTTGAGAAGGGCGACTTCGTGGAGGCACAGATAGAATTCCTCGTGTTGCCGCAGAAGGCGGAAGACTACTACGGCCCCAACCAGAATATGACCGCCGCGCTGAAGGCGAATGCGGAACCGTGGGTCTTAACGCTTCGCGAGGCCGTGGGCGCGAACGTCACCGTCGAGGCGACTATAGGACAGGTCGAGCAGGCCTGGCCGGTGCGTGTCACCGCCGACAAGGGCGAGCAGGCCGAGTTCACCGTCAGCGGCGGCGTGGGTTACACGCCGGTCACCGTTTGCGGCGCGAAGGCCAGCCATGGCTTCACCCTGTACGCCAAGAGCGACGACGGAACGCTCGCAGAGGTGGACCAGTCCTCCATCGTGGGGCACGACTGGTGGCAGGCCGATTTTGACGCGGCAACCCAAACCTGGGACATCACCTACACCCTTCCCCTGGACACCCCCGGCGATGCGCGCACGGCGCACCGCTTTGTATGGCGCATCAACGGAGAGGCAAAGCCATGAGAAACCTGTTGGTCTTCATGGTCCTTTCGACGTCCCTGTGCGCGGGAACGGTTCAGGCGGCGGAGAGCGCCCCGCTGGGACAGCCCATGTGGTGTCCAAACGTGAAAACCGACGATGCGGACTACCACGTCGCGTTCCGGGGCAGTTTCGATCTGCCCAAGGACACCGAGATCGATCTGAATTTTCTCGGCTGCTCGTGGTTCGTGCTGTCGATGGACGGCGACTACCTGGTCGAAGGTCCCGCGCGAT
>CAIUWO010000718.1 GCA_903902895.1 Candidatus Hydrogenedentota bacterium | reverse complement strand
ACGGGCGGCCCCTCGTGCGTGATCAAGAGCCACCACAATGTGGGCGGCCTGCCGGAAAAGATGAACATGGCGCTGCTGGAGCCGCTGCGCGAGCTGTTCAAGGACGAGGTGCGCGCGCTGGGCCGCGAGTTGGGCCTGCCCGAGGAAATCGTCAGCCGCCATCCCTTCCCCGGGCCCGGGCTGGGCGTGCGCTGCATCGGCGAAATCACGCACGACCGGCTCGACACGCTGCGCGACGCGGACGACATTTTCATTGATGAAATCCGCAAGGCGGGCATCTACGACGAGATCTGGCAGGCGCTGGTCTGCCTGCTGCCCGTCAAAAGCGTGGGCGTGCAGGGCGACGAGCGGACCTACGAGGAGGTGTGCAGCCTGCGCGCCGTCACCTCGTCCGACGCCATGACGGCGGACTGGTACCGGTTTGAGCCGGAACTGCTCCAGCGCGTGTCCAACCGCATCTGCAACGAGGTCAAGCACATCAACCGCGTGATGTATGACATCACCAGCAAGCCTCCCGGAACCATTGAGTGGGAGTAAAACACCATCCACAGATTGCACAGATTCACACAGATTGAAGTCCAATAAATACAATGCCGCCCTTCCGGGAATCCCCGGAAGGGCGGCTTCTTTGCATGGTCCGCGATTCCCTGTTCTCAGAGCCCAAAGAACCCTAAGAAACCGAGGCATTCAACGGCCCCGCAGAAAAGCACAGGAACAGCACATACCAAGACCGGCTCACAGCAACGCCGTCTTGAGATGAACGTTATTTGTTTCTGTTTACAAAAAGCACCAATCTTCTCTATACAACCAGCATCTGCCATATCTTCAATGATGATTGGTTTGCCGCAGTTTGGCACTAACTTTAATTTGCATGTCCCGGCAAGATCTCGATTTAGAGCGTGCGCATATTGTGTCACTTCTACGCGTTTCAACTGAACCATATCAACCGTTGTGTTGTCGATCCGGAGGTGACTTGCCAGAAAGGTCACCGATTTGCATGACAACAGGACATCTTTTGCCAACATGAAAACCATTGCCATAAAGCAACCAATGAAGAACACGGTGAAGATTGCGCCGGGCACCTCCCGCATCATTATGGTTCTTGACGCAGGATAAAGACATGACAGGGCAAGCACACCCAAGAATAGGGCGCTAGCTTTCTTATGCCGGCTCCTGTCGGAGTTCTCAACGGAGCAATATGGCTCCTCGGAAGAATTCATTCTCATCGCCCCGCTAAGTTCGTTTTGCATGCAATCGTTCCTTTCACCCTTCATTCCTATCTGTGACAATCTGTGGATCAGCCATTTACCATCATCACCTTGTTGAAGAAGCCTTTGCGGTCGCGCATCATGACCATGTGCTCCAGCAGGCCGTCGGGGCCGGTGCGGTGGCTGATGAGCGGCTTCACGTCGATGCGGCCCGCGGCCATGGCCTCGAGCGACATCCGCCACTCATTGCCGCGCAGCTCGGCGAAGGAGGAGTTCCACGTGCCGTGCACGCGCAGCTCGTTGCGCAGTATCGCCCAGTAGGCCTTCTGCGACAGGGTCATGGGCCCGGCGGGGTTGCCCATGAGCACGACGGCGCCGAAGGGTTTGGCGCACTGCACGGTCTGCTCGAAGGCCGCCGCGCTGCCCGAACCCTCGACCACCACGTCCGCGCCGAGCGGCGCATGGCGGCGCACCCATGCCACGGCATCCCCGTCCTTCGGGTTGCACGTGAATTCATAGCCCAGGGAACGGGCGAAGTTGAGTTTCTCCGGGTCCACATCGAGGAGCATGACCCGCGCGGCGCCCCAGGCCTTGGCCCATTGCGCGAGCATCAGGCCGATCGGTCCCGCGCCGAAGATCGCCACTGTCGCGCCCAGGTCGATTTTCGCCTGCCGCAACGCGTGCGCGGCCACGGCGGCCGGCTCGCACATGGCCGCCTCCTCCAGGGACAGCCCGTCGGGCACGGGCACCAGGTTCCATTCCGGCGCGACCACGTATTCGGCAAAGGCACCGTCGCGGCGCGAACCGAGGTAGTCGTAGTCGGCGCACTGCGCATAGGCGCCCACGGCGCACATGGCGCAGCGCATGCAGGGAACCAGCGGAAACACGGCGGCGCGCCGGCCGATGTGAACGTGGTTGACGCCCCCGCCCACGGCGTCCACCACGCCGGCAAACTCATGGCCCGGGATGAGTGGAAAGCGGTAGGTGCCCTTTTCAAACACGCGCGGGATGTCGGAGCCGCAGACGCCGCACGCGGCCACGCGCAGGCGCACCCAGCCGGGGCCCGGTTCGGGCACGGGGACATGTTCCGTTCGCAAATCGCCAATGGCGTGCAGCACGCAGGCTTTCATGAGGGTCCTTTCAGCGTGTCCATGACAAGGCCGTTATGATACCGGTACGGTCCGTGGGTTACAATCGCGGCAACAGCCAGAACAGGAAACCAACCATGATAAACCGGCGCGACTTCCTAACCGGAACGACGGCAGCTTCAGGAATTCTTTTGGGCGCCCTGCGGGCCTATGCCGCGCAGGACACCCCCGCACAGTCAACCAAGTCCGGGACGCTGCTTCCGGTGACACGGGTGAAAGAGCCGGTGGCCATCGCCATGTGGGACTTTAGCTGGCTGCTGCGCCACCATCCGGCGGGCGAGTTCTGGGACTGGTCCAGGGTGCTGGACGAGCTGGTTGAGCGCGGCTACAACGCGGTGCGCATCGACATGTTTCCGGCGCTTGTCGCGGCCGGTCCCGACGGCACCATAACGGAGGAGCACTTCTTTCCCAAGAACGACTGGAAGCCGGCGATGTGGGGCAACAACTGCACGATGAAGGCCCGCCCGCGCGAGGCGCTGCTGGAGTTCCTGCCCAAGTGCACCGAGCGCGGCGTGCATGTCGGGTTCTCGACGTGGTTCTTCGGCACGGGCGTGGAGAAGATAGAGGGGCTCGACGGGTTCGTGCGGGTGTGGGACGAAACCCTCACCTTCTTGGACGGCCACGGACTGCTGGACAATGTGTTCTATGTGGACTTGCTCAATGAATACCCCATGTTCCACGGGTTCAAGTGGCTGGAGAACGAGCTGAAGGCGGTGCGCGACCGCGAACTTGGCACGATAGAGAACCCCGAACAGCGCGAGCGTCAGGCCCACCAGTGGGACAAGGACCTGGGCCAGTACAGCCCGGCGCAGCAGGCTTTCTACAGGCAATTCGCCTGCGACGCCATCGACCGGCTCAAGGCCAGATGGCCAAAACTGGACTTCTTCTTCTGCCAGACCCGCGTGGATGCGGTGCCCTGGCAGAACATGGACTTCTCGCGCTTCGCCGTGCTCGACGAGCACAACTGGTTTGGCATCAACGGCGACCTGAGCAACGGCACGGGCTACTGGGAGAACATCCACGGGCTCGCCGGCAACGACTTGAAATTCGCCGAGATAAACAAGAAGCTGAAAGAGAACTGGGCCAAGAACAAAGAGCCGCTTACCGCGTGGATGGCGGCGTTCATGAAGAGCGTCGCCGAAAAGGGCCGCGCACTGGGCGTGCCCTACGGCAACACCGAGGGCTGGGGCGTCATCAACTGGCTCGACAACGCCTCGCTCGACTGGGACATCATCAAAGAGGCCGCCGAAATCTGCGCGCGCCTTGGACGGGACAACGGCTACACCTTCAACTGCACGTCGAACTTCACGCACCCGCAGTTTCCCCGGCTGTGGGCCGACGTGGCATGGCACCGCAAGGTCACGTCGGTTATCCGGGGCGGGGCCTGAGAAAGCAGCGTGTCGCCGGCCGGCGACACACGCCCGCCACAAGGGCGGGCGCTACGGAAAGCAGCACACGCCCCGCGACAAGGGCGGGCAGCACGGAAAGTGCCGACAAGGTGGGGGTTATTGGACGTCCACCTTGAAGGTCTTCGCGCGCGTCTCGCCTCTTGTGTCGGTGACGGTCAGGGTGACGGGGTATTGGCCGGCCTTGTCGAAGGTCCAGGGCGCGGACAGTTTTCCGACGCGTTTGCCGGCGAAATCCCATTCCGCCTTCTTGACGGCCAGGGACGGGTCATAGCGGCCGGCGGTTCCGGCCTTGCTGTGTTCGTTGAGGTCGAGGGGCAGGCGTCCGGGGGGCGTCTGCACGGTGTCCGCGATGCCGAAGGTTCGGGTTTCGTTGACCTTGAGGTGGAGCGTTTCGGGCAGATCGACAAAGCCGACCGCGCCGGTCCCCAGCAGGGCCTCGGCCATGACAGCCATGGTTTCGGCCACGCTGGTCGAGGTGGAATAGCCGAGCAGGATGGCGTCGGCTTCGCCCAGGAAGGCGGCATGGGCGGGATAGCCCAGGTATATGACCACGACGCGGGCGGCCTTTTTCTTGAGTTCGCGGACGAGCTCCACCTGACCCTCGATCTTTTCCTGGTCGGTGAGCACGCAGACAATGGTGTTTATCCCGCCCATGCCGCCGGTGAGCCGCTGTATCTCAAAGCGCTGGATGTCGCCGATGTGTTTGGCGGTCATGATGCCCTGTCTTATGACCTGCTTGAGCGGTTTTTCCAGGGCGGCGAACAGTTCATCCACACCCACGGTGCCGGTGATGCCCACGGGGGTGGAGACCTTTTTGATCAGGGGCAGGGCGCCGGCGCGGTGGTGCGCCAGGGTGACGGAGCGCCGGTTTACAGACTGCACAATTCCCAGGAGATCGTCCAGTTTGTCGACCGCGTGGGGGTCGCGCGCGGCCGCGGCGGCGGCGGCGAGCTTGGCCAGTTCCACCTTGACCCGCAGCACGCGGCGCGCGGCGGTGTTTATGGCCTCTTCGGACAGGTCGCCCCTGCTGACGGCCTTGCAGATGAACTCAATGGCCCGGACGGGCTGGGTGGCGGCGCTGCGCCAGAGGAGCATGTCGGCGCCGCGCTCGAGTGCGGCGGCGGCGGCGGTGGCGCTGTCCATGATGCCGGTGACATCCTCGCTGTCCATGGGTCCGCTCACGATAATCCCGTCAAAGCCCAGCTCCTTTCGCAGGAGTTCGCGCACGACCACGTCGGACAGGCTGGCCGGGGGGCCGCCCTGCTCCAGGGTGGGCACGAGGGTGTTGCCCACCTGGATGATGCGCGCGCCGCCCTGGATGGCGGCCGCGAAGGGCCGCAGGTCGCCGTCCTTGAGCGCGTCGCGCGCGGTGGTGAGCACGGCCGCGCCGCGCTCCTGGCGGTTGAGGCCGCCGCCGGGGAATCCCATGGGCATGGGGGCCACGCCCAGTTTTTGCAGTTCCTGGCAGATTGTCCCGCCCGCCTCGGCCACGAAGGCGGGGTTGCCGCCGAGGCAATTCACCGAGCCGCGGGCGTTCTGGGCGGTGGGCGCGAGGGCCAGCGACGGCCCGAGGTAGAGGTTAAAGCCCATGGCCGCCATCTGGGCGCCCAGCAACTGTCCCAGGTGCCGCGTGGTTTCGGCGTCGTTTGCGGCGGCCACGGCGAGCAGGGAGGGCAGTTCGGCGAAGCCCGACATGGTGCCGGCCCGGGGCGTGGCCAGTTCGTAGAGGTCGGCGCCGATAAACAGGGGCACGCCCGATTTCTGCTCCAGAAGGCGCAGCTCGGTCACGCACGCCGCGGCCAGCGCGGGCTTGGGGGCGTGGCGCAGCAGCACGCCTCCGGGAATCCCCGCCTTGAAGATGGCCGTGTCGTCCCCCGTGAGCCGGGGGCCGCCCTCGATGGTGACCAGCATGAGCTGGGCGACCCGGGCGGGCAGGGATGCGGCGGCCATCCAGGCATCAACGGGGTCCACGGCGGGTACGGGCACGGCCGGGACGGGGGTGGACGGGGCCGCGACGGGCGGCGCATCGGGCGCGGGAACGGGCTTTTCGGGGGCGAAGGCGGAAGGCTGGGTCCAGGCGCCCGCGGCGCAGAGCGCTGTGGCGATGATTAGCGCCGCCTGGCGGCGAACGGTGTAAAATGGCATGCCCGGACTCCGGCGTGTGTTGCGTACGGCACCCCGTTTCCGCCGAAGGGCATCCGGACAGAACGCAAGGCCGTCCCCAGTTTCAAACACCTTACCATGAACGGGCCGTCCAGCCAAAGTTGCGGGTTGGCCTTTTGGCCCGGCATGCGCTAGAATTCGCGGACAGGACGACGGCCATGGCGGCCGGATGAACACAGGGGTGCCGCATGAGCGAAACAGCGCGAAAAATCTATCTGAGCGGGCCGATCATGGATGCCGACGCGGCGGAGAGCAAGCCGTGGCGCCAGCGGGCCAAGGAGTGCCTTGCGGGCAAGTTCATCCTGCTCGACCCGATGCGCCGCAATTTCCGGGACCGCGAGATCGACAGCGCCAACGAGATTGTGGAGTTTGACCTGCAGGACGTGCGCGACGCGGACATCCTGCTGGTCAACTACAACAAGGCGTCGATCGGCACCTCGATGGAGGTGTTTTACGCGGCGCACGACCTGGGCAAGTTCGTCATAGCCTTCAGCCCGATGAGTTTCAAAGACATGTCGCCCTGGATGGTGCGCTACTGCACCAAGGTGCTGCCCGATTTGGAGGCCGCGCTGGACTATATCGAGCGGCATTTCTAACATTTTTTTCGTCATTCCCGCGAAGGCGGGAATCCACCGGGTCTGGGCGCAGACCGTAAAGGCATGGATTACCGCTTTCGCGGGAATGACGGGGGAAGGGGCGCTTCTTGCAGGAGCGCCGGTTCCCAAAGTGGTGATTTGGCCCCGCAAAGAGGAGATGCACACGATGCCGGAGAACAACCCGCTGGTGGCGGTGATTATGGGCAGTGAATCGGACTGGGAGACGATGCAGCGCACGCACAGGACGCTGGCCGAATTCGGCGTGGCGCACGAGTGCCGCGTGCTTTCGGCGCACCGCACGCCCGACGCGCTGACGGAGTACATCCGCGGCTGTGAGGCGCGCGGCGTGGAGGTGTTCATCGCCGGGGCCGGGCTGGCCGCGGCGCTGCCGGGCTGCGTGGCGGCGTGCACAATCAAGCCGGTGCTGGGCGTGCCGCTCGCGGCGGGCGCGCTGAACGGGCAGGACGCACTGTACGCGATCGTGCAGATGCCGCCGGGCATCCCCGTGGGCACACTGGCCATCGGCAGTCCCGGCGCGACGAACGCGGCGCTGCTGGCGGTGTCGATACTGGCGAACACACGGCCCGAACTGGCCGACGCGCTCAAGGCGCACCGCGCGAAGCAGGCGGAAAAGGTGCTCGCGGCCAAACTGCCGTGCGACTGAGGCTCTTTCGGAAAATTGAACATCGATATACAGGATAGACAGGATAAGAAGGCAAAGGCTTTCTGCCTTATCCCGTTCATCCTGTCCATCCATGTTAAACACTCTTCTTGTCTTTTCCCCAGCGTGGAGCCTGACGGTGACTGTTAATCCATGAACCACACAACTGAGATCATCGTCGTCGGCGCGGGGCACGCCGGGATTGAGGCCGCGCTGGCCGGGGCGCGCATGGGGCGGTCCGTCATGATGATCGGGCTGAACCTGGACAGCATCGGCCAGATGTCGTGCAACCCGGCCATCGGCGGCGTGGCCAAGGGGCAGCTCGTGCGCGAGATCGACGCGCTCGGCGGCGAGATGGGCCGGTGCATCGACCGCACGGGCATCCAGTTCCGTATGCTCAACCGGTCCAAGGGGCCGGCCGTCCACTCGCCGCGCGCCCAGGCGGACCGCGTGCTCTACCAGTATGACATGAAGCGCGTCTGCGAGGAAGAGCCCAACCTAGTGCTCAAGCAGGCCGAGGTGGTGGACCTGATCGTGGCGGACGGCGCGATCGCGGGGGTGCGCACCAGTTACGGCGAGGAGATTGCGGCGCGCGCGGTGATCGTCTGCACGGGCACCTTTCTGCACGGGCGGTTGCACTTCGGCATGACGACGGTGCCGGGCGGGCGCGGCGGCGCGCCCGCGGCGGACGGATTGAGCAAGGCCTACCGCCGGCTCGGCTTTCCCGTGGGCCGGCTCAAGACGGGCACCTGCCCCCGCATCCACCGGCGCAGCATTGACCTGGACGCGCTGACCCGGCAGCCCGGCGATTCGGACCCGCGCCCCTTTTCGTTTTCCACGCCCATTGAGGGGTTTGACCGCAATTTGGCCTCCTGCTGGGTGACGCAGACCACCGAGGCGACCGGGGAAATCATTCTGCGCAACATGGACCGCTCGCCGCTGTATTCGGGCAGGATAGAGGGCGTCGGCACGCGCTACTGCCCGAGCATTGAGGACAAGATCGTCAAGTTTCCCGACAAGCCGCGGCACCACTTGTTTCTGGAGCCCGAGGGGCTCAGCACGGCGGAGTTCTACGTCAACGGCATGTCCACGAGCCTGCCCGAGGACGTGCAGTTGGAAATGCTGCACAGCTGCCCCGGCCTTGAAAAGGCCGAAATCATCCGGCCCGGCTACGCCGTGGAGTATGACTTTGTGCCGCCGACCGAACTGACGCTAACGCTCGAAACGAAGCGGGTGCGCGGGCTGTTCCATGCGGGCCAGATCAACGGCACCTCGGGCTACGAGGAGGCGGCGGCCCAGGGCATCCACGCGGGCATCAACGCCGTGCGCGCACTGGAAGGCGCGCCGCCGCTGATCATCGGCCGCAATGAGGCCTTCCTGGGCGTGATGGTGGACGACATCGTCACGCGGGGCGTGCTGGAGCCCTACCGCCTGTTCACATCGCGCGCCGAATACCGGCTGCACCTGCGCCATGACAACGCCGACGCGCGGCTGGCAAAATACGGGTTCGGCAATGACGCGACGGTGCAGGCGCTGCGCGAAAAGCAGCGCGGCACGGCCGAGGAGCTGCGGCGCATCGAGACAACCACGCTGGCGCCGTCGGAGGGGCTCAACGCGCTCCTGGAGGAGCGGGGCGGGCGGCCCATCAGCGAGGCGCAAAAGGTCGCCCATCTGCTGCACCGGCCCAATCTGGGGCTGGACGACCTGTGGCGCTTCTGCCCGCCGCCGGCGCCGGTGCCCCTGGAGGTGCGGGAGCAGGTGGAGATTCACATCAAGTATGCGGGCTACATGGAGCGGCAGGACAAGGCGATAGACCGTTTTCTAAAGGCCGAATCGCTGCCCATCCCCGCCGATTTCGACTACGACACGCTGGACGGGCTGCCCCGCGAGAGCCGGCAGCGCCTGAAAGAGGTGCGCCCGGCCACCTTCGGCCAGGCCGGCCGCATCCCGGGGGTGCGCCCCCCGGACCTCGCCGTGCTGCACATTCACTTGGAAAAGCGGCGGCGCGCGGGGGAATAGCGGGCGGGGAAGCCGGAACGGTGCCCTCCGCTTCGCTGCGGGCACCCTATGACTCAAACGTTAAAACCAGTCCATCCATCGCGCCGCAATTCCTAGCAATAGCAGAACCGTTCCTGCGGCGGCAATTATCCCGGTTACGGTCTTGGGCCGTCGGTACCACGGCCTGCACTTGCAACAACAAGCGCCATTCTCGCCTCTCACAATGTAATAGTCTGTATTCATATCGCCGCTGTTCCCCCGATGCACCGATGTCCCCACAGGGAATTCCAATTTGTTCAAAGCGAATACGCATGTCCTCCCCGCGCAGGGAAAAGAGCACCATTGCGGCGCGGACTTCGGGTTCTCCATTCATGCGGCAGTCAGTCCTTTTCGCCGCATAGTTCATGCGCAGCGACGCCACCCCCAATCGCCGCCGCACGAGAGACCGCAATTCCTCGTACCGTTCTTCCGCGATTACTGACCGTGAATCCATCCCCGCAACCCTCTCAACGGCCGCACGTATTGAATCGCTATACTACTTCCCAAGAAACTTCTGTTTGGCCATCCTTGCAAGACCTATCAGCGAAAAGCCTAGCGCGTAGTACAGTATCATCAGCCACAAGCCCACCGGCCACAGTCCTGCGAGGTCTCCCTTGTAGAAAGAACCTTCGTCCCTGAAGTATTCCCATTGAAAAACGGCCAAGGCCAACATCAAGACAGAAGTAGAAAAGTAATACGAAAACAACCATGCCAACGACAGCCCTTTGGCGTGTTTCACTACGCCATCGACACCCTCCTGCCCCTGTTTGCTTTTCCGAATTGGTCGAAACTGCCAAATCTGCCATGGAACCATGACCACAATGAAGGGAAGATGAATCCATAGCGCTTGAGCCCGCGTATACTGTCCAAATTGTAAAAAGAACGCAAGGTATATCCACCAATACATGAGCCAGAGGCCTATACTATAGGAGAGTCTCTGGCGCTTTTTGACGATACGTTTTTCGTCTGGTGGCAATGGCGCGCTTTGCATATTGATACCTCCCCGGCAGTTGTTGCTTCTTAATTCTAATAAGCGTTCAAGTTGAGACTAACAATCCAAGGCCAGGCGGTTAGGCTGCGTACGCCGGCCCTGTCCGAGCTCATCCGCGGCAGACCCTGTTGGAGTTGGCGCACCACGGCGGCAAGCTCGTTGAACACCCGATT
>CAIUWO010000717.1 GCA_903902895.1 Candidatus Hydrogenedentota bacterium | reverse complement strand
CGAAAGGAAAAGGAGTCCCCGACATTGAGCAAGAGCAAGCAGAGCACCCTGCCCGAACCGTGCGGTTCGGGCTACCGCTATTCACCCAGGCCGGACTACACCGTCGCGGGCGTCGATCTCGGCCGACTGGCCGGATGCGCGGCCGAGAAGGCGACCGACGTCGCAGTCGCTGTCGCGCTCGACCGCCTCGGTCCCAGGACGACGGAAATTCTGCGGTCCGTGCCACCACTCACAAGGAGCAGATGACACACCATGAGCAAACCGAAACCGAAGAGAGACAAGAACACCGAGCTGCCCGACGGCGGCGCGGACACCCCCGAGGGCGGCAGCCCCCCGGCACCGGTGATGGTCACAGTCGTGGCCACCCGGCAGTGCGTGAAGCTGAACCCCGCCAGGGGCGGCGGCGGCATCGCCTACCAGGTCGGCCGCATCGACGGCGTCGGCGGCCCCGGCGTGGTCATCCGCCTCAAGGACAACGACGGCGGCGGCCGCTTCAGCCGCGAGTGGGTGCCCTTCGAGCGCCTGCGCACCTGCTTCTCGCCCGCCGTGCTGACGGGCCAGCCCTTCAAGGCCCATGCGCTCGACAGCGCCTTCGAGGGCAGGTCCACCACGAACGCGGGCTTCCTCACCGCGGTCATCAGGGCGGAAGGCTTGGCCTACGAAGACACCGAGCACAGGGGCATGAGCCTCCTGAACGGCGGCTTCGACACCTGGGTGCAGGGCGTGCTCGACGCGGCCCCCGAAAAGAACGACGACGGCACGGCGAAACTGGAGCCGCTGGTCCCGCCCAAGCGCGAGAATCCGTTCTCCGCGCCGAAGGACGGGGTCGAGAAGAAGTCCGGCGGCAAGCGCCGGGAACTCGCAGCGGATGCCGCAGTGGCTGACGCTGCCGATGCCACCGACACCGCCGATGCTGAGCCCTGCACGGCCAGCGCCTGACCACCGTCCGCATTGCATGCCCATCCCCGCCCGCCGACGCAACAACCGCGCCGGACACCGCAACCGGGCGGGGATGGACCTTTGAGAGCTTGGGCGGGCCAACTCCGATTACCACCTTCCATCGCACCTGCCCCGCCCCGGATGCCGGGTCCCCCCCTCGCGGCAACGCCGGGGGGGGGGCCGTCGGGCATCACCCATCCAACGCAAAAAGGCCAAGCATTCAGGAACCCCTGGATTTTTCCGCGAACATGCCCCTGGCCGAGCAGCGCCTGGAGAAATGCGCGCGGGAGAGGGCCTTTCCACTTCACGCATGCAACCCCCCGGCCCGGCCGCGTCGGGCCACAGGAGCACACACCATGCATCGTGATGAGCACACCAGCACCACCACCGTCTGGACCTCCGATGTCCGGCCGGAAATTGGCACAACCGAGCCCCCGCTCGCAGAGGTCATCGCATGGGCCGACGCACATCCCTGCGCATGGGACGTCGTGACCCGTGCCAGGAGCAAAGCCTTCGGGCTCGGCTCCTGCGAATACATCGGATGGGCGCAGCGCGGCATGGCACCGACGGCGGTCCTGGAGCGGGCAAGACACCTCCACGGGCTCGCCGAAGGCCGCGACGCGTTCCAAGGTCCAGCGTCCATCTTCGCGTGGCGAGCGCGCTTCACTCTGGAGCACTACCGCGACAAAGGCTTCACGGGCGGCTCCTTCCGCCAGCACGACGGCCAGTTCCACCGGCTCTGCATGACGATGGACTACACGCCCGAGACGCTCGGCGATGTGGTGACCCGCTTCATTGCGTGGTGCGGCCGGGACTGCCGGACCGAGTACGTGACGCTCGACTCGAAGGTCGTGCGCCGCATGGACCGCTCAACCTGACACCCCGAAAAACCGCAAACACCCAACGCGCGCTGACCCTTGGCGCAAACAGGCCCCGGCCCCAGCAGCGCCTGACAGAGACTGTCCGGGAGAGCGGACAGAGAGGAGCCTTCCCATGGACAATGACATCCGCATCGCGCCTGCGGTGCGCTTGGGTCCCATCGTCAGCACGCCCGGCGCTCTTGAGGCGCTACGGGCATGCGGTGCAGACCCCCTCCAGTACCTCCGTCGCCATGCCGCCGGTGACTGGGGCGACCTCGACGAAACCGACAAGGCGGCCAACGCGGCGGCGCTCACCAGCGGCGCGCGCATCATGAGCGCCTACACCCTGCCAGACGGCACGAAGCTGTGGGTCATCACCGACGCGGAAATCGATGACAACCACAACCGGCAGGCGACGACCTTCCTGCTACCCGACGAATACTGAGGGGGGCGCATCATGACCAAGAAAATGACACGCAAAGGGGATGCCGTACCGTACAGCATTCCAGTCTACCGACTGCGGCTCGTCCAGGACGGCACGG
>CAIUWO010000716.1 GCA_903902895.1 Candidatus Hydrogenedentota bacterium | reverse complement strand
GTTCCACTAAGGATTGATATCGGCTTGAAGGAGGGCTTTGAAACGGGGGGAAGCGGAGCGCAGAGAATCCCGCCGAACCCGTGGCAACAAAGCCATCGAGCGCATATTGACCATCTGAGGGAGTCTGGAGGAAGAAACCACCACATTGCGGGCAGGCACTGCGCCGCCCGCACACCAAGGAGGACAAGACGATGGGCTACACGAGGTATTGGGTCAGACCGAGGGAATTGGACGCGGAGCGGTTCAGCACGTTCGCCGACGCCTGCAAGGAGGCGTGCGCCGAATTGGCGGGAAGCTTGGCCGACGCAGCATTCACCGCGGGGGAGGTTCGCTTCGAGGGCATACCCGGCTGCGAGACATTCCTGATTGAGCGCATCTCGACAAGGGGCCGAGCGGAGGAGCCGGTCTTCGAGTTCTGCAAGACGCAGCGGCTGCCGTACGACGCCGCCGTCGAGCGGTGCCTGCGCATCCTGAAGGAGCACTTTCCCGAGGTCGAGATCCCCGACCCGGCCTGAGCGGCGTGGCGCGGAGAGGAATGCCGGAACCCGCCACTGGGTTCCGGCCTTTTCTTGGTGTGTCCGGCTAGCCTGCGGCCAGCACCAGCAGCAACGCGGCTACAGCCGTGTGCCCAGTCATAACAATTCCTCCTTGTCCTGTTGTGCCGTCGATATCACAACCGCTGCGCCGCCAGCGTCTGGCGGGCAAGCTCAGGATTGATGCTGGACACCGCGTCATACTGGGTCAGATGCACCCTGCCGGTCAGTTCTTTCAGGAGATGCGTTTCTTTCAGACCGTCCATGACTGGGCCTTTTACCTCGGAAAGGTGCAGTGTGATTCCGCCGTCCCTGAGCCGGTGATTGATGGCCTCGAGGCTTTCGAGCGCGGAATAGTCGATCGTGTTGACCGCCGGGCATTCGAGGATAATGTGGCGAATCGCAGGGTTGGCCGCGACCGCCTGGTTGATGTAGTCCTCGATGAATCGGGCATTCGGAAAGTAAAGGCTTGCGTCGATCCGGAGCGACAGCACCCCGGGGTCGGTTACCACGTCATGGCGGGCCACGTTGCGGAAGTTCATCGTCCCGGGAATCTGGCCCACGACCGCCACATGCGGCCTGGACGTGCGGTAGAGGTGAAGGAAGATCGACAGGCCCACACCGGCCATCAATCCCGCCTCCACGCCGTCGAACAGGGTGAGCAGGATGGTGGCCGCCATCGCCGCGCAGTCGGTGCGGGAATAGGCGTAGGTGCGCCGGAGTGCGCCGAGGTCCACGAGCGACAGAACCGCGACGATGATCGTGGCGGCCAGGGTGGCGTTCGGCAGGAAGAACAGCAGCGGCGTGAGGAACATGGTGGCGAGGGCGATGCCGATGGCGGTAAAGGCACCGGCGGCGGGGGTTTCGGCGCCCGCCTCAAAGTTCACCACGGACCGTGCAAAGCCGCCGGTGACCGGAAATCCGCCCGAGACGGCCGCGCCGATGTTGGACATGCCCAGCGCGATCAGTTCCTGGTCGGGATCCACGCGCTGGCGTCGTTTGGCGGCAAGCGTCAGGGCGACCGAGATGGACTCCACATAGCCCACCACGGAGATCAGCAGCGCGGGCACGAGGATCTTCATCCACAGCGCCAAGTCCATCGGCGGCAGGGCGAGTTTCGGCAGACCCTTGGGGACCGTGCCCACAATCTTCACGCCATGCTCGCTCAGTCCCAGGCCCCAAACGGCCCCGGTGGTTGCGACAATGGCCATGACCGGGCCCACCTTGGCCAGCATGCCCGCAGCGCGGTCGCCAAGGCCAAAGCGCATCAGCAGGGGCTTGAGGCTGCCGCGCACCCAGAAGAGAAAGGCCAGCGTGGCCCCGCCAATCACCGCCGTATAGGGATTGATATGGGCGAGATTGGGCACCATCGATTTCAGCAGGTCGACCAGGTTCTCGCCCTCTGCGTGGATGCCGAGCACGGGTCCGAGCTGGCCGGCTGCGATCTGGATGCCCGAGGCGGTGATGAAGCCGGAAATGACCGGGTGGCTGAGGAAGTTCGCGAGAAAGCCCAGCCGCATCAACCCCATGGCCAGCAGCAGCAGGCCGGAGACGACGGCCAGCGCGATGGCGGCGCCCAGATACTCCGGAGTGCCCTGTGAGGCGACCTGACCCGCGGCTGCTGCGGTCATCAGGCTGGCCACCGCGACGGGGCCGACGGCCAGCGTGCGCGAGGTGCCGAAGATCGCGTAGAGCACCAGCGGTGCCATGGAGGCGTAGAGCCCGATCTGCGGCGGCAGCCCGGCCAGCAGCGCATAGGCCAGCGACTGGGGGATCAGCATGACAGTGACGATCAGCGCGACGACCAGGTCGTTGGCGAGCGTCTTGCGGGAGTATTCGGCCCCCCAGGTAAGGATGGGGAGGTAACGGCGGAGCAGGGCCACTCCTCCAGCAGTCTTTAGAATTGCAGGTTTATATTCCATGGTTCACCTCGTTTGGGATTCTAGACCCATTCTGCGAAAACAAGTACTTTGTGTAGCCGATGTTCATGCCGCCCCCCCCGCATCGGGCGTGCCGGCTTGGGAAGCGAAGAAGCGTGCCAGCGGCAGCGCGAGGAGCGCCGGCACCGGACCCGCCAACAGGATCATCACCAGCGTCCGCGGGTCCGGGTTCGGAAAGGCGGTAAACACCGCGAACATTCCTGATGCGTTGCGGGTGCACATCGCCAGCGCCATGGCGCTGCGCTGTCCCTGTTTCAGGCCAAAGCCGAGCCGATACGACACCAGCGCTATCCCGAGGACGAAAATGATCTCGGCGCCGATGGCATAGCTGCCCAGTGTGCTGATGAACTCCCGGAAGTAGAACACCACCGTGAACCCGAGTATCAGCAGGGTGGAGATCCCAGCGAGCCGCTTGACCACGGGGAAGAGCTTTTCCGCCACCGGCGGGGCGTAAACCTTGATTGCGGCGCCAAGCACCAGCGGCAGCAGAACCAACAGGAGGAGCGGTTTTGCCAGGGACCAGGCGTTCACCGTCAGCCCCTTCATCAGCAACGGTGCCATCAGGGGCAGCAAAACCACCGTGGCGACCATCGCCAGTGGCATGAGTGCGGCAGAGAAGTCCATGTCGGCGCGGGCTTTTCTTACCAGGATGGGCAGAAATGGCGCGATTGGCGCAAGGCTGAAGATGAGCAGCCCGGTGGCATGCGCCTCCGCCAGCGGCAGGACCTTCGTGAGCAAAACCGCGAAAGCCGGGCCAACCACCCAACCCCACACGAGGGTCAGTATCACCAGCCTGGCGCTGCGCAGCGACTTGATCGTTTCGCGCAGGTTGAGTTCGAGGCCCATGGAAGCCAGGTTCGCCACAGAGTAGAGAATGACCAGAATGCCGAACGCGGTTTGAAGGGTCATGCTTCCTCTCCGTTCAACTCAGGCTCAAGGTGGAGCGTGAGGCTCATGCGGTTCCGCCTTCCACGTTCTTGTCAGCCAGCTTGGCAAACACGGGCGGCACTAACAGAAGTCCGATGATGACGTGCAGCGGAACCACCAGCACAACCATTAGGAACATACCCTCAGGCGGGTTCGTGATGCCAAAGAATGCCACGAAGCCTGCCGAAATATTCCGCGAGCTCTGGCCAATCGCCATGACGCTTCTCTGATTCTGTTTCAAGCCGAAGCCGATCAGATAGGGCAGCACGGCCATCACGATCATGAACACCACCCATGCGCCCGGGGCAAAACTGCCCACCGTGCCGAGCATGTCCTTGCCGTAGATCCACAGGCACGTCCCCAAACAGAGCAGGAGGAAGATGCCCCCGGTTTTCTTGACCCAGGGAAGGATACTGGCGGCCACCGTCGGCTTGTAATGCCGGATCGCTATGCCAACCAGCAACGGAATCAACACCAATATAATGAGTGGTTTCGCGAGCGGCCAGGTGCTCAAGGTCAGACCCTTGATCAGGAACGGTGCCATGACGGGCATCAACACAACCGTGACGACAGTCGCCAGCAGAATGTAGGCCCCGGTGAAGGTCATGTCACCCCGGGCCCTTGACGCGGCCAAGGGAAGGAAGGGCGCGATTGGTGCCAGACTGCACAGCATCAATCCGGCGGCATGCCCCGCAGACAACGGAAAGATTTGGATGAGCAGCCAGGCAAGAGCCGGGCCGGCGATCCAGCCCCAAAACAGGCTCGGCACGAGGAGCTTGGGGTTCCGCAGCCACTTGAGCGCGTCTTTCAAATCGCATTCAAGGCCTCCGGCCATCAGGTTGGCCACGGTGAAAACCACCACCGTGATGTTGAACCAAATCATAATAGTCATGGTCTGTTTCCTTTCAAGGCAACCGGTATTGATTTCAAGGCTGTCATCGCAAGTCGTCTATCTGTCTTCTGATGAACCAAGGGGGAATGCCGTAGGCGATCTTTCGCCGTTTCACAACGCTCTCGGAGGCAGCAGGTAAAGCGTCAGGGCAAACATGAAATAGACCATGAGCACCAGCACGCCGACAAACCACGCGGACCGGCCGCTGCTGGTCACCAGCGCGGCGGTCAGTGTGGCGAAAAAGATCATCACCACCGCGCCCGGCCAGAACAGCAGGTCCATTGGAACGGGGCCGAGCACGTAACTGAGCAGGACCAGCACCGGGGCTACAAACAGCGCGATTTGCGCCGCGCTCCCGAGCGCGATGCCCACGCTGAGGTCGAGGCGGTTCTTGCGCGCGCCGGAAAAGGCCGCGCTCATTTCCGCCGCACCGCCCACCAGCGCCACGACAACGAACCCCACGAACGCGGGGCTCATGCCGAAGGCCTTGCCGGCCTGCTCCACCGACCCGACGAACACCTCGCTCACGAGCGCGACCAGCACGGTCACCCCCGCCAGCGTGCCCAGGGCCAGGCCCATCGGCCAGTGCGTTTCGCCCTCCCCGCAGCCGCCCTCGCTGGCAAAAAGTTCCCGGTGCGTTTTGAGCGAAAACAGCAGGCCCAGCGCGTAGGCGACGATGAGCAGCACCGCCAGACCGACGCTTATCTGCTGGATGACCCCCGGTCCGGGGGCAGAGTCACCCCTGGACACCAGCGACGGAATCAGCAGGCCGACCGTGGCCAGGAAAAGAAGCCCCGCCTGAACACGGGCGTTGACCACGTTAAAACTCTGGACATGGTGCTTGAGGCCGCCCAGCAGGAACGACGCCCCCAGCATGAACAGCGTGTTGGCGACAATCGCGCCGGCGATGGACGCCTTCACCAGCATGTATTCCCCGGCGCGCAGCGCGGCAAGCGCGATGACCAGTTCGGTCAGGTTGCCCAGCGTGGCGTTGAGCAGACCGCCGGCCGCGTCACCCGTTTTGGCCGCCACCGATTCGGTGGCATGGCTCAGCAGCCCCGCCAGCGGCACGATGGCCAGCACGGACAGCACGAACAGCAGCGTCTGCGATTCGGGCACGAGTTTTTCCGCGGCGAAGACCACGGGCACGAAGGCCAGCAGCCACAGCATCGGATTGTGACGTATTTCTTTAAGCAGCAGTGTCATGGTTCATTCCTTTCAACGTCGCCAAACATGGGGCCGAAAAGCCGGACAAGCACTGCGACGAAAAAGCCCGTTGACAATCCGCACATAAGAATGCCGGTCAGCGCCTCCACGGGTCCCAGCAATCGCCACTGCTGCGGCAGCACCAGGTCTCCGTACCCGACCGTCGTGTAGGTGACGCCGGAGAAGTACAGCGCCGACCCGGCATCGGGCATACCGCCCAGCGCGCGATAGAACAGCGCCCAGACGGCGATCTCGGCCACATGGACCAGGACCAGCAGCCATGTCAGCCGGATAAGCACCCAGGCCGCGGGCCAAAGGGCCGCCGGCACCCGGACGCCAGGCCGCGTCAGGAGCTTGATTATCGCGACGAGTCCGACGGCATGCACGACCACCGTGATGGCCACCAGGACAAAGGCGCTTGGGACTATCCCGCGCATGGGCGGTTCTTTCCGGGCGCGGCGGATGTGCTCATTTTCAACGGAACCTCCATTCGTGAACTCATTTCTGGGTTGATGCGGAAGCGCCGCCGCCAAGCGAGCGCATCGCGCGCGACAGCATGCCGCCGGAGATGTTCCTGGCGTTGAACCCGTTCTGCAGCAGGATGCGCACGGCATAGTAGGCGCGCTGCGCGGAGCGGCAAATGACGTGGATTTCGCGGTCGCGGGGAAGTTCGCCCAGCCTTTCGCGAAGCTGGCCCATGGGAATGTTGACCGCGCCCGGCACGCTCTCCAGGACCAGTTCCACCGGCTCGCGCACGTCCAGGAGGAATGCGCCGTCCAGGGACTCCCAGTGCGTGACGGGCATGTCGCCATGGAGGACATTGGCGGCGACCATGCCGGCAAAGTTGACCGGGTCCTTGGCGCTGCCGAACTGGGGCGCATAGCACAGTTCGGCCTCTTCGAGGTCATATATCGTCGCGCCCATCTGGAGCGCCATGGCGAGTGCGCTGATGCGCTTGTCCACCGCCGGCCCGTCCTCGCCGATGGCTTGCGCCCCAAGAAGTCGGCCGTCGGACTTGCGGAAGAGCACTTTGAACCCCATCATCTTGGCGCCCGGGTAGTACCCCGCGTGCGAATTCGGATAGAGGTAAATCTTCTCGTAGTCGGTGTCGCCGAGCCCCTTGAGCGTCCTTTCGCTGACACCGGTCCAGGCGGCCGCGCCGCCAAAGAGCCCGATGATCGAGGTGCCCTGGGTGCCGCGATAGCGGGAGTTGCGCCCGGCAATCACGTCCGCCGCGATCCGGCCCTGCCGGTTCGCCGGCCCCGCCAGCGCGACCAGGCTCCACTGGCCGGTCACGAAGTCCTTCACCTCAATGGCGTCGCCGACGGCGAAGATGTCGGGGTCGCTCGTGCGCATGTGCTCGTCGACGCGGATGCCGCCGCGCGTGCCGACTTCGAGACCGGCCATCTTGGCCAGGGCGGTGTCGGGCCGCACGCCGATGGCGAGGATGACGATGTCGGCCGTGTGGGTCTTGCCGGAACTCGTCTGCACCTCAATGGCGCCGCCCTCCAACTGCTTGAATCCGGCCGCGCCGTCGTTGAGTTCAAGCTGGACCCCGTGCCTAGCCACATGGCCCTCGACGAGGCGCGCCATTTCCTCGTCAATCGGGCCCAGAAGCTGGGGCGGCTTTTGGATGAGGGTCACGTTGAACCCGATATGGACCAGGTTTTCGGCCATTTCAAGGCCGATGAAGCCGCCGCCCACCACCACCGCGCGCCGCACGGGCTTGGCCATCTGGATGCCCGAGTAGCAGAACATGCCGGCGAGGAATGTTGTGCCCTTTTCGATCCACTCGCGCATCGCCCTTACGTCCGGCACGGTGCGCACATGAAAGATCCCGGGCAGGTCGATGCCGGGCAGATCGGGATGGACCGAGGGCGCGCCGGGCGACAGCACCAGCTTGTCATAGGACTTGGTCACGACCTCGCCGGTGGTGACGTTGCGCAGGTCCACCGTCTTGTCCTTGGGCGAAATCGCGATGGCCTCGCAGTTCGTGCGCACGTCGATGTTGAAGTGCGAGCGGAACAGCTTCTCGCTCGCCACCAGCAGGCTTGATTCTTTTTCAATCACGCCGCCGACGTAATAAGGCAGCCCGCAGTTCGCGTACGAAACGTACGGGCCGCGCTCCACCATGAGGATTTCGGCCTTTTCATCCAGCCTGCGCAGGCGCGCCGCACAGGACGCCCCACCGGCCACGCCGCCAACGATGATGACTTTCATTGTTCTTCTCCTGTCTCTTTCTTTTCAGATTGACCTATCGTTACGCCGACCATCTCCGCACCGTCGGACACCTTCCGGGCTTCCACCGAGGCGAGGGCTGCCACGACCAGTGTCCAGGCCGGGAACAATTCCAAAACGGGCACCGCCTCCACGGCCAAGGCCGCCAGAAGCTACCAGCGGAAGCCTAGCACCGCGAACAGCAATCCTGCGGTGACGGCATCCAAAAGCCACTGCAGCGGCGGAAACAGTACCAAGCCGAAACCCAGCGCGTCGGACAGCGCCGCTATGATCAGCGCCCGACGCCACCGGGGACGTTTCCAAGCCGTCAGCAATTTCTCAATCAGGGTACCCAGCATACTGTGCCCGTTCCTCAACTCCGTGGCAGGCTACACCGTCGACACGCCCTATGGAGTGCGGTGGCAGAGCGCAGCGCCGACACCGCTTTGACTGGCGTGGCCGACAACGGTCATTCGCTGCCCGCAAGCAGCTCCGCCGCCTGGGCAACGCACGTCGCACAGGGATGCACTTTGGCCTCGCGAATTTCCCTGCAGTAGAGCGAACCCAACTGCGCCGCAAAGGCGGCCTTCAACGTCTCCGCCCGGTCGGGTGCAAGCTGGCAGGCCGCGTACACGGCGCCGCAGAGCCCTTCGGGCGCCTTGCCAGAACCGAAAGGTTTGAAATCGGCAACCGTGATCGCAGTGTCGCCCGTTACTTCGCACCAGGCATGCACCACGGACTGGGCACAGTTGAGCCGGTCCGGAGGCTGCCGGAAAACGCTTAGGGCGGTCTCTTTCATAATACTCCCTTTACTCGGCCTTGGGCAGCACCATCCGCTCGGGCGTAAGTTTTTTGGTCCACGGACAGCCGGCATTCTTCCAGCCATCCTTCAGCGGCTGGGCCTGCGCCACGCTGTCCGAGTCCGCGTTCGCATCGCCCTCCATGCCGTCAATAACATTGAATACCTTGGTGAACCCCGCCATGGCGAGCATGTTGGCGGCGATGGCACTGCGGCCGCCCGACCGGCACATGACGAAGAGCGTTTCGTCGGGCTTGGCCACCTCACTCACCCGGGCGGCGAAGTCCAACAGGGGTTTCATGGGGTATTTCCCCTTCTCGGCGTCCCACGCGTAGATCTGATCGGCCACGGGGATTTTCCAGGCCATGGCCGGATGGCCGACGAAGAGGTATTCCTCGACCGTGCGGACATCGATGATCTTCACGCTCTCCGGGTCGGCCTGCCACTTCTCGTAGGCCTCCTTCGCCGTCGCGTACAGCCCGAGAACCGTCTTTTTTGCCGGGTTAAGTGCTGCGTTTGGCTCTGACATTAGACTCTACCTTTCCTGTTCCTGCATCACCGGTCCGCCGGTGATAGTCTTTTGTTAAAAACACGGCGGCCCTGTCGAAAGGACAGGACACCGTGCGGTGCATCACTTGAACTGCATGTTAAGGCCAACAAAGACCTGCCACTTGGGCCAGCCTGCGCCCCTGTCCGCCACGGAGACCTGCGGCTCGGCAAACACGTTGAAGACCACCTTTTTCGTGGGAATCACCTGGCCGATACCGAGTCCGAGCGGCACGCTGTAGCTGTCGTTCTCGAAGTTGTAGGAGCACACCGCCGTCGAGCGGAGATAGGTGCCGCCGCCAAGCTGGTAGAACATGAACGGCTGAAAGCCGCCCATGTTCACGTCGGGGCGGTTGGTCGGGCCCGCGAAGCTGCCCTGCCAGCTCAGCAGATAGCCGTACTGGAACTTCTTGGAACTCGCGTTGAAAAGTGTGTTCACCAGCCCGGCGGACCATTTCCCGCTGCCGAGCCCGGTGTCGGTGGCGGTCGGCGCCGTGATTTGCGGGCCGATGCCGAAACTGATCGCCGGGTTGCCGGTGTCGATCAGCCAGGCGGCAAAGACGTTGAAGTCCCCGAGTCCGGTCTCATGGTCGAGCGACGGCGGGGTCGGGAAGGTGTTGATAGGCAGCGATGCCCGCAGGAGCCAACTCGTGTTTCCAAGGGCCAGGGGCTTTGCATAGCGCAGCCAGAGCTGGTTGCCGTTCTTGTTCGTGTCGGTGATTTCGCCGATGTAGTAATTGTGTATGTTGAATGCCGTGAACTGCGCGAGCGGATTGTTCGCCTGGAGTTTGGCGTCCCCCGTGGCTTTCTCCGGCGTGGTGGCGGCGGCCTCCGCAGGTTTCTCCTCCGCCCGCGCGGTGCCGGTCAGCCAAAGGAGCACAACCGCAACAAGGGCAATCCCGAATCGATTGATCAGTCTGTCTCTGAAAGTCATGTGTTCTCTCTTGTACTCGACCGTACGGCTGAGCGGTTATTTCTGCCGCCCGGCAGGCCGTTTCGGGCCTGCCGGGCATCGTGTCCAGCTTGTTTGACTTGGGCGTTCCCCCAGTCCGGGGTTCGCCGTCAGTCGCGTCTTTTCCGGACTACCCGATCCGCTGCCCGGACGACAGCGGGTCCGCAGCCTGGGGAAGCTTCAAGGTGGTCCGCTTCTTCCACTCGTCCTCGAGCAGTTCGCGGGCGGCCTGCTCAAGGAACTCCGGCGCGGCCCAGGCATTCACATCAAAGTCGTTCTGGATGTAGCCGTGGCTCAGCATGAAATCCTTGCCGATCTCCACGGACTTCAGGTTCTGCGGCGACAGGTTCGGCACCATGTCGATGGGCTTGATGCCCTCGTACGTGTGCTCGACGTCGAGGTAGAAGGTCTGCTTGTCGAGAATGGCCGCGGCGGCGCGCTTGTGCTCGTTGGCCCAGCGGCCCACCTTGATCATGCCCTTCATGAACGCCACGGCCAGTTCGGGGTGCTGCTCGGCCATCACATCGCTGCACGTAATCGCCGCGGGGATGTTGGCCACCTGCAGGCGCCAGTCCGGATAGCGCGACAGGTCCTCGATCGACGTGAACTTGCCCGTCGCCTCCGAAAGCTGCATTAACGGCCCCGTCTGCATGTACATCGCGTCGATGACCCCCTGCTCCAGCGCCGTCTCCAGCGGACGGAAAGCCAGGTCGTGCTTGTGGTCCCGGCGCAGCCACAGCTCCGACGGGTTCTCCATGAGCGGGCCCATCATCTCGGGATTGTCATACCAGTCGTCCGCATAGGGAAATTCCACGATTTCCACGTCGGCGCGGGTCATGCCGTTCATGCGCAGCATCAGCTCGATGCCCTGCTCCTCCTGGATGCCCCACCAGTCCGTCTTGATCTTGTTCTGGCTGCGCGAAAGACCGATCTTCTTGCCCTTGAGTTCCTGCATCCGGTAGATGTCATCCCCGGAGCGGACCATCATGACCCCACCCTCGCGCGGGGCGTGGGTCACGCCCAGCAGCCGCGTCCGGCGGATGTCGGCCTGGACATGGACGGGCGGGAACAGGCCGCCGAAGCGGATAAGGTTGTCGAGGTTGTGGATGTAATGCGGGTACCAGTCGTTCTCGGCGCGGGACCGAAGATACAGGTAGCTCACACCGAGCTTCTTGTACACTTCCTTGGTCCAGCCCAGTTCCTGGTCCACGTTGCTGGCGGACACCAGCGGGCAGTTGGTGTAGTACACCTCGTTCCAATCCAACGCCACCGTGCTAAGTTTCACTTCACCCATGATCAATTTCTCCTTGTTCTTGTTGTTCATCACCGGATCGCCGGCAATTCCGTTTTTCGACTCCGGGCACTGCCGTCTGGACAAGTCACACGCAACCGGGTTGCGCGCAGGCCCTTCTATTTCTTCGTCCGCAACTCCGTCATGCGCAATTTCAGCCGCTCGGCCCAGTAGTCAAAAGCCTTCTTGGCACCCTCCCACTCGCTGAAGCTGTCGAGCTTACCGCCCACCCGTTCGTCCACGGCAGCCGCCAGCCGTTTTCCCGACTGCGCGTCCACCAACTCCATTTCGGCGCGGGTGGCGCCGACGCCCGTGCTCGCGCCGGTGACCGCCTTCTTGATGCCGCCCAGCGCGAGCCCCACGGGCGTCACGGAGGAAACGGCATTGAGGCCCACTTTTGCCCCCTTCGCCTCGGTCAGGGCGATGCGCAGGCGCATGGTTCCCGGTCCCGCCTTGGTCACGAACTTGTAGTCGGCCCCAAGCTGCTCGCGCACCGTCGCATCAAAGTAATTGAGAAGCTCCTTCAGTTCCTCCTGCGGAACCTTGCCCAGGGCACTGTCCTTCGCGCTCGCGTAGACCTTAATCGGGTCCATCAGGACCGTCTTGTACCCGGAGAACTTGGCATCGGGGTTGACGTACAGGAGTTGGGCCTGGTCCTTCTCGCCGGGCTTCAATTGGGAATAGTCCTTCAGAAAGCCCGAGGTGGTTGTCTCGCGGGCCTTGCTGTCGGCCCCACACACGGCACAGGCCAGGCCTGCCACCACGAGAAGACACACCAACGACTTTGCGCCAAACGCTATGCGTAACCCTCTCATAATTCCTCTCTTTCGTCCGTTGCGGACGCCATTGCGCCGAAAAAGTCTTAACCCGTGCGCCAACTGCGCCGACGGGTTTGGCAAAGATGCACCGGAGGGTCCAGTCCTTTTGACTGCCCTCATCAAGCCAATCGTCAAGCCAATTTGCGACCGGGTCGCCAGGCCGCCGCGCTACTTCTGCGCCGCCAGATACTCCAGACGCATCTCTTCCCATTCCGCCATGCTGGCGGGTGTGTGAAACCACTCCTCCGCGGACACCGGCACCAGTTCAATCGCGTCGGTCGGGCAGCCGATCACGCACACGCCGCAGCCGATGCATTTGGCCCGGTCCACTTTCGACTTGCCGTTCTCATCCTCCGCGATGGCGTTTACGGGACAGCGCTGAATGCACGCGCCGCAGGAGACGCACGCCTCCGGGTTAATGGCGGCGCGGTAGTTGGATTTTTGCGCCCCTTCCGAAAGACCCGCGAGCCTCTGGCCGTGAAATATGGTGCAGCAACAGCCGCAGCAGTTGCAGCAGCCAACGAATTGCGGCGTATCTGCGCCCATGACGAATCCGTAGCAGGCGTTGTGCACGTGCCCCATCTGCTCAAGTGCGCCAAACAGTTTCAGCGCCTCCTCCCGGTCAAGCACGGTCTCCCCGAGCGGGGTGTTGGGCGGCAGCCCGACAAAGCCGCAACGCTTCAGCGGCTGTCCGCAACTGTGCCCGTGCAGCAGCTCCATTTCCCTTTTGCACACGCAGGGCATGACGAGGAAACGCTCGTGCCGCTGGAAATGGGCGTCTATGTCAAGATGGGACTCCATCACCGCCATCTGCTCGGGCTTGAGCGAGCCCCGCACCGGAACGACGCCCAGCACACCGGGCCGGGGCGCAAGAATCCGCTCGCCGCCGCCTTCAATCACGTATTGCTCGAAGAGTTCGGCAAACTCCCTGTCGAGCAGCCGCATGTTGGCCTCGTACCAGCCCACCAGGAACTGACCCAGCCGGTACCTCTTCTCGCCCGCGACTGTGGGCGCCAAACCCGGAGCCGACATCCCGGGCGAGTCCAGGCGGACCAGACGCCGGGGTATCATGCTCTCGAGCAACGCGGTCACCCCGACCACATCCCCACCGACCCGCTTCGCGATCTCGGCGGCGGTTTCGGGGAAGCGGGTCAGTTGGCCGGCCAGCGCGACCTCCTCGGGCGAGAACGCCTTCTTGATAAGCTTTATTTCCACGCCGGAGGCCGTCCTGGGAAAGCCGTGCGGAAGTGCCTCCTGCGCGGCCGCCAGCCGTTCGTAGATGTCCACGGATTCGTCAGTAGCGCTCATTGGTTGTCACCTTTCACGGACCTGTATTCCAGGTCGGGCCCGACGTCATTTCCCGGCAGCGGCTGCCGGGCCAGTGCGGCCAAAGGCCTCGTCGATGATGGCCTGCAAGTGCCTGACCAAATCATCGGACGGCGTTTTGTAATCGTCCAGTTCATACACCACGCCCAGGCTCTCGTACTTGCCCAGGCCAAAGCGGTGATACGGCAGCAGTTCATAGTCGATCACGTTCTTGTACGGGCGGATGAAGGCCAGAACCGCCCGGATGTGCTCCTCGTCGGCGTTCACGCCGGGAATCAGCGGCGTGCGGGCGATGAAGTCCACGTCGGGAAAGGTTTCATAGGCCCGCTTGAAGTTCTCCAGAATCCGCTTGTTCTCCACGCCGGTCCACTTCTTGTGGCGTTCGGGGACCGTCAGCTTGTGGTCGTGGAGCATGGTGTCGACATGGGGCAGCACTTTTTCCAGGTTCGCCCAGGGCGCGTTGCATGCCGTTTCGATGGCCGTGTTGATACCGCGTTCATGCGCCCCCTTGAGCAAAGCCGCGGCAAAATCGGGCTGCAGCATGACTTCACCGCCGCTGATGGTCATGCCGCCCCCCGTACTGCGGTAGATGGAGCTGTCCTTCTCCACCTCATCCAGCACCTCGTCCACGGTCATGGTCTTGCCGAACATTTCGAGCGCGCCCGTCGGGCAGAGCGCAACCAGCGCCTCGTCGCAGTCAGAGGCCAGATGCCAGTTGACCTTTACACGGTCCTCGCCGCCGTCCACAAAGTAGAAGGCCCCTTCCGGAAAGGGCGGCTTGAGACAGATGCCGCACTGCCTGCCGGAGCACTTTTGGGCGTCGTAGGACATTTCGGGCTTCTTGGCGATGCTTTCGGGGTTGCCGCACCATTTGCAGCGCAGCGAGCAGCCCTTGAGAAAGACATTGGTGCGGATGCCCGGACCGTCATGGCTGCAATAGCGCTGGATGTTCAGGACGATGCCTGTGGGCGCCGATGGGTTTACGGGTTGACTGCTCATTGTTCACTCCCCATATAGACGCCGAGTGACTGGGCAATCTTTATGAATTCGCTGTCCGACGGTACGGTTCTGACCTTGTTGATTGCTTCGGGCAGCGGCACAAACTTGATGTCCGGCGCCTGAAAAGCGACCATCACCCCGTTCTTGCCGGCATTCAGGGCGCGCACGGCCCCGGCCCCGTAGGCAAGCCCCAGTTGGCGGTCGACCGCGGTGGGGACGCCGCCCCTGACCCATGGACCCACAACGAGGGGAAAGGTTTCCTCGGCGATCAGCAACTGCAACCTGGTCGCCACGGTCTCGGCGACCTGGCCGGAGTGGTGAATGACGTGTTCGCTGGCGTCGCCCGTTGCCAGGGGCGACAGGGAAGCCTTGAGCGACGACACAGACGCCTCGGCCTGCGGGGCTTCGATGAATTTCGCCCCCTCGGCCACCACCACCAACCCCCAAGGCCTTCTGGGCGTCATTTTTTCCTTCAGCCGCGCCGCCACGCTGCGCAGATCGCAGGGAATCTCGGGAATCAGGACTGCGTCGGCGCACACGGCAATGCCCGCCTGCAGCGCCAGCCATCCGGCCTGACCGCCCAGAACCTCCACCACCGCAATCTTTCGGGCCGACTGCGCCGCCTGGCGAACCTTGTCGAGCATCTCGATGGTGACGCTGAGCGCTGTGTTGAAACCAAAGGACACCATGGTGGCGGCGATGTCGTTCTCGATTGAACGGGGGACGCACACCGCGTTGAGCCCCTTGCGCTGAAGCTTGTACAGAATGCTCAGCCCCTGTCCGCCAACAACGGAAATGATCGCATCGATCCGCTCCGCCGCCAATGCCTTCAACAGGGCGTCGGACATGTCCACTTCCTCAACCATGCCGTCTTCCGTGACGGTGCGGACATGAAACGGATCAATCCGTGCCGACTGGCCCAGCACCCCCCCGCCGGCCGGGTCCAGGTTCTCGATGAAGTGGGGGTTGAGGGTCACCAGTCCTCCGTCGGGGTGGCGTTCCGGGTGCAGCAGCCCGTCAAAGCCGTCCCGGATGCCGACCACCTCCCATCCCAGCCTGCCGGCCGCCAGCGCGGCGCCCATGACCACCGAATTTATCCCGGGAACAAAACCGGCCCCCACATTGATGGCAATTCGTCGGAGGAAACTGCCATGACCTATCTCTTGAATCATACTGTGACTCCCTTGTTGAAGCGTGTTGTTACTGTGCTCACAGCCTGGGTTCCGCGCTGTTCCGAAACCGGTTCGGGAAGGCCCGGCACGGCGTGGCACTGGGCCGCGCCGTGCCGGTTCTGTTGTATGTCAGCACTGTTGCCCGTCGAACGATTGCAGGGTCCGTTCGATGACCTCGTCCTGTACGCCCTTGGCCAGTTTGGTGAAGAAGGCGCTGAAACCGGCGACCCGAACCACGAGGTCACGGTAGTTTTCCGGGTGCTTCTGCGCGTCCCTGAGGATCTCGGTGTCCAGGACGTTGAACTGGATGTGGTAGCCGTCGTTGTCAAACAGGGTCTTGACCAGGCGCAGCACATTATCCCGGCCCTTGCGCGTCTTGAGCTGGTCCGGCGGCAGTTTCATGTTCATGTGGGTTGCGGTGTACTTGATGGCATCCTGGGCTTTCGCCGCGGACATCACCAGCGCGGTGGGTCCGTTGACATCGGTGCCCGGCATGGCCGACAGACTGCCGTCGGTGAGCGCCACGCCGGCCCTTTTGCCGTTCGGCAGCGCCCCGGTCACCATGCCCATCAGGTTGTGGATGCTCTTGGTGTAGGCGTCCGGCGCTGACCTGATGTCTTTGCTGAGGTAGTTGCCGCCGCCGTCAACACTGTTGAAAGCCGTGAAAATGCTTTCGTACACCCGATGCGCCATCCGGTTCATTTCAGGGATGTCGTTGCCGTGCTTGGGGGCTTCGAAACACAGCTTCCGGACCTTTTCATATTCCCCCTCCCAGTTGGCGGCCAGTGCCTTCTTCAATTCGGCCATGGTGATCTTCTTGTCGTCATAGACCAGCTTTTTCAACGCCATGAGACAGTTGGCCGCGTCAATGCCGCCCACAACGATCTGGGCGCAGGTGTAGTAATTAGCTCCGCCGTTCCACACCTCGGTGCCGGTTTCAATGCAGCCCCCGGTCAGGAGCGAGCGCCATGGAACCGGGAGGAAGTCCGCGCACAGCATGCTGGCGATCCAGGCGCCCCGGCGGAGGACCTCCTCATTGAAGTTGATCTGCTTTTGGAATGCCGCGTAGAGTTCCTCGAAGGTCTCGAAGTTCTCGGGATCCCCGGTCTGGGGTCCGACCTGCTGCTTGGTGCGGGGATCGAAGCCATTGTTCATGGTCAACTCGATGACCTTGCCCAGGTTGGGCTGCCCTTCCACCGGGTGACCGGTCTCGTAGGGGGGGTAAGAACCCACACAGGCGCCGATGCAGGTGCGCCTGGCCTTTTCAAGGGTGATGCCTTTTTTGGAGTCAGCGAACAGATTAAGGGCGCGTTTCATCATCACGTCGCCATTGACGAACTGGGGCATGCCGATGCCGCTGCCGATGACGTCCAGGACCTTCTCCAGGAACTTGCCGCTCATCCTCTCCGTGTAGACGCAGGACAGCGGAGGCTGCGGCAGATGCAGGTAGTTGCATGCATCCAGGATCACATAATCCATTTCCGCGGTGGCATCTTCCCCATCCTCGGTAAAGCCCCCGAGGGAGACGCTCTGCCCGAGGTCGGCGGAGTTCTGCAGGGCGACCTTCTCGCCAAAGTAATAGCCGATCTCGTTCAGCTTGATGACGAGGTTTTGGAACATGAAGGTCGCCTGTTCGTAATCAACCAGGCCGGCCGCCTTGTCACGCTGATAGTAGGGCTCGAGGTTCTGGCCCAGATAGGCTTCGGAGTAGCCGCAGCCGACCTGCTCAAGTTCCGCGCAGATGTGGCACAAGAAGTGGCACTGGATGGCTTCCCGCAGATTCCGGGCCGGATGCTCGGGTACCCATTCACAGGTTTCGGCAATTGCGATCAGCTCCGCCTTGCGGGTTTCGTCCTGTTCCTTGGCCGCCATTTCCCGGGCCAGTTCGGCATAGCGATTGGCCAGGCGGACGATGGACCGCATGACGATGAGGCTGGCTTCATAGAAGTAGAGCTTGCTGGCATTGGGCAGGCGCATGTCGAGGGCCGCCTGACGCTCCTCGACCTCCTTGATCATGGCAGCCAGCCCATGGTTGTAAATCCTGGGGTAGTTCAGGTTGCCGCCGCCGCCCGGCCAGTCAAAAAAGCTGACGACGTTGCCGGATGTATAGGAGGGGACCGGATCAAAACCGTACTTCTTCTTGAAGATCTCCAGCGTGCGGGGCTTCAGTGCGCGCCTCTCCCAGTAATCGAGGGCCCACTGGTTTACCCGCTTGTCCTCCGGGTCCGTGCATTTCTCAACGGTATTGTCGTCCTTCATCCAATCCACGTTCCATTCCGGATAGGTGTAGATGCCGTTGACGGTGCTGGCCATGCTGCCCACGAGGAGGTTGTCGTCGATGTAGAGCTTCTTCCGTTCCAGCAGGGTGGCCATGAACTTGGCCCGGCGCATGATATTCACATCGCCTTGAGTGGCCGCGTAAACCTCCTCCATGATCCGGATCCGCTCAAAATCAACCTCGGCAGGCGTGCTCCTGAGCTGCTCTTTGAGCCGGTCAATCCGCTCCTTGTCGGCCTTCACCCGCGCCGTTGAACCCGAATTTGTGTCCGTTGCGTTGCTCATTGTCTCTTGTCCTTGTCTGTTGTTGTAAACGCCAGGTCTGGGGCCAGATCCGCCCCGACCGTCCATTTGTGTTTTATTTACAGGGGAGTTTCTTCTCCCGGAGTTTCTGGTGCGGCCTCAGCCGGCCGGTTCTTTCCCTTCCTCGCCGCCCGACGACGACGCGCGGCGTATCGCCTCGATGATTTCCGCGCCGGGGCTCGTCTTGCGAAAGAAACCGGCACACCCGAGCGCCTCGGCCTCGTCTCGCATTTTGGGGTCGTCATGGGCGGTGATGAAGATGACCGGCGGGTGGGTTTCCTGGGCCGAAAGCCGGCGGAACAGGTCCAGGCCCGACATGCCCTCGAGCCGGATGTCGAGCAGCAGGCAGTCGAACGTCGGGCGCTTCGAATCGGAGAGATAGGCCTCCGCGGAGGAGTAGCACACCGGCTGAAAGTTCGACAGGCGCAGCAGCCGGCTCATGGAGGTGCAAATACTGCTCTCGTCGTCAATTACGGCCACGTAGGTGTTGCTGAGTGTACCCATGAACGGGATACTAGCGCAGCGGGGGCGTTCTGTCTACTGCCCTTTCGGGCAGCTTCCCTTAAGGGAAGGTCGTTGCGCCCGCGTCAAAGAAGCCCGCTTCCTGCGCGAGCCGGGTAATCTCGGCCACGGAAGAAACGCCCAGTTTGGTGGTGATGGCGGTCCGGTGAAGTTTCACGGTGCGCTCGTGGATGTTGAGGGCCAGGGCAATCTGTTTGTTGTGCCCGCCGCGCAGGACATACTCCAGCACCTCTTTCTCGCGCGGGGTGAGCCTGTCGAAGGCGGACACGAGCGCCTGCCGCCGACATCTCCGCGCATGTTCAGCGGCTTCCCGGGCCAGCGCCCGGGTCACCGCATCGACTAGTTGGGCCTTGGGGGCGCGTTTCTCCAGAAAATCCTCCGCCCCAAGCCGCATGGCGCGCACCGACGAGGGAATGTCCCCCTGGCCGGTGAGAAAGATTACCGGCAGCGCCAGGTCCAGTTTCAGCAGTTCCTCCTGCAATTCCAAACCGCTTACGCCCGGCATGTGCAGGTCGGCAACCACACAGCCCCGCGACCCGGCACACAGATGCGCCAGCAGTTCCGCCGCCGACCCGAAGGCCGCTACCGTGAACCCCGAAGCCTTCAGCAGCCGGGAAGCAGCCCTCAGAAAAGATGCATCGTCGTCCACGAGATGAACAGTGGGGGCGGCCTGGCTCACGTTGCACATCCCCCCGCCACAGTCTTGAGTGTGAATCGGAACGTTGCACCGCCCTTGGCGTTGTTTTCAGCGTGGATTTTTCCGCCGTGCGCCTCGATGATCGTCCGCGAAATCGCCAGGCCCATCCCCATGCCACTGGCTTTGGTGGTGAAAAAGGGAACGAAGAGCCGGGAAATGTCTTCCGGAGGAATCCCTGGCCCGGAATCCTCCACGGCAACCTCGACCATGCCGTCCCCGGTCCCACGCGCGCGGACAGCCACATTCCTGTCACCATGGGACACATGGTCGACGGCGTCCATGGCGTTCATGATCAGATTGAGCAGCACCTGCTGCAAATGCACGCGGTCCCCGCAAACCAGAGGCAGGTCGGCCGGCAGGTCGGCACCCAGGCGGACATGCCGGTCCGCTGCGTTGGAACGCAGGAGTGAGACAACCTCGTCCACCAGCGGACCGAGATCGAGGGGCGACGGCGTGATGGTGTGCTGCTTGAGCAGCATCCGCAGCCGGTCTATCACCTTGCCGGCGCGCTCGTCGTCCTTGCGGATGTCGGCGATAATCTCACGCAACTCCTCCAGGTCCGGCCTCCTGTCCTGCAGGATAAGTTCGGCCGCCTCGGTGTTGCGCAGAATCGCGCCGAGCGGCTGGTTCAATTCGTGCGCAAGCGAAGCCGTGAGTTCCCCCATGGTGGCCACACGGCTCAGGTGGGCAAGTTCCTGAAAGTGCCGCTGTGCCTGGGTCTCCGCGCGCTTGTGCTCGGTGGCGTCCATGGATATGCCTGTCAGGCGGCCCATTCCCTTCTTTGGCCCGGGCTCCGGGCAGCCCCGGGCGGCAATCCAACAAATGCCGCCGTCTGGAACGACAATGCGGTAGTCCACTTGGAATTCATTTCCGGAGTTCAGCGACTGTTGCACCGCGTCTCTGACCAGATCGCGATCCTCCGGGTGGATGCGCTCCATGAAACTCTGGAGAGTCAGCGGAACGTTCTCGTCAAAATGGATCAGTTTCCGGAGCCTGTCCGTGCCCCAGATCTGGCCCGTGGCAACGTCCATGGACCACAAGCCTGCCCCTGCGGCGTCTGTCGCCAAGCGCAGACGCGTCTCGCTCTCGCGCAGCGCCTCATCCGCAACCTTGCGTTCCAGCGCGTTGACGAGCAACTCGCCAAGCAGGCGAAGCCTGGGCACATATTCCTCCGGCCAGTCGCGATGCTCCCGGAGAGACTGAATCACGATGATGTAACGCACCACCTCCGAAGCGAAAAGCGGAATATCCAGTGTGGAACAGACGCCCATTGCGGCCCATGACTGCCGGTCTGTTTCCGCCTCCACAGGCAGGTCATCCAGTCTCGCCACAATGTCATGCACGCCGCGCATTCGCCGCTCGTAGGCCCAGGGAAAGAGTTCCACCAGGTTGATGTCGCCGGAAACGGACTCAACGCCTTCGGCGCAGTTCATGTGCATCACATACACAAATCCGCGATCCCCGCTCATTCCAAGAAGGGTGCTGCGGTCGCAGCGGAAGAACTCCCGAACAAGGCCCAAGGCCTGCTCAATTTCATGATCGACCCTGTCGGCCGGAAGTTTTATGAACCGGGCAGACAGGTCAGAGATGAGCGTCTCAAACCTGACCCGTTCTTCCGACACCGCATGCGATGATTTCTTGTCCGTCTCGCCCATCAATCTACCCGCCCGCAGCTCTCCACGAGCCGGTCATCCAAGACATCAGCCAAATCATCAATTTCGCAATTATATCATACGGGAAGTTTCTTCTTCAGAAATCGGAGCCAATTGCCGGACAAGTGGGCGTGCAACGGCCCCATATGAAGCGTGCACCCAAGGCGTCTGCCGTGGAGGAGTCGGAGCGGGGCAAGCGCCAACAGAGAGAACCGTCAGCGTGTTTG
>CAIUWO010000715.1 GCA_903902895.1 Candidatus Hydrogenedentota bacterium | reverse complement strand
CTCAACGGCGTGTTCGGCATCGAAAACCACCTGCTTTACCTGATGCTGCATCCCGATGAGCTGATGGAAATCTACCGTCGCCAGGCGGAATGGAACCGGCGCTTCGCGATGAACTGCATCGACCTTGGGGTGGACATGGTGCATGTTTCGGACGACTGGGGGGCGCAGCACGGGCTGTTGTTCAGCACCCAGACGTGGCGGGACATGATTTACCCCCACCACAAGACCACCGTGGACGCCGTCAAGGCGCGAAACACCTTTGTCAGCCTGCACAGCGACGGGAACGTTAACCCTGTGGTGGATGGCATCATTGAACTGGGCTATGATGTGGTTCATCCCTGGCAGGAATCGGCCGGGATGCGTTTGGAAGAGTACAAAGCCCGCTGGATGGGCAAATTCGCCGTCATGGGCGGGCTGGACATTCAGACAACCCTTGGATTTGGCGACTACGCCGCGCTGGAGGCGTCGCTCCGGCGGGTGGTGGCCATGTTCCGGGGGGGTGGATTGCTGTTTTGCACGACCCATTTTGTGCAGGACCACTGCACGGTGGATGAACTGGTTTTTGCCTATGACCTCGTGACCCGCCTGGCGCGGGACCCGTTGGCCTAACCCGGCCGGGTACGGCGATGCAACAACGGCTGTGCTGTATACTGACGGTGACGCGTCCCGAACGCATCACATGGAGTGCTGGAAATGAAGATCATCCGAAATCTTTCACTTTTTGTCACAGTGGCCTCTTTTATGGCATGCGCGTTGATGCCGCCCGCAACGGCGGCGGACAAAACCGCAACAGACGCCAAGGCAAAACCGGCCCCCGCGGCCGGCAAGGCTGCGGCCCCGAAAGCCAAGAGCGCCGCGCCGACAGCAAAGGCCCCGGCAAAGAAGAAGGAACCCACATATCCACTTGCCAAGGACCCGCGTCCCTACGCCGCCAGCCCCCACGCAAAGAACATCGACGCGGGGCTCAACTATTTGGTCAAAGATGAGAGTTTCGGGCGCTGGATGAACCTGGCCTTTCTGGACATGCTCCAGCGAAAGTTCGGCCTGCACAAACGGTACAGCATCGCGGAAAGCTTTTCCGCCGAGCGCCGGGGCGATGCGAACACCGGGGCCATGACCACTTTTGGACGCATCACGGACCCCGGCCAACAGTGCGACATTTCCAAACTTCCCGCCGTGATAAGCATGAACCCCTCCATCTCCATGATGCTGAAAGCCCTCTACTGCGATCAGAATCCGGTACCCAACAGCTATTTCACCTCGTTGACCGGCCTGTTTGACCTCTACCTGAAAACTGAGCCGCGCACCCTTGACACCGAGTACGGTGTCACGCACGCCGTACTGGCGTACCAGTGGCTCAAGGAGAACGGCTGCATGGCGGACACGCCCGGATTCGCTGACTTTCAGGCCAAGATAGCGCCCGCGCTGACGGACATCATCACGAAGGGCGGCATGCGCCGCGATGTGGGGTACGAGTCCGTCGCCATGATGTACTACGCCGGCTGCGGCGACGCTGTCGACAAAGCCTGGCTGGACGAGGTCGCGGCCGCCCAGCAGGCGGACGGCGGATGGGCCTATGCCCATGACCCCGAAAAGGGTGTATCCGACGGGCGGCCGACCGTGCTCGCCCTGTGGGCGCTGCTCGAATCCGCTGTGCCCGATGCGCCCAAGACGCCGATGATCGCCCCAGCGTCCCCAGTTAAGCCCGTTGAACCAGTTGCGGCCGTTGAAAAGGTCGCCCCTGCGCCCCCCAAAAAGAAGTAGGCAACCGGCGGGGTTTCTTGGCCAGTCATGCCTTTAAAAAAATGCCATAAGTGTCACACTGACTGGGAATCGGGCGACAAACGACAGCCCGGATTCAAGGAAACCTGTGTCGGGTGCAACGCCTATCTGCACTGTTGCAGGAACTGCCGCTTTCATCGACCCTCTGCGCACAACCAGTGCTATATCCCCAATACCGAATGGGTGGGAGACCGCTCCGGGGCCAATTTCTGCGAGGAATTTGAGTTCAAACTGTCCGATCCAGCGACCGGGGAAACGATTCCGGCCCGTGAGGATGCGAAAACCGCTCTGGATACCCTCTTTGGGAATCTCGGCTCGACTAAACAGGATGACCGACCGTCCGGGTTCGACGACCTCTTCCGGCGCTAATCCCCTCCCCCACCAGGAATATCGCCCCAAAAGGTCCTGTTTCAATATGCGAGGCATTCGGAGCAAGGAATTCTCTAAATCCTCGCAAATTTAGGAATGGTTGCTGATTTGACGGCCAAGTGTTACAATGAAGTGGACGTTGAGTCAACTCTTGGGAAATACGCTATGTTATCACTCATAGAAATCAAATGTCCGCATTGCGGCGCGCACGGACAAGTTATGCTGCCGCCGGTCGGTGCAATCATCGTGGGGCCGTGTCCCGAATGCCACAACATGGTGGTTATATTCGCGGGCAAGGCGCTGGCGTTGGACAACGACATCATCATGAACGGCAATGCCACGGCGCGCCGCGACCATATCATGCAGGTGCTGGTGGCTTTTCTTGAGGAGCGCATCAGCAAACTGGTGGCCGCGGATGACCGTCCCGGCGGCGAAGCACCAGCGGGACCGACCGGCAGCGAGATGGAGCAGGGCGGGCGGGAAGCCGGTGTGGAATCGAGGCTGGAACCTCCTGCCATGCACACGGAAGAGGATGCGCCCAAGATCAATCCCTTCGGCAATCGAACCACCGCGCCGATCTCCCGGTCGGAGGTGGATTCGTTCGTGAACGTCGAGTTGCAGCTTATCGACGATAAAGATTACTTCAAAGCTGTGTTTGAATAACGCTCCAGTTAGTTTTGACCCGCCGGGCCGGCGCAGCAATCATCGGCTGCACCGGCCCGGCACTTTTTTTTGGTCTAGACCCCGGGCATGCCGGGAACGGGCAGCGTCACCGTAACACCATACCGGTCATTTAATCGGTCACCCAAGAATCTGTTCCTGCCGAATGCGTATGCCAGTTCGCAGCCCGTCGTCCCGATTTTGGCGTCGATGTCCCTGCCGGTAAACGGGTTTGGAAACGGCTTGAGCAGTTCGCGAAGCATCTCAGGCTCTTTGGCTCGGAATACTCCCTGGGCATCCCTCCCCTGGCGCATCAGGGCAATGAGGGAGCGCGCCAGCCTGATTTCGGCGAGACTGGCGAAACATGCTCCGGGCGCCCCCCCCCATCTCAGACCATAGGCCGTGTCCCATGAAAGGGCCGCGTAGCGGGGAGCCAGTGCCAGACCCGGATTGTCAAAACGTCCGTCGCCCATATTTCCCAGCATCCATGTGAACACCTCGTGCGCGGGACGGGTACGGACCGCCGCCAGCGCGTCGTTGAAATAGGCCGCGCACAGCGCGCGGTCGCGGGCGGCAAAGCCGCCGATGCGGTTGGGCGCGTCCAATTCCACAGGCCCAAGCCGTTCACCCGTACGCACCCAACCGGGCAAATAGCGGGGATAGGTGCCGTAATAGTTCAAGTCGTCGTTGGAATTCATAATGGCCAGAGCGAACGCCATCAGCGGCTCCATGGCGTCCAGGGGACGCAACGCCTCCAACCGCCGGTCCAGACCGGCGAGAAGGGCGTCATCGGAGGCTGCCCCGGTCGAGCAGGCGGCGGCCAGCGCCGCAACAACGTCCACCAGAGCGTTGCGCCGCAGTTCCACCATCGCGGGGGCGTTCTCGTCTTCCATGGACTCAATCAACCCCAGAAGGTCATCCATGGCCTGGCCCCAGGCCTGCGCGCCACCCCGGTGCGCGGCGTCATGGGCGCGCAGCCCCAGGCATTGGGCCAGCGTGCGTGGGGCGCGCCAGGTTATATAGTCCCAACGCCCCCCGTGGTTCCGGTCCTGGTTGAGGGGATAGACACACTGGGGGCGGCGCGCCTCGGCACGCATCCGTGCCGTCAGGTCGTTCGTCTCTTCGGCAAATGCCGCAATCCTTTGCCAATCCCCCTCATTCAGCTTCTTGCGCGCGTCGTGAAGAATACTGTGGAGACGGCCCGCGTCCGTGACATCCGACTTCCAGAGTTTCTCTTTCTTCTGCAGTTGCGCCTCCGCATCCAGATACGCCCACGCGGCGTTCTGCTCCTTAGGAATGTCGGCGCCTCGGTTCACGTAGGCCTTCAGGTCGATGGGCGCAAGACTGATGGCCGGCTTGAGCGTTTCGTGCCGGCCATTGAACCACGCCCCGGCAATCCACAGCGCCGCCAGCACGCACGCGCATGCCGCCACGCGCGGTCCGCCGCGTCGGACCAGGGGGAGCGCCCCTGTCCACCAGTCCGCCAACTGCGCCCGTGAGTTGTTCGGAGAAACGTTTTGGCTGTTCATTTTCCGCCATGCCTCCATCGGTCGAATTGGAGCGGCAGCGCCGCAAAGGGCGCAATGACGAGGGCAATCAGGCCCAGCGCCGCCAGCGTGCACGCCGCGAAAGACGCGGGCTGGATGAGCCCGTGGTGGTAACGCAAAAGCACGTCAACAAGCTGTTCTGAAATCGGTGTCACCAGCAGTTTTGCCAGCAGCGCATAGACGGCCAGGCACAGCAGCATGGTCACCGGCGACAAGATTTCGCGGCGGTGCGCCCGGAAGAACAGGTGCGCCGCGTGGCCCAGCAGACCAAGCCCCCAAAATGCGATGACTGCAACATCGCCGCCATTGTTCATGAACGCCGCGACCGGCCCATACACACTGCCCAGGCGGAGCAGGGGAAAGACGGCAAGCAACGCCAACACCAGCGGCGAACTGACGGCGGTCAGACTTGCGGAGAGCCACACCAGCAGCACCCACACCAATGCCCATGTAAGCACGGTGCCGTTGGCCGCCTGGTATGCCTCGGCCAGCCAGAGCGGCCAGACCTGCAGGGAAAGCAGCACCGGCATGGGTGGCAGCAGCCAGAAAACCATCACCACGGCCAGGGCGAACAGAACGGCGGTTTCCGCGCCGCGCAGCATGGCATGCAACCGGACACGGGCAAGGTCCTGCGTGGATATGGGCTTTGCCGCGAGAAAGCGGAACCGGCCCGCGCGCACCCGGTGCGCCTCCATCAGGCGGCGGGCCGCCGTCACGACAAAGCATGCGCCCACAGTCAGCGCGGCAAGGCACGCCGTAATCATGAACGCGGGAAGAAAGCCGGTGACGCCGATTGGGTCCGCCCTGAGAATGAGAAGCGCCAGAACGGTCATGAAAAGAAGGGGGTAGAGAGCGCCCGCATAACCGCGCGTCCGCCGCTCATACCACGCCTGCGCCTCGAAGGGCGAGGAGAAACGTTTAAGCCGCATTGACCCGCCGGGCAGCGCCCGCACCTTCGCGGAAGCCCGTCCGCCGCGCCGCAGCCGGTGCAGAAGACTTATCCCGCTGCGCGCCCTGTCGGGTCCGGCGAAAATGAGAAAAGATCCGAGCACCGCCCACAGTCCGGCAAGGGGCCACAAAATATCGGGGCCGAGAAATTGCCGGACATCCCTGTCTCCAAGAATGTCAAAGAGGGCGTATGCAACGCCGATGACAACCGTTTGGGCGCATATGGCCATCCAGTCCCCGACGGCACCAAGCGACCACGACACGGCCAGGCCCGCCACAAGGGCCAGCACGCTGAGCACCGTCATGCGCAGTTCTCCGTCCCAGTCCGGCGCGCCCAGGAGCAGCATGCGGAACCCGAGCAGCACCAGCAGCGTCAGCAGCAGAAATGCCAGTCGCGGCACGGCAACATACAGCACCATGCGGCGCGTCGAGACCGGCAGCCGGTACAGGCGCTGGGCAAAGGAGACACCCCCGGCGAAATTGGCGCAGAACAGCGCCGGCAGGAAAACGCTGCACAAACGGCGCACAAAATCAGAAAGGAGCAGCGCGTCCGACCTGGACACCATGTCCTGGAGCACGTTGACATACAGGCCCAGCGTCCCCGCGGCCGCCATGAACACCGCGCCGGCAAGAAAGGGGCGAAACATCCGCCACTGCTCCCAGAGCAGCGCCCCCGTGGGGTTGGCGAAGGGCCGCAGCCTGCTTGGTTTGTCTTTCATGACCATGTCCTCCCTCATTTGCCGTTGCCGCCGTTTTCGGCGGCGACGGGCCGGTCACGGAGCACGCGGGCCAGGAAAATTTCCTCCAGCGACGGCACGCATTCTTCAATGATGCGGCCCCCAAGCCCTGCCGCGGCGGCCTGCGCCGCGCCGTTGGCACCGTCGCACAGCAGCGTCCACTCGCGGCCAGAACCCTTGGCGGAGATGATGCCATGCCCTTCGGGACGGCGCGCGGGGGCCTCCTCGAAATGCAGCACCACGCGGCGGTGGGCCGCCTTGATGTCGTCGAGCGGGCCGCACAGCACGACTTTGCCGTGGTGGATCATGGCAACGATGTCGGACACGCGCTCGACCTCGTCGAGCAGGTGCGATGAGAAGAGGACCGTGCGCCCCTCGGCCACCACGTCGCGCAGAATGGCCTCAAGTATGTCCTGACGCACGGCGGGATCAAGCCCGGACGAGGGCTCGTCGAGCACCAGCAGTTCGGGGCGGAACGCCAGCGCGCAGAGCAGGGCGGCCTTGGCGCGCTCGCCGCGGCTCAGGCTGCGCACCTTGGTGCGTCCGTCGAGCATGAACAGTTCGCGCAACTCTTCCGCGTAGTTTTCGTCCCAATCGGGATAGAACGCCTGCGTGTACCGTATCAACTCGTCCACGCGCATCCAGTCGGGCAGGTCGCGGTCCTCCGACAGGCAGCCGATGCGGGACAGCACCCCCACCGGGTCCGCCACCGGGTCTGTGCCGAACACGCTTACGGTGCCCGCGTCCGGGCGCAGCAGGCCAAGCAAGTGGCGGATCAGCGTGGTCTTTCCCGCGCCGTTTTCGCCCACCAGGCCGAAGACCCGGCCCCGGGGCACCTCCAGCGTCACGCCGTCCAGCGCGACCTTCTTGCCATAGCGATGCACCAGACCGTTCACGGCCACCACCGGGGCGTTTCCTTGACTCATTTCAGGATGCTGCATGACCGTTCTCCCTTTCATTGCGAAGCGCGGCGTCCCGCTCGCGCAGTATTTCCATGGTTTCCGCCAGGGTAAATCCCAGATGGTCCGCCTCCACCAGCAGCGCGTCCGCCTTGCCCGCCAGCAGGCGGAGCCGTTCCCGTTCAGCCAGGGGCGACCCACCCTCGGCCACGTAGGTGCCCGCGCCCTGGCGCGTGTACACCACACCCGCCGACTCCAGTTCGCGGTAAGCCCGCGCAACCGTGTTGGGGTTGACCAGGATCTGGGCCGCCAATGCGCGCACGGGCGGCAGCTCCTCATGCGGCCGCAGCCGGCCTGCGGCCACCAAGTGCTTTATCTGGCCGATGATCTGCGCGTAGATCGGCGTGCCATCCTTCGGTGAGATGTGCAGTTGCATATTTTTGGGCTCCGTGTGCTCGGACCAAGATTGTATTAGTACTTTAATACAATTTTTGCGAAAAGTCAAGAGGTTGCGAGAAAAATATTGCTCTGCTGATTGGTAGAAACTATAATAATGACTGACCCGTCAGTTCATTTCCAAGACACACAGGAGCATCCATGGCCACTCAAGACATGCGGCACATCAAGTCAGGGGGACGCCGACTCGGCTTCTACGCGGAGTTGGGGCGCTATTTCACCCCGGACGGGCGGCTGAACGAGACGGAGTTCCGCCAGTTCCTGCGCGAGTCCCTCACGGACCGCGAGGATGCGGGCCGCTGGCTGTCGGAGTATCTGGAGGCGGTGTTCGTCTACCTCGAAGAGCGCGGCCTTGATGCGGCGTCGCGCGCGCTTTTCCAGGCCGCAGCGGACGAGTCCGAAGCGCTGGGCATGGGCTCGGTGGCGCTGCCGCTTGTCCGGCTCCGCCGGCTGATGGACCTGCCGCAGGATGCGGAGGAAGAGGTGGCCGGCCGCAAGCGGAACCCCGACGACAAGCGCCGCAAGATTTTCGACGCGGCGCTCAAGGTGTTCACCGAATGCGGATTTCATGAATCGACGATGGACGAAATCGCGGCGGCCTCGGGCGTGGCCAAGGGAACCGTTTACCGCTATTTCGAGAGCAAAGAGGATTTGCTGGATCACCTGCTCAAGGCAACGAGCCACCGCATTACCGAGCGCTTCACAAGCGCCTTCGCCAGCGGGGGCGACGTGGTGGACCAACTGCGCGTCTTTGTCGAGCAGTGGGTGTATTTCATTGAGGAAAACCACTCGCTCTACCGCCTGATCCAGGCCGAGGGCCTCAACGGCAAGGCGAGCCGCCAAACGATGTTTTATGAGTACCTGATCGCGGACTTTCCGATGATCAAGGAGCGCGTCGCCGCCATGGACACCGGGGGCGTGCTGAAGACGGTCAGTTTCCACACGGTCGCCTACGGCATGCTGGGTTTCATTGACGGGGTTGTGCGCAAGTGGTTCCGCTCGGGCATGGAATACCCGCTGCGGGATGACATACCGGTGATTCTTGAAGTGCTGTTCAACGGGTTCGTGCGCGACGGGGCACGGCGGCAAACCTACTTTGTGCCGCCCGAGACCGCCACCGGCGCCGGCAACCCCTGAGGCTTTGACCACCATGAAAAAAGCGAAACTACTGCTGACCGCCGTGTTTGGACCCTATGGCGTCAAGGACGAATGGGCCGAGGACCTGGGCTGCCAGATGGAACTGCTCAACAACCAGATCACCCGCGCGCAGGGCATTCACTCACCGCGCCAATCCTACTGGAGCTTCGGCCTGTACATGATGGCCGAGAACCTGAATGTGTCCACAACGGTGCTTGATTTCCCAAAGTGGCAAGACTTCACCGCCGAATTGAACAAGGGCTACACCCACGTCGGTATCAGCTTTATCACGCCCAACGTGCTCAAGGCGCGGCGCATGGCCGACCACATCCGCGCCGCCCATCCCGGGATCAAGATCATTCTCGGCGGCTACGGCACAATCCTTCCCGACCTCCAGTCCCATGTGCCCCACGACGAGGTGTGCCACGGCGAGGGTGTTCGCTGGCTGCGCAAGTATTTCGGCGAGGACGAGAACGCGCCCCTGCGCCATCCGGCGCTGATCGGCCCGGCCTTTGAGACGCTCTACGGCTACGCGACAAAACCGCGCGGCGGCATCCTCATGCCCGGCCTGGGCTGCGAGAACGGCTGCGACTTCTGCATCACCTCGCACAAGTTTGAGAAGTGCTACGTGCCGCTGCTGCACACGGGCCGCGAGGTTTTCGACGCCTGCCGCCGCGCCGAGAAGGAAAAGAAGGCCACCGGTTTCAGTGTCATGGACGAGAACTTCCTGAAACGCCCGCAGCGCGCGCGCGAACTGCTGACCGAAATGGAGGGGCACGGCAAGCCCTACGTCTTCGACCTGTTCTCCTCGGCCGAAACGATCAAGCAGCTCGGCGTGGATTTCCTCGTGCGTCTGGGCGTGCGCATGGTCTGGATCGGCGTCGAGTCCAAGTCGAACAAGCACGCAAAGACGGCCGGCATCGACCTGAAGGAGCTCATCAACGAGCTGCAGGGCAAGGGCATCATCGTGCAGGCGTCCATGATCCTGTTCCAGCACCACCACGACGAAAAGACCATCCAGGAGGACATCGACTGGGTCATCAGCCTCAATTCGAGCCTGACCCAGTTCATGAACTACACCGCCCTGCCCGGCACGGCGCTCTACGAGCAGGTCAAGTCGGAAAACCGCCTGCGCAACGTGCCCTACCGCCACCAGCACGGCCAGGGCGAGCTGGTCTTCGACCATCCGAACTTCCCCGACCCCAAAGACCACGCGCGCATCCTGCTCGGCGCGTTCAAGCGCAAGTACCGCAAGGGCGGCCCGGGCGTGCTCAACATGGCGCTCACGCTGATCCGCGGCCTCAGGCAGGCCCGCGCCGACTACCAGCAGCGCCAGCGCGACGGGCTGGCATGGAACGCCGAAACGCTGCGCTACGAGCCCGCTGAAAAGGCCGGCGCCGACCGCTTCATGAAGGCCCGCATCCTGATGATGTCGCGCATGGCCGCCAACGCGCGGCCCGCGCTGTGGGCCGCCTTCGTCTACGCGCCGAACAACGCCGCGCGCCGCAAGGCACTGGAGGCGATGCGCCTGTACCGCAAGGTGCTGGGCAGGCCCAAGCTGTCCGACCGCATCGCGGCGGCCGCGCTCGTGGCCACCGGCGCGCTCGAGTACGCGCGCCTGCTCTTTAGCAGGCTGCGCGGCCGCGAGAGCATCGTGCGCCAACCCCCCTGCCGCAGCGTCGAATACCGCCACCACGACTATGTCGCCAGCGACCCCGGTCTTGTCGAAAGCGTTGTGTCGCAGATTACCGCGATGGCCCACGAGGCCGAGGCGGCCCTGACAGAGCCCAAGCCGGAAACTGGAAGGCGATAGTATTTGTGGGGTGGGTGAAGTTCCGCGAAGCGGAACGGAGCGCACCATACCCGCTGGGGGACTGGCTCCTGTTCCCGCCTCATGCCTGGTATTTGTCAACGCCGTCCGGCCCGGGAACAGGTGCCTGTACCCGTGAAACCACATGCCAGTATCCTCGCGGGCACGGGTACAGCCACCGATTTCATGGCGGAGTCCTGGCTGACGGAATCGGGCGCCTGGCGTGAAATCGGTGGCAGTCCCCAAGCGGTTCTTTAGCGGGTATGCGGTGCTATAATGCGCGCGTCTACCATCCTTCAACCCGGAAAGCGCGCGCATGGAAATCTGGAAAGACAGCAGCATCCTCTATGACGGCCGCGTGGTGAAACTGCGCGTCGGCCAGGTCACCCTCGACGACGACAGCCTCGCCCACCGCGAGGTGATCGAGCATCCGGGAGGCGTGTGCATCCTGCCCTACACGGGACACTCCGTCATCCTCGTGCGCCAGTTCCGCATTGCGCTGGACCAGTACGTGCTTGAGGCGCCCGCCGGAAAACTGGAAGGAAACGAGGACCCGCTCGCGCGGGGCATCGCCGAACTGGAGGAGGAGACGGGCCATATCGCCGGCAGCATCATTTCGGCCGGGTCCATTTTCGCCTCCGTCGGTTTTTGCTCCGAGGTCATCCACCTGTACCTGGCCTTTGACCTGACCAAGACCGCCCAGCGCCTCGAAACAGAGGAGCGCATCGAACTCGTGGAAATGTCGTTGGACCAAGTGCGCGCCGCGCTGCGCGAGTACAGCATCCGCGACGCCAAAACCGTCGCCCTGCTGCACCGGTTGCTGGCGCACCTGGACAGGGAGAGCGGGGCGTGAAGCCAACTCCGGGGGCGCGGCAGGTCTTAGGTCCCCCTTTGAAGGGGGTGGTCGGCGAAAGCCGACCGGGGGATGTTTCCCCCGGCCATACCTGAGGACTAACATCCCCCGCCGCTTCGCGGCACCCCCTTCAAAGGGGGACTGAAAGCGGCCTTTCATTCAGTATGAGGGTTTGCTGCATGGACAGACGACAGTTCAACAAAATGTTGGCTACCACGGCCATTTCGTCGCTGGTGACTCCTTCGCTCCGTGCCACGGACACAGATCCCGGCAAGCCCAACATCCTG
>CAIUWO010000714.1 GCA_903902895.1 Candidatus Hydrogenedentota bacterium | reverse complement strand
CGCCGGGCTCGATTCGGAGCGCGTCGAGATTATCGAGTTCCCCATCGACCGCGGCTGGATGCGCGACATCTCCCCCGCGTTCGTCGCCGCGCCGGACGGCACGGGACGAGCAGTGGGGTTCCGCTTCACCGGCTGGGCCAAATACGACAACCACAAGCTTGACGCCAAATGGCCGCCACGCTGCGCGCGGCATTTGGGGCTGCCACTGGAGAAGCCGGAATGGCGCGGGCGGCACGTGGTGCTGGAAGGCGGCGGGATTGACTCGAACGGCGCGGGCACGCTGCTCACCACCGAGGAGTGCCTGCTGGACCCGCACACGCAAATCCGCAACCAGGGCTTCACCCGCGAGGACTACGAGGGGCTGTTCGCGCAGTATCTCGGCATCAAGCGGGTTGTCTGGCTCGGCAGGGGCATCGCGGGCGACGACACGCACGGCCATGTCGATGATCTGTGCCGCTTCGTCAATAAGAACACCGTGCTGCTCTGCCGCGAGAAGAACACCGGCGATGCGAATTATGCCCCGCTGGAAGAAAACCGCGAGCGCCTGCAGGGTGAGAAGCTCAACGTGATTGAGTTGCCCATGCCCGCGCCGGTGCTGTTTGACCGTATGCGCCTGCCCGCGAGTTACGCCAATTTCCTCATTACCAACGGCCGCGTGATCGTGCCCACATTCAACGACCCGAATGACCGTCTGGCGTTGGGCATCATCGCCGAGGCCTTTCCGGGGCATGTGGTTGTGGGTGTGCACGCCGTTGACCTCGTGTGGGGCCTGGGCACGGTGCATTGTTTGACGCACGAGGAACCACAGTTTAATCGATAAAACGAATGACAATGGCGGAGCGGGTAACGCCGCGTTTAATCCCCCTTTGAAGGGGGCAGGCCCGAAGGGCCGGGGGATGTGGGGTAATCATGAACACCCGAACTCAACATCCCCCGCCGCTTCGCGGCACCCCCTTCAAAGGGGGATTGAAGACCGCCGCGCCCGCTGGTCAGTGTTTCAAAATCCATGGAGGGTCTTGCGATGAAACGAATGCTTTGCCTGATAGTCCTGTGCCTGGCGGCCGCTTGGGCCGCTGCGGCGGGCGACAACGACACACTCTCTGTTGCGGGCGAATGGCGCTTCCGCATGGACCCCGACAACAAGGGCCTGACCGAGGGATGGACGGCCGACGGAGTCTCTGGCGACACCGTAAACCTGCCGGGCTCGATGGACGAGAACGGCAAGGGCATCCCCAACGAGAAGCGCCACGTCGAATACCTCAGCCGGCTCCACGAATATGTCGGTGCAGCGTGGTACGAGCGCGACGTGACCATTCCGGCCGAGTGGGCCGGGAAACGCATTACGCTCTTTCTCGAGCGCTGCCACTGGGAATCGCGGGTGTGGGTGGACGGCAAGTTCCTGGGCACGCAGGACAGCCTCTGCGCGCCGCAGGTCCATGATCTGAGCATTTCGCTCAAACCGGGCAGCCACCGCATCACGCTGTGCATCGACAACCGGGTGAAATTCTACGTGGGCATGAACGCCCACTCGATCACCGAGCACACGCAAACCAACTGGAACGGCGTGATCGGCCACATGGCGCTCAAGGCCACCGACCCGGTCTACATCGCCGACGTCCAGGCCTATCCGAATACGGCCGACAAGACGGTCAAGGTACGGGTGCGCGTTGCAAACACCAGCGAACAGGATGCGGTGGGGGAAGTTCTGGTTCGCTGCACCGTTGCAACAACGCAGCAAGACTTCCAGGAGCGCACCCTTCAGACAAAGACGCCCGTTGCGGTGGCGAAGGGCACCACCGCGGACGTGGAGTTCGCTCTCAGCCTTCCGGAGGACACGCCGCTATGGGGTGAAAACGTTCCGGCCTCGCGCAACGAGGCAATACGGGCGGGGGTTCTGGTGCAAAGTTCGCTGGAAGTTGGCCTGTCCGTCCAGGCGGGGGGGCGGAGCATGACCGACACCAACGGCGCGGTCTTTGCTTTCCGCGATATCGGCCGCAACGGCACACAGTTGACATTAAACGGCAAGCCCTACTTCGTGCGCGGCAACCTGGAATGCTGCATTTTCCCGCTGACGGCCCATCCGCCAATGGACTTCGATGCATGGATGACACTGTTGCTCACCCAAAAGGCCTACGGCGTCAACCACATCCGCTTCCACTCATGGTGCCCGCCGGAGGCGGCGTTCCTCGCCGCGGACCTGCTGGGCATGACCTTCCAGATCGAGACGCCGGTGTGGACCGAACTGGGCACGCACGCCGACACGGATGAGTATATCCGCGCCGAGAGCGAGCGCATCCTGGACGCCTACGGCAACCACCCGTCGTTCTGCTTCCTGGCCACGGGCAACGAGCCGTCGGGCAAGAACATGAACGCTTTCCTCACCGACATCATCGCGCGCTGGAAGGCGAAGGACCCGCGCCACCTGTACACCACCTGCGCGGGCTGGCCCGAACTGGACGTGAGCGACTTCCACGCACTGCCGGAACGAAAACGCATCCCGTTGCGACTGCACAACAACAAGCAGTTCTGGGGACCCTCGACGGACTTTGATTACAGCGCCGCGTTGGAAGGCTGCTCCGCGCCGGTCATCGCGCACGAACAGGCCCAGTGGTGCGTCTATCCGCGCTATGACGAGATCGACCAGTACACCGGCGTACTG
>CAIUWO010000713.1 GCA_903902895.1 Candidatus Hydrogenedentota bacterium | reverse complement strand
GTGAAGGATGGCGGTTGGCTTCCTGTGCGGGACTACGAGGCGTTGGCGGTGTGGGCACGGGACGAGTTCCTTCCGACCTTGCCTGCTGAATCGTTGGGGCGACGGATGATCATGCTTGCTAATTGGAACGAATTTGGCGAAGGCCATTTCTTGATGCCATCCACGCTGGCCGGTTTCGACTATCTGAATGCCTTGCGGGAGGTTTTCGCAAGCGGTGGTCCGCACGAAGACATCTGTCCCACAATCGCGCAAAAGCAGCGATTTACTGTGTTATACCCACATGACTAAAAGGGCTCATCAGGTTTCCGCGATCTTTTTCATCTTTTTCAAATCACTGCTCAAGGCGTCAGATTCTTTGCTGGTTAGCCGTTGTTATTAGTCCTACGCCACACGAATCTTGGCGACAGCCTTTCGTACGCCTGATGGCTTACCATGCTGGAGGCACGGGGCATGGGCATCGGGTGGGAACAGGACGCAGAAGATACCAGGCCCTATGGTCAAAATATTCAGCCGAACTGTAAGTGCCGGGTTTTCAAAGGGTTATATTTTGCTCTGTTTGCGCCGTTCAGACGGGAGAGCTGCGTTCAAAATGCGCTTTTGCCCCATTGGAAACACTCTAACATCTGCTATACTCAGAAAGTTCGGTCCAGAATCAGCGAGATTTCATAAGTCAAGTCCTTCATTTGGCCCGCCTTGGACCACGGATGAATATTTTGACCATACGGCCATGGAGTTCTCCTGGACCGATCCGCTCAAGGTGGAAGGCCAGGAGATCGCCACGAATGACTACCCGAGAATCGCCAACCCGTACTGTCGAGTGGAATTCAATACGAAGGTGTACGACATTCAGGGTCCACCGAGTAGATAAGGCAGGCATCTATGAAACGACGATTATTTCTTTCATCCATGACGGCCATGTTGGCCACCGCCGCGATCAGGCCCTTGCGGCTGGCGTGTGCACCACAAAATAATTCCAAGACCCAGCCGAAAAAAAATTCCGATCCAATGACACTTGCTCGCGGAATGAATTACGCCCCGAAGAACCTGTTCATGTGGGACACCTGGTATATGCCCATCGGCGATGTTGTCCATGCGTATCACCTCCAGCGGCTGCGGCCGGGCGCGACCATCCCGCCTGAAAACCAGGACATGATCGGCCACGCCGTCTCACGCAACCTGATCGACTGGGAGGAATGCCCGCCGGTGCTTGGACCAGACCCCTCCAATCCCATCGACGACCTTTACGCATACACCGGATGCGCCCTCTGGCATGAAGGCCAAGGGCATCTCTATTACACCATGCGCAACCGCACCGATGGCGGACGCATCCAGCGGATGGGCTTGGCGCTGTCGCCCGATGGCTACGAGTGGACGCGCTATCCGGGCAATCCCGTCATCGTGCCCGATCCGAAGTGGTATGCCACGGTTGGAGACCCGATCCCCGGTGTGCTCGACTGCCGCGACCTGGTCGTTGCGCGCGACCCGGCCGGCGCGGGATGGTACGGCTTTTATGCCACGCGCAAACCGGCCGCCGTGCAGCCCCGGACGGCCGTCATCGCCTGCGTTTATTCCAGGGATCTGATTCATTGGGAACATCGCGCCCCGGCCTTTGCTCCCGATAAATATTGCACCATCGAAGTGCCTGACGTTTTTCAGCTGAACGGCCGCTGGTTTATGACTTGCCTGACCGGCAATACCTATGGCAACCGGGGCATTTTTTCGGATCCCAACGTCACCCACGGGACGATTTTCGCCGTCGCCGACCGGCCCGAAGGCCCCTACCGAGAGCTGGACGACAACGTCTTTCTGGGCGCGCGCACGGGGGTGCCACTCTCCTGCCGCTCGGTCGCCTTCGAGGGGGAACGATATTCGCTTTACACCGACTGGGAGCGCGACGGGCTGGTCGATCACGGCGGGTATTGCCTGGTCGGCAGCCTAAGCACGCCCAAGCGCCTGGCCAGCGACGGCGACCGGCTTTACGCCGCATACAGCGACCGGATCGAACGGTATGTCATCCAGGAAATCATTGCGCCGGACCGGAAATTACCGATCCTCGATGATGGCCAGATCTATTTGCATAACTGGGAATTCAACATGCCGTCGGCAACCTGGAATGTCGGAGAGACCGTGACCGGTCAGGCCGACGCGGGCTGGCAGATCCTGCCGTTCGATGCCGCGGCAGACAGTTTCATTTTCGAGGCGACCGTGCGCCTGGAAACAGCCGTGGCCGCCGGGTTGGCCTTGCGTATCGAGAATCCCCATGCCGGAGCCATCGTCGGGCTGGACCAGGCCGCGCAGAGTGTTTTCTATGGACAGGCGCAGGATTTCGAGTTCATGGAAAGCCGCCAGACGCCTGTAAAGCGCGATGTGCCAACCCGGCTCAAGGTCGTGCAGCGGCTCGAACACGTCGAGATTTATGTGAATGACGAATTGCGGCTGGCGTTTTGCCGTTACCGGGGCCTGGGCGGCCGGTTCGGACTGTTCGTCGATCGCGGCCGGGCCGAGCTCTCGGATATCCGCCTGCGACAGCTTCAGGTGAAGCGCCCGGTCTAGTAGGCTGACCAGCCCGATAGGACAGACCGCATCGCCCGAAGGGGAGTTACGATAGTTACAGTAGAGTAGGAAGGGGTTTTGAGGCCCCTCCCCTCGTCGAACCGGACGTGCGGGTTTCTCAAGTCATACGTCGAGTACTACAATCAGTCCCGCACCCATCTCTCACTTGAGATGGACAGCCCGGTCACCAGCCCGGTCCAAACTCCCGACCAGGGTGAAGTCACGCCGGTGCCGCAGGTCGGCGGACTTCATCACCGCTACGAACGCCGCGCTGCATAGCCACATACTGCAAGTCTCCTGCCCCTTTTTCGCCACTCCCCTACAAGTGGAACGCGACTGGTCATGGGCAGATGCGCGTTGAGGCCCTCGAGGGATGAATCGCCGCCGAACTCCACAGATCAAAACACCGGGTTGAGCTCCCGCCCGCAATAGGATATGCTATCAGAATGACCGAAAATAAGTGCGGATGGGTTTTCGGGAACGACAGGGTGCGCCGCTCACGGTATGAAGAAAGGCCGAATATATGTTTAAAGATACCGCATGGTATATCCTGACGGCGTTGATGATCGTTCTATGCTTCCCCGTGCCTGCGGAGCCGGCGACCGTGGCGGATCCCCATTTTCCGCTGATCAGCATGCCGGAAGCATATCGCTCGCAGCGCTACAACTCCGCGCAAAAGACACCCGCCGGGCAATCCTTTGACATTTTCAACGCCAAAGGACCTGGCTGTGTCAAATACATCTGGTTGCTGAATTATCCCCAGGTGCCGGAATGCCTGATCGAAATCCGGGTGGATGATGCGCCACAGCCGCAGGTGCGCATGAACATGCGGCCGTTCTTTGGCGTGTTGCTGGATCAGTATACCTACCGTCTCGAATCACCAATGATTGAAGTGTGTCCCATGAGCACGGGCGACCTGACGGGGCAGACCGGCTATTCCATGCGCTTTCCCATCCCGTTTCAGCACGCCTGCCGCATCAGTGTTACCCCCCTTGGCGAGGAACAAAGCATCGCGGCGTATGTCGACTGGCAGCAGTATCCGGCGGACACCAAAATCAGCGGTTACCGCTTCCATGCGGTGCACAGCCGCCAGTTTCCCGCCACCACGCTGCCCGATAATGCCAGGGTGTTGTTTCCCATGGCCAATATCAGCGGCAGCGGGTTTGTGGCCGCGATCTTCAAGGGGCTGCGGCAGCGGGATCAGTCCGACATGATTTACCACACCAGCGGGCAGTACTGGCTGATTGACGGCGAAACTGACCCGCATTTCATCCGTGGAAAAAATGAAGAGGATGATTTTGGCGGGTTCTGGGGATACCAGGAAGAGATGCGCCATTGGTTCGGTTCGCCCTACCATCGCTGGCGCGGCCGCCATGATCAGGAAGGGGTGATTTTCCGGTTCTTTGCCGCGGACGCCATCCGGTTCCAGTCCTCGCTGTCGCTGAAATGCGGCGCCCGCGCCGATGACACGGAGTCGGTGGTCTATTACTACCGCAAAGTGGACAGCCAGACGCCCGCGGTGCGCACCCCGGCATGCTGGCAGAGTACGGGCACGTTCCCCTGCAACCGGGACTGGGATGCCTTTGAACGATCTGAATTTCCAGAACGCCTCAAAGCCCCGTGGCCGGATGCTTTTGAGAATTTCCAGGTTCATACGATCCAGACAGATCATACCTGGCTAAATCTGTGGCCGCATTACCGGCAAGGGACGGAGGCGCAAACAGAAGTGTCAGCCTACGCCCGCGCGGCTATCACGGCGGACAGGAACGAGAAAGTCATACTCCGTCTCGGCTATGACGACTGGATGATGGTATGGTTGAATGGTAAAAAACTCCAGGCCCTGCGGCAGGACGACAATGAATTCGTGATCGCACGGATTCCGGCGAAACTGAAAAAGGGCGAGAACGAGCTGTTAATCAAGACGGCCAACTTCAACGGCCCACGCCAGGATCACCGGCTGTTTGCGTTCAGTTGCGTGGTGGAGTAAAGGCTATCGTAATGGGATAGCGCTGCCCGTTCCGGAGCTCTCAACGTCGAGCCTTGGTACTGCCAATAGTCTTCGGCGGAGAAGCCATTTGCCGGTCCAGGGCCATCTTCTGATCATATGGTTGAATTAACGTCGCGGCCTCTTCGGCGCGCGGGGGAAAACGATGAAGAACGATGCCGATGCCGCAATCCAGAAGACCCTCAAGGAGCTGATGGCTGTCCAGAGAATCGCCGTGCTTGCAGCGCATGACGACGGACAGGCGAAGTGAGAAAGGATACAATGTCTGCATTCCCACAGCGGACCGTGGGAACGAGGACAAGAAAGACACGGGCCTTCTATGGTGGGATCAGAGAAGTCGATCGAAACCTAAGTCCTTTTCTTATAGTCAATCGCGTCATCCGCATTCAACACGCAAGGAATTGAAAAATGAACAGGACTACCGTCGTACTTTTACTG
>CAIUWO010000712.1 GCA_903902895.1 Candidatus Hydrogenedentota bacterium | reverse complement strand
GCAGCGCCGCCACGTGGAGAATTTCCGGTCGGCGCTCCACAGGCGGGCCATTTCTTTCGTGGCCACCCGTTCCACAAGCGGGGACACATATTCGGAGGTCATCGTAAAGGCACTCCTTGGTCATGCTGGACATCCCCCTAAGTCCCCCTTCAAAGGGGGACTTGAGGACATCGTCCGGTCACGTCCCAGCCACCAAGTCACTCGGCCGGGGCGTCCTTGGCAAACAGGTTGAATCCGCCCTCGGCGGACATGGCGGCCACGGCGGTGACCGGGTTCATGCGCGCGGCAAAAACGCCCTCGCCGAGAATGTAGTCGCAGGCGTCCTGAACGGCGCCCACGGGGAAGGCGTCCCCGTACGCGGGCAGGACGCGGTTTTCTTCGTAGGTGGCCACATAGCAGAGGCGGCCGGGCTTGAGCGCCACGCGCTCCACCTGGATCCCGTCATGGCGGACAATGCCCAGCCAGCCGGACCCGTCCCGCTTGTCCACCACGGCGCTGACGCGCGGCGTGTTGTAGCTGTCCTTTTCATAATCCAAGAGGAGGGAGGAGAGCGTGATGGCGTCGCGCGGGGCCATGCCCTGATCGATTTTTTCCGCAATCGAGTCGGTCTGGCTGCCGTTGGTGACCACGGCCACCGCGCCACCGCACACGACACGCACGCAGTTGTATGCGATGTAGGGGTTCTTCTGGACGTCCAGTTCATGGCCGGGTTTGGGCACTATGCTCACCTTGTCCGCCCCGATTACCGCAGTCCTGTTGGGAAAGGAACGGCTGGAAACGCGGTATATGGCGCACAGGCGCCCGTCAGGGGTTTGGGCGACGCTGACAATCCGTCCGATATACATGAAAGTAGATCCTTCTGCTTGGTTAAAGGTCCCGACGCCGCCCATTATAGCCCAAGAAAGCGCGCCCCCGCGACAGCGGCGCGGTTTGTGGATGCGGCATAGCCTTATGCGTCGGCCCGAAGGACCGCACCAAGAAAGCCCGTGAAGAGGCATTGGGGAAAGATTCTGGGGAAAGGACCCTCCTTGTCTTTACCCCAACGGGGTTACGGAGCACAGGTCCGAACCGGAGACATCGAGGAGGCCGAGGCACTTTTCATCGCTAAAGCGCCTGTAGATGTCCCAACGCTCTCTGGGGGTCAAAATGCCGCAAAACGGACTGCTCTGGCGCAGCCGCTGACCCAGTTCGCCCTTATCCAACAGCACCCTGCGAACGCTTTCCCATTCCTGTCCCAGGAGCAGTTGCCACTCAATAATGGCGGGGGAGGCATTCCGCTCCAACCAGTGTGCACAATTCTCCCGCGCGAGACGCAATCCCTCCCGCTGTGGGTCCCGGTCAATCCGGTCCGCAACGGCTTGGGCCAGCACAAGGCTGCGTTTGTCTATTTCCTGATGTGTTCGCATGTCGTTCCGTTTACGCGTTTCCATGGCAGCGTCAAGTGCCACAGGCAAGTTCATTACCGTCGTGTGAAATGTCTTCAACTAGATTATGCCAAATTCCAGCCGCCGGGTCCATTGGCGCGCCGCCGCTTCCGGCAGAAAACAGCGCGGCCCGGGGCGTGTTGCCCCGGGCCGCGGCGAAAAACAAATTCAGTCGCGTTACTTGGCGACTGGCAGGTCCGCGATGCCAAGGCCCAGCACGGCGGAGAGGACCAGCAGGCCTACTGCCATTCCAGCAAGAACCTTCATGCCCCCGCGGATGTTGCCGGAGGCGGAGTATGTGCCCATCAACCCCGGCGTGAAGATGCCGCCGAGCAGGCCGATGGCGAAGATCGTGCCGAACACTTCGGCGCTCGCGCCGGTCTTGCTGAAGGTCACTCCGACCAGTGTCGGGAAGCACGGCCCCAAGGCAAAGCCTGTGATCAGCATGGCCAGAATGGCCGCCCCGGCATTCTTGGCGCTGACCATCATCATCAGCGAGCCCGCGGCAACTAGTGCCAGTATGGGAACATAAACCTTGAAGAACATCGGACCGGCATCCTTGAGCACATACGCGCCGAGACCGGCCGTGAACAAACGGGCCAGCATGATCATGATCCAGAACAGCGACAGGTAGTTGTTGACTTTGCCGGCGTCCACCTTGTGGTCGGCCAGATAGGTGGTCAGGAAGCCGCCCAGCGTTGCCTCAAGGCTGATGTAGCAGAACAGCGCGGCGCCGCCCATGAGCACGGCGGGATTCTTGAGCAGGCTGATTGCGCGCTCGAAATCAAAGGGCTTTCCGGCGGAGGGCAGGTTAGTCGCCATTAACGTCCACGCGATGGGAATGGCCAGCAGCAACCCGATAATGCACAGCGTGACTTTGTAGCCGGCCTTGCCGATCAGGTTGCCGATGATCAGGGGCGTGAGGAAGGACCCGACACCGAAGAACACGTTCATCAGATTGGACGCGGCCGCCGGGTTCTTGCCGTCGAACAGCACCTGCGGCCCGAGCGTGTTGCCGACCGTGTTCACGCACATCGCGGCGAAACCCAGCGCGATAAACGCGGTCAGCGCCCCGGCGTAGGTTGGAGTCGCGGCCAGCAACCATACGCACAAAGCCCCGGCTGCAAAGCCCATGAGTCCCACATTCCGGAAACCGAGTGTCGGCGTCAGTGCGCCGATCAGCAGCGAAAACACCAGGCAACTAAACATCAGCGATGAGATCAGTCGGCTGGCCTTGGCGTCGTCAATCTTGAGTTGCTCCTGCAACTTGAGCTTGACGCTGCCGAAGATGGCGAAAATCACACCAAGTGCGAACACTCCTGAGAAGGCGGTTAATGCAGCGATAGACGTCATGTTGCTCTCCCTCCGGCTGCGCCCCGGCCGCACTGCGCGGACAGGACGGGTTGACGGATAATAATGACCCACACCCAACAGACGGAGACGGTCCGAACGGGCACATACCCGCCCAAACACGCCTCCTCAGACCGGATGCTAGCATGTTTTGTCCGGGCGTTCAACCTGCATCTCATCTCGTCATTGCGAGCGGAGCGCGGCAATCTCTTGGAACCATAATCCGGGCTTGGGCCATCGCGGGCAAGAGATTGCCGCGCTTCGCTCGCAATGACGAGTCGTTTTCGGGGCTTGACGCAGCTTTATTCGCCCCGGCGAATCTGCTCGCGCACGCTGGCAATGACAACGTCGAGAATTTGGTCAAGCGAGGTGCTGGGTGTGTACCCGATGGCCGCGCCGATCTTGTCGAGGCAGGGGGCCCGGTGCCGCATGTCCTCGTAGCCGGGGCCGTAGGCCTGCTCGTACGGCACATAGCGCAGGGTGGACCGGCTCCCGGTGAGCTCGATGACGCGCCGCGCCAGCTCCTCGATGGTCACCCGCTGGTTGCTGCCGATGTTGTATATCTCGCCGTTGGTCCTGGTGTCGTCCATCAGCGCCGTCAAAGCCGGCACCACGTCGCCGACATAGGCAAAACAGCGGCTCTGCAAACCGTCACCGAAAACCGTGAGCGCCTCGCCCAGCAGCGCCTGCCGCACGAAGGTCGGGATCACCATGCCGTAACGGCCCGTCTGGCGCGGGCCGACGGTGTTGAACAGGCGCACAAGAACAGCGGGATGGCGCTTTTCGCGCCAGTAGGCCAGCGCGAGGAACTCGTCAATGGCCTTTGACTCGGCATAGCACCAGCGCAGGCGGTTCGTGGGCCCGATGACGCGGTCGTCATCCTCCCGGAACACATCGCCCGCGCCCTTGCCGTAAACCTCGCTGGTCGAGGTGATCAGCAGGCGGCGGCGATAGCGGCAGGTCTCCTCCAGCAGCACCTCGGTGCCCCGGATGTTGTTCACGATCGTGCGGATGGGGTGGTTGACCACAAGCTGCACGCCCACGGTGGCGGCGAGATGGTAGACAACATCGACCTCGCGGACGAGATCGCGCACGATCTCCTGATTCAGCGTGGAGTCGATGATGGTCGTGATTTCGGGCAGATGCTCGATGTTCTCGAAGCGGCCCGTGCTCAGGTCGTCCAGCACCCACACCTGATCACCCCGGGCGACAAGATTCTCGCAAAGGTGGGAACCGATAAATCCGGCGCCGCCGGTCACCAGCACGCGCATGGCATACCTCCTGGAAATGGACTCACGTCAGGGATGCCGCAGCGGCGTCCCGCGCATAGCCTATAGTCCGGCCCCCGCCCGGCGCAAGCGCGAGGCGTTGCGGGGAAAGCGGGCGGGTTATTCCACCGTGCCCGTGGCCGGGTCGTAGGTCCAGCCTTTTCCGGGATAGGGGTTCGGCGGAATGGCCGTCAACAGCCCCTCCTGCACAAGCGTTTCAAGGGATTGCGGCGTCTGGCTCTTGCTGTCCTGGTAGTCGCGGATGGCCTGTTCGATTATCCCCTGCATCACGGATTTCTGGTTGTCGAGCAGGGTGGTGCTGTAGGCCTTTCCGTCAGAACCGAAGAAATAGCGGCCGCCCACGGGGTCGGGTGGCGGCCCCTGCACAATCTTCTCCCGCTGAAGGTCTTCGATGCTCTCCGGCCAGCGGCCGGTCTTGTCGCGATAGATGCCCGCCGCCTGGTCGAGCAGGGGAACGACCTCTTTAATCTGCATTTCCCTGAGCTTGCGCTCGGCGAGGTCGCGCATGAGCTTGTCCGGGCTTTCCAGCATTTGGAGCCACATGTCCTGCTCAACCGTGTCGAGGTTCTGCTCGCTCTGGAGTTTGGCGGCGGTGATGGCGACAAACTGGGGCGACCGGCCGGTCGCGGCGCTCATGCCCAGGTAGTAGGCGGCATAGCGCCGCGCGTCGGGTTCTTCGCGCCGGTTCATCAGGTAGTTCATGCCCATTTCATAGGGCAGTTCCCAGGCCCGGGGATTTTCCGGGATGCCGATGCACAGCAGGCGGGAACTGGCTTCGGCGTCGGCTTTCAGCGCGGACAGAAAAATCGCGCCGTAGCGGTAGGCGTCCTTGAAGTGGGGGTCAAGGCGCACCGTGGTGCGCGCCATCGTTTCAAGCCAGGTGAAATTGCGTGTGGTGGTGTTTTCTATCGCGACGTACTGGATGCAGTGCAGCCAGAGAAAGTCGGCGATAATGGTGTTGAGGCCGGCCGTGGCGTGTTTGAGCAGCATCTCGTTGGGCAGGTACAGCACGCTGTCGGCGCGATCCGCGCCGCGGGCGCGGTCGGCGCCCAGTTGGGAGCCCACCGCGGCGGCGAAGCACAGCGCGGCGCAGACAAGGCCGGGCAGCACCCTGCGGCGTCGCGCCGGAAATGTGGGACAGCCGCCACTTGCCGCGGCGTAGTTCTTGGTCGAAGCCGGGCCGGCTGTCGTTGCGCCGCCCCCGGGATCGTCAGGCGGGGGCGCCTGACCCGCATCACCGGGGTTCATAGGTCCTTGCCCTCAAAGGCCAGGCAGGCCAGTATGAGCAGCACGGCGGAATAGGCCGCGCCGTAGGCCAGCGCCCAGGCCGTGTAGGCAAGCGACACCGGGATGTCGTTGGCAGCCTGGGAGTGCAGGTTGAAATTGTCCAGGTTCGGCACGCAGTAGTAGATGGCCTCGAAAAAATGCTTGGTCAGGCTGCCGTCGAACTGGGGCGGCAGGTCCAGAAAGACGCCGGTCGCATGGCCGAACACATACGCGCAGAATACGAGGATCGCGCCGAGAATGGGCGAGGTGAGCGCCGACAGCAGCACCGCCAGCGCCGTGACCAGAAGCAGTTTCCAGAAGTTGAGCAGTGCCGCCTGGAAGAAGATCAGGTTCAGCTTTCCGCCCAGAACCAGGACGTAGGCCGTGGACAGCGCCGTCATGCCGCCCAACGCCAGCGCGAGCAGCGCGACCAGTCCGAGATACTTGCCCAGCACGAACTCATAGCGGTGCATCGGCTGGGAGATGATCGTGTACAGCGTCTTCTTGTCGATTTCCTTGTACAGCAGGCTCGTGCCGACGAATATGGCGATAAGCGCGCCGAACACGGACATGGAAGCCAGGCAAAAATCCTTCACGATCTTGAGGTCCTGCCCGACGCTGATCCAGCCCAGCGCCCGCGACCCAAGGATGACCACGACCGCGAAAAACAGCAGCACATAGAGCACTTTGTCGCGGACCGCCTCGCGGAAGGTGTTTCCCGCCACCGCCAGTATTCTCATTTCGCGGCCTCCTTCTCCTGTATGCGGGCAAAGAAGTCCTCCAGCGACTCGCGCAGCGGCTGCAGCGCCCGGATGCGCCCGCCCGCGGCCAGTATCTCCGCAGTCAGCGCGTTGGCCGCATCGAGGTCCGCCACCCGGAACAGGTCCGCCTGATCGAACCTGCGGTGTCCGGACGTGCGCGCCGCCACCGCCGCCGCCACGGACGCGTCCAAGCCCTCCGCCGTCACCTCCACCTCCTTCATGCGGCGGCCCGGCAGGTCGTCCACACGGCCGTGATGGACCAGGCGGCCCTCCACCAGCATGCCGATCCGGTCGCACAGTTCCTCCACGTCGCTGAGCACGTGGGAACTGAAGAAAATCGTCTTGCCCTCGTCCCGCAGGCGCAGGATGGCCTCGCGGATCATGCGGCGGCCGATGGGGTCGAGCCCGCTCATGGGTTCGTCCAGAATGAGCAGCGGCGGGTCGCCCACCAGCGCGACGGCAAAGCCCACGCGCTGGCGCATGCCCTTTGAAAAGCTCCGGATGCGCCGGTCGGCGATGTCCTCAAGCTCCAGCAGCCCGGCCACCCGGTCCCACTGGGCCCGCCGCTGCGCGGCGGACAGCCCGCGCAGCCGCCCGTAGAAGGTCAGTGTCTCGCGCGGCGTCAGGTACTCGTAGAAATAGGGCTGTTCGGGCATGTAACCCACCAGCCGGCGTGATTCACGGCGGCTGATGTCCTCGCCGAACAGGCTTGCCCCGCCGCTGCTGGCGTGAATAAGCCCGCAAAGCAGCTTGATGGTCGTGGTTTTGCCCGCCCCGTTGCGCCCCACAAAGCCGAAAACCTCGTTTTCGGCAACTTCCAGGTCGAGCCCCTGCAACGACCGCACCGCGGCCTTGCCCACCACCTTGTACGTCTTGCTCAATGCTCTTGTGACAATTGCAGCCATATCCCGTTCCCGTATTGGCGCCCGGCCTTGGTGTAGAACGGCCCGGGGCGGATAAACCTGCGTCTCCCGGCGGCCCGCATGCCGCCTCTGCGCATATTGTAACGCATGATTTGGGGTCGGTGGCAACTTGCCTGTTTTTCGCGTGGCGGCCCAATGACAGGTTCATTCAGGCCAAAACAGACGCCTTGCCTCATTTCGAAGTCCTTCGTAATAGAAGGCACCCCATGCAGGGGTGGACGCATAGTGACAGATGCTCTGCGACGAAAGATCAACCAACACCGGAAACTCAATTGAAGCCCAATGTTTCGGACAATAGGATTCTGCAAACGACCGAAGTTGCCCTGACAAAGTGTCCGCCACAAGAACAGGATAGGCAACTGCGCCCCCGCCCAACCCCCTGGGCCATCGGTTCTTGTTATCCAAAGCGAATTGGAACACCCGTTTGCTCAAGGTTTCGAAATTCAGGGGCGTGCAATCCAAAGGTGCGCGCATGACCACCGAAAACGTATCCACAATGCTGAACTTCGTGGCTACGAATTCACGCTTGTGCAGGCACAGTGGTGTGTCAATATCCTGCGGTTGGTGATGGAACTCCGAAAACCCCCACCGTTTCATCCTTGATGACAGTCCGAGCAAATAGTCGTCAAAGGATTGCATGTGCTTTCCCTTCCAGTTCAGACTCTCGACTGCGGCGGGTTATGGGAGCGGCAACCATGGGAGCATTATGCGGCCGCTGACAGGGGAGGTGTCAAGAGGCCGTTTGGGCTGAAACTGGTTGCAGCGCGCGCGGGTCTGTAGACTACGGTCTTTCCCGCAGCACACAAGGAAACTTTTCGATGAAGCCTATTTGCACGCTTGTACTGACCCTGCTCGTTGTCGCCCTGCAGCCCTTTGCCTTTGGCCAGGCCCCCTCAGCCCCGCCGGATGCCGCGTCCGCGCCGGGGACGCCGGCGGACCATTGGCTGTACGGCACGAGTCCCGTGAAGGACATGGTCCCGGCGACCATCGCGGCGGAGGCGCCGCGCAAACTGCTCCGGGAATTCGGCCCGGCCTATCTGGAACAGATCGGCGAGGAGCGGGTGCTGCACCTCAAGGGTCCGCACTATGACATGGGTTTCCAGCACGGGAAACTGATGAAGGAGGAGATTGAGGCGGCGTCCATGGTGCTCAAGGTGGTCGGCGTGGCCTCCTGGGAGGGGGACTTCCAGGCGACCCTGCGCCAGGCATGGGAACGCACCGAGAAGTTCATTCCGGAAAAGTTCAAGCAGGAAATAAAGGGCATGGCCGAGGCGACGGGCCTGTCCGTCGAGGATGTGCAGGACTTCACCATCTTCCCTGAACTGTTCCACTGCAGTGGCTTTGCCATGTGGGGCAAGGCCACGGCGGACGGCGAACTGCTGCACGGACGCGTGCTCGACTACATGCGCGAGGCGGGGCTGGACAAGTACTCCCTGATCATCATCCAGGAACCCAAGGACGCGAACGCGTTTGTGAATGTGGCCTATTCGGGCATGCTCGGCAGCGTCACCGGCATGAACGACAGGCAGATTGGCATCGGCGAAATGGGCGGCAGGGGCGCGGAACAGTGGGACGGCATGCCCATGAGTTTCCTCATCCGCGAATGCCTGGAGTCGGGCAACACCCTGGACGATGTGAAGCGCATCATGACCGACACCCCGCGCACCTGCGAATATTACTACGTTATCAGTGATGCCAAGGCGGACAACGGCCGCGGCTCGGCTTACGGCGTGGCCGCATGGCCCAAAGACATACAGTTCATCGCCCCCAACCAGGCGCACGAGCGGCTTCCCCGTCCTGTCGAGGACGCCGTCCTGCTGTCGGCGGGCGACCGTTACAATGTTCTCGTTGACCGTGCGCAGAAGATGTACGGCAAGTTCACCCCCCAGACGGCCCTCGACCTGATGGCGCGCGGCGTGTCCATGGAAAGCAACATGCACAACGCGCTGTTCAAGCCCAAAACCATGGAACTCTGGGTCGCCAATTCCACCATCCAACAGCCCGGCTGCAACCGCCCCTACCGCCACTACGACGTGCGCAAACTGATAGCCGAACGGCCGTAGCCGGCGAAATGGACGCCGCCGCGTTGACATCGCTTCCCGCCGTTGTGGACAATCAACGGACGGGCACTGGGTGAGTGACCTGTCAACGCGGGGCGTCCCATAGGCATGGACCCAAACCATAATCTGCTCTTCGCACTGGCCGCCGTGGCCGCCGGCAAGGTGTCTCCGGGACAGCTTGCCGCCGCCGCCCGCATTGGCGGTGCCGGAGATGCCGCCAACCTGGGTGAGCGCCTGACTGTGGCCGGGTTTCTGACCGTAGCGGAAAGGGAGGCCGTTGGGGCCGCAGTGGAGCGGGAGCTAAGCCTGCGCGGCGGGAACGAATTGGCGGCCTTCGCCTCGCTGTGGCGCGCCGCGTCCGTCTCGCCCACCTTTGCAGACCCGCTTTCCGAGGCGGGCGGCGTTCCCGGGACACCGTCAGGCCCGCCCATGCCGGCCGTCTTGGAGGCCGACACCCCTGAACCGGCGGACCGGCAGGGGGCGGAGGCCACGGCGGACGATATTCTGGCCGTGTGCGAGCACGAAGGCCGATACCGGGAGATATGCAACTGCGCCAAGGACGGGGTGGGCGGCATTCTGCCCGTGCACGACACCCATATTGGCCGCGATGTGGCGCTCAGACAGTTGCCCCCCGAATTGGGCGGAATGCCGCCGGAAGACCCGATGACCGTCTCCCTGCTTGCCCGCTTCCTGCAGGTGGCGCGGGTGACGGGCCAGCTGGAGCATCCGTCCATCGTGCCCGTGTATGAACTGGGCTGCCGCGCCGATGGCTCCATGTATTACACGATGCGGCTCGTCAAGGGCCGCTCCCTGGAGGAGGAGATTGCCGTCCGGGCCACGCTGACGGAACGGCTCGGCCTGCTGACCCACTTCCTGGACCTGTGCCAGGCCGTGGCCTACGCGCACAGCCGCGGCGTGATCCACCGCGCCATCAACCCCCGGAACGTCATAATCGGCGCCTTCGGCGAAACGGTCGTGAATGACTGGGGCGTCGCCAGGGTGCGCGGCATGCAGGACATTCACGCCGGTGAACTGCGCGAGGCGGTGAACCGGATGCGCGCGGCCGACGCCGCAGTGGAGACCGATGACGGACAAACGCCCGACCCGCCGTACTGCATGTCCCCGGAACAGGCGGCGGGCGACCCGGAAGCCATGGACGAACGGTCGGACATCTATTCTTTGGGGGCCGTGCTCTACACCATCCTTACGGGCAAACCGCCCTATCACGGGCTGACGGCGCGCGCGTTCCTGGAGCATGTGCCGGTGTTTCTTCCAAAACCGGCGCGTCAGTTGGAGCCGCGCGCGCCGGAGGAGCTGGCCGCGCTTTGCGCCCGGGCCATGGCCCCGGACCCGGAAAAGCGCTATGCCTCGGCTCGCGAACTGGCCGCGGAGATGCGGCGCTATCTGTCCGGCGGCTTTGTCAGCGCCTACGAGTATCATTTCTCCGAATTGGCGCACCGCTTCGTCGACAGGCACCGCCGCGCGCTGATCATGGCCACGGTGGCGGCAATCGCACTGCTGGCCTTGGATGTCTATGCCTGCGTGCGCGTCTACCGGGAGCGCAATGTCGCCCGGTCGCAGGCGCGCATTGCCGTGGAGGAGCGGGCCGGCGCGGTTGCGGCGCGCAATCTGGCCGAGCAGGCGCGCGCCGCGGCGGAAAGCGCCCGCACGGCGGCGGACTGGGAGCGCGGCCGGTCGGAGCATGAACTGTATTACGCAAACATGGCCATGGCCCAGCGTTCCATTCAGGAAAGCCGCATGGGCCAGACGCGGGCGCTGCTGGATGCGGCACCCGTGAACCTGCGCGACTGGGAATGGCGGCACCTGGTCCGCGAGGCCAACGCGGACAGCATGGCCCTGCGGACGGGTGGCGTTTTTGCCGCCTTCTGCGACGGCGGCAGGCAGCTGGTCACGGCGCGTCCCAACGGGATGGTGGTTGCCAGCGACCTTGCCACGGGCGAGACGCTTAGAACCTTTGTCGAGTCGGGCGGTGTCGGCAGCGTTGCCGCCGTGGATGCGGCGGGGGCGCGGCTGGCGGTCTCCTCGGCCAAAGCCGTGGTCGTGTGGAGTCTCGCGGATGGCCGGGAACTGCTCCGCTTTGACGAGCCCGGCGACGCGCTGACCCGCAATTTCCTCTCTCTGTCCGCCGACGGACGGCGTGTGGCGGCGCTCAACACGGACCGCACCCTGCGCGTCTGGGATGTGGATACGGGCGCCGTTGTGTTCGAGCGCGCCGCGCGGTCACAGCAGGGGTTCGACGTGTGGCTGTCGCCGAAAGGCGATCAAATGCTGCTCGCCGGCGCCGAACTGGGAGACGCGGGCCTGGTGCGGGCTGTAACCCTGCTTGACCTGCCCTCGGGCAGGAAGGCCGGACAGTCCGACTTGGGTGATGTGGTTTCGGTGCACGGCGCCGCATTCAGCCCGGACGGCGCGCGGGTCGCGCTGGCGCTGGACAACACGGCGCAGGTGTGGGACACAAAAGAGTGGAGGCAAATCCGCGAGATTGCCGGCCGTTTCGGTCATCCCGACACGCTGGCGTTCAGCCCGGACGGGGCAATGCTGGCGGCGGGCACGATGGACGGGGATGTGATTCTCTGGGACCGCACAAACGACAGCGAGCAGCGCCTTTCCCGCGCGCACGTGGAAGCGGTGCGCAGGGTCGCATTTCGGCCGGATGGCAGGTGGCTCGCCACGGCGGGCGTGGACCGTGTGGCCCGCATTTGGGAATGCCCCGCGCTGCAACCGGTCCGGGCGCTGCACGGCCATGACCGCCCCCTGCTTTCCCTCGCGTTCAACCCCGCAGGCGACCGGCTTGTCACCGGCTCCTTCGACGGCACCTCGCGGGTGTGGGACCTGACCCGGGAATTGCAGTATGTCACGCCCGCCGCCGTGGCCGTCAGCGGCGCGGCGGGGATTATTGCCGGGGCGGTGGACGGCGGAATTGCTTTGTGGAGCGCTGAAACCGGCGCGCGGACGTCCACACTGGACACCGCCGGGGCCAGGGTGCGCATCCTTGCCTTTGATCGCACGGGGGCGCGCCTTGCCGCCGCCGTCGAGACCGGCCCGCGGGACCGTTCGTTGATGCTGTGGAACGTTGCCGACGGCGCCGTTGCGGCCCGTATCCCCTTGTCGGCCGAGGCGAACCGGGTCGATTTCACCGGCGCGCAGGACCAGTTTATCGCCGTCCGCTCCGGGTCATGGCTGGATGTGCATGATGCGGCCTCCGGCGCCGCCGTATGGAAACTGGCGGGGGTGATGGACCTCGCTTTCCGGGGGGACGGGAACCAGCTTGCGGTGTGCACACTGCCCGAAGACCCGATGCTGATGCAGAAACAGCAGGACGTGGCCCTCTACGACACGGCCGCCTGGACCAAGGCCGCGCAGTTCTCCGTGCCCACCAGTTTCACCGCGGCGCTGACCTGGTCGCCCGATCACAAGCGGCTCGCGCTCGGCGCGCAGGTGCTCTCCGACAAGGAATGGCGCGGCGGGGCGTACCTCTGGAACTTGGACCGCCCCGGCACGCCCCAGTGGCTGCAGGGCCACGACTCGCTGGTCTGCGCGATTGCGTTTGACCCCTCCGGCGAACGCATTGCCACCGGCGGCAAGGACGGCCGGCTGGTGCTGTGGCAGGTGGATTCAGGCACCGAGCAATGGCGTGCCGCCGCCCACGGCGGCGACATACAGAATGCCGCGTTCAGCCCCGAGGGCACCCGCCTCGCCACCGCCGGCCGTGACGGCGCGTTCAAACTGTGGAATGCCGAGGACGGCCGCGAGGTGCTGACGCTGCCGACAGCGGGAGGCAGTGACGCCACCCCCGCCAAGGTCTGCTTTGACCGGCAAGGGCGTTACCTGCTGACCATCACCGAACCGGTCTTACAACCACCCCTGTTTCACTGGGCCGTTCCCGCACAGATTGCAGCACCATCCGAGAGCCCGCTGCAGGAACGCATCGAGGCCTGGAAACGCACCGGGAAGTAGCAAAAGAAGGGCGGACCCACATCATAAGATGGGGGTTCTGTGAGTTCTCAGTCGCTTTCCGCTTTGTGCGCCAGAAGTGCCTGCTGGATTTTCTTGGCCAGTCGCTCGGGAATATCCGCATGCCTTGGCACGGCTTCAATGTGCCCGGTTTTCGGATTGCACCACAATGAATGAGATGCCCCT
>CAIUWO010000711.1 GCA_903902895.1 Candidatus Hydrogenedentota bacterium | reverse complement strand
CGGGCGTGTATGATGCCCGGACGGTAACGCTGGACAATCGGGTTGGCGCGTATTATCCTGTTATCGATGGATTGGCCGCCGGCCAGCGGATAGTCTCGCAGGGCTCTTTCCTTGTGGATGCGGAGGCCCGGCTGAATCCTTCGACCCCAAAGGCCGCTGAAGGGACTTCCTCTGGCGCGGCGGCTGCCAAGTAATTTGGAACAGCGGTCCTGCAGAGCGGAAAGTGAGACCACGCTGTGGTGCCGCACAGTGCGGAGGATATCTGGTGATAGCTGCAATTTTGTTGTGCGCCGCTTTGGCGGTTCCTTCGGTGGATGCCCCTTCGTTTCATGCGGGCAGCGATGAACTGCGCCAGTACTTGGTGGAGGCTTCTGAAAACACCCCGGAACTGAAGGCCAAATACCTGGAATGGGAGGCCCTGCTGGAAAGAGTACCCCAAGTGACTTCACTTGAGGACCCGATGCTGACCTATACACAGTTTCTGGAATCGGACCAGCGCAAGTACGGCCTGCGCCTGGAGCAGAAGTTTCCCTGGTTCGGCACGCTGCGGGCCCGGGGCGACAAGGCCCTTGCCGAGGCCGACGCGGCGCTGTCGCGCTTCTACGCGGCGAGAAATGAGGTGTTTGCCGCGGTGAAGCGCGCGTACTTCGTGTATTGGGCGCTGGGAGAAAGCATCAAGATCACCGAAGAACAGGCGGGGATCGTTTCGAACGTCGAGGAACTTGTCAAGTCGCGTTACGGACTGGGACTTGCCAGCCAGTCAGAACTGTTTCGTGTCGAAATAGAAAAAGACAAACTCGAGGGCATGCGCAAGGGACTGGAGCAGTCGCGGGGTTCCCTGTCCGCACGCCTTGCCGTTGCGCTGGGGCGGGATGTTGGCGACGAACTGCCGTGGCCGCAAACGGCCGATTTCCCCCCTGCGCTGCCGGCGGAAGCGGATGTCCTGAACTCCGTTCGCGGGGCAAATCCGGGAGTCGCCTCCCTGCAGCACATGGTGGAGAGCTGGGAGAAGGAGGTGGTGCTGGCGAAGAAGAAGGGGTACCCCGACTTTTCTGTAGAGTTCGGCTATGATGACATGAAGGACATGAAGTCCTATGAAAAGCGCATGAACGCCGCCCTGGCCTCTGAGTCGGCCAGAATGTTTGCGCAGGACGCGCCGGTCAATGGCGTGGGGCCCACCGTGGGAAACATCGCCTACAACGCGGCCCAGGACTTCTATTTGCGGACACCGGGCGATGTGCGCGACGATGTGATGGTGTCTCTGAGGGTAAGTGTGCCGATTTGGCGAAACCGCATCAAGGCGGGCGTCACCGAGGCGCAACTCATGAAGGAGTCGGCGCAGCACGAAAAACACCGCCTCGAACTGGCGTTGCAAAGCGGTGCCAAGGAGGCCATGTTCGCCATTCAGGACGCCCAACGCCGGTATGTCCTTTATAAGGAATCACTGGTTACCAAGGAATTCAAGAGTTACGAGAGCCTGCTGTCGGAGTATGGCGCACAGGTGGATACGGAACCGGGCACTGGCATCGCCGCCGATTTCATGGATATTCAGAACTCCATCAAGGCATTGCTGGAGTTTCAGTTGGAACAGGTGCGCGCCGCGCGCGATTGGCAGGTGGCGGTCGCGGATTTGGAAATGCTCATGGGAGGGCCTTGGGTAGCGGCTGAGGCGGGGCCGGCGAGAGATGGGACAGACTCAGCGGCTCGAGTTCCTGTCGATGCGGCAACGATTGCGGCCGAGAAGTAAGAGTCGGTCGGTTCCCAGTCTTCATGGGTGATTTCGTTCTCAATTTGACTCTTTGCCCAAAAAGGGCTAAAATACGAGTGTATTAGGACTTACGCATAACCTTCAGGGCAGGGTGTGATTCCTGACCGGCGGTGACAGCCCGCGAGCGCGAAAGCGCAGATTCTGGTGGAATTCCAGGGCCGACGGTATAGTCCGGATGAAAGAAGGTTGAACGGTACCGACTGGCGGTGTCCGCCTTTGATGCGTTGTTTGGAACGCTTCGGGGGTAGACATGCCGCCGGGGTAGTCGTTTCAAGAAATCTTACGCCCTGAAGCGATAGCTTTAAGGGCGTTTTTGGCGTGACAACAGACCGAGAATACATGCAGCGCGCCTTGAGCCTCGCCGAGCGGGGGCGTGGGCGAACCAGTCCCAACCCAATGGTTGGGTGCGTTGTCGTGCGTGACGGGGTTGTACTTGGCGAGGGCTGGCATGAGCGGGCGGGGGAGGCCCACGCCGAGGTCAACGCCGTGCGAGGCTGTCCGGGGGGCGACATTGCGGGTGCCACGGTTTATGTGACGCTGGAACCTTGTTCCCATCATGGCAAGACCGGCCCCTGCGCCGAGTATCTGGCGGGGCTGCGTCCGGCGCGCGTTGTGGCGGCCATGGTTGATCCGAATCCTTTGGTGGCGGGGAAGGGGATGGCGGTGTTGAAGGCCGCAGGAATCGGGGTCGAGTGCGGACTAATGGAAGCGGCGGCACAGCGGCTCAATGAGGTGTTCATAAAATTTATTACAACGGGCCTGCCCTTTGTCCTGGCCAAATGCGCCATGACGCTGGACGGCAAGATAGCGACGCGTACCGGCCATTCGCGCTGGGTGAGCGGACCGGAGGCGCGGCGAAAGACCCATGAACTGCGAGACAGTATGGACGCGATCATGGTGGGCAGCCGCACGG
>CAIUWO010000710.1 GCA_903902895.1 Candidatus Hydrogenedentota bacterium | reverse complement strand
CCGTGCTCTCGATTTGCCGCAGCCCTTCGGGCATGCCGACGGCGTAGTTGATCATGTGGTCCACCGCCACGGCGAGGATGCGTCCCGACGGATGGCAGAAAATGCGGTTCAAACGGATCTGCTTGCCCAATGCGCTCATGTGTTTCATTTCCTTTTGTTTCTCGTCATTGCGAGCGAAGCGAAGCAATCTCCTGCTCGCGACGGCCCTATTCGCGGGCTGTGGTTGCGCGAGATTGCTTCGTCGGGCTGAAGCCCTCCTCGCAATGACGGGGTCGGTTTGTCGAACTAACAAAAAACAGTGGTCCAGTCGTTAGCGCTGTGTGTGCGCAGGAATCCCAGGGTCTTCTCCAGCGTGGGAATGCCGGTGCGGCCGCCCACGCGGGTGCACTTTACGGCCGCGACGGCCGAGGCGAATTCGGCGCACTGCGGCGTGGTCCAGCCCCGGGCCAGGCCGAAGGCGTAGGCGCCGTGAAACACGTCGCCCGCGCCGACCGTGTCCACCACGTTCACCGTGAACGCAGTACCGCGCGTGCGCCCGGCAGCATCGGAGGCCGCCCAGCCGTCGGCGCCGAGCGTGATGACCGCCGTGGCGGGGCCCATGGCGTGGATGGCGTCCAGAGCCCGGTCCACGTCGTCGCCGAACCCGCCCGCGCGCAGATAGTGGCGCGGGGCGATGAGCACGTCCACGTTGCGGATCCAGTCCGCGTTGGCCGCGCTGGGGGTCGTGTCGGCCACGATCGGGACCCTGTGCGCCCTGGCGACCGCCGTCACGTCACGGACGAGGTCGGGATAGTAATCGTCCACCAGCACGGCGTGGGCGCCGGTGATGGCGTCCTCGTTCGTCCGCTGCCAGGCCAGACCCGTCGCGCCCCGATGAAAAATGGTGCGCTCACCGGTCTTCTCATCGACATGGATGAAACTAAAGGGGCTCGCGCCGTCGGGGAACCGGACCACGTGACGGGTCGAAACATGCTCGTCTTCCAACTCATCCAGAATCTGGCCGGCAACCACGTCCCCGCCCAGCATGCTGAGCAGTTCGGTCCGCGCGCCCAGCCGCGCGCAGGCCACCAGCGCCGTCGCCACCAGCCCGCCGCCCTGCACGCAGTATTCCCGCACCCGCGCCGTGTCGCCCCACGGGATGGCGGGGGCCACAACGATGTGGTCCAGGCAGCAAATCCCCGCGCCGACGATGCGGAGGGGCCTGTCTTTTGTGATGGGGGAATCCATGATGGGCCACATTCTTGCAGGCTCGGCTGCGTGAGTCAAGCGGCCGGCATTTCGTCATTGCGGGCACAGTACCGGATATGGGACTATACGTTCGCAGTGGTCGTCCGAGTGCGGGCCGTGGTTCCAGGAGATTGCTTCGTCGGGCTACGCCCTCCTCGCAATGGCGGCATGTGACATGCGGGTCGGTTCCGGCAGGCGCATAACGCAAGAAGGAGCAGGACATGGACAACAGCAGGGGCCCGCAGGCAACGAACCGGCGCGATTTTCTCAAGACGGCCGCGGTGTCCGCGGCGGTGATGGGCATCCCGCGCATTGCCCCCGCGCGGGCGCAGGGCGCCAACGAGCGCATCCGCTTTGGCGTCATCGGCTGCGGCGGCATGGGCATGGGCCATCTCTCCAGTCTGGTCGGCCGCGGCACGCAGGACAACATCGAGGTGGTCGCGGTCTCCGATGTGTACCAGCGGCGGGTGACGCGGGCCGTGGGCATATGCAAGGGGCACGGCTATCTGGACTACCGCAGGCTGCTGGAGCGCAAGGACATTGATGCGGTGCTCATCGCCACGCCGGACCACTGGCACGGCAAGATCGCCTGCGACGCGCTCGAATCGGGCAGGCATGTGTACGTTGAAAAACCGATGACCCACACGATTGAGCAGGCGCTTGCGCTGCGCGACACGGTCCACCGCACGGGCATGGTCTTGCAGGTGGGTCCGCAGGACACGGGCAAGGAGGCCTTCTGGAAGGGTCACGACGCCATTGTGGAGGGCCGCATCGGAAAGGTGACCTGGGCGCAGGGCAGCTATGACCGCAACGCCCACAGTTGCCTGTTCAACGAGCACCAGAAGATCGACCCGACAGCCGGTCCCGACAAGACCGGCGAGGACTATGTGAACTGGGACATGTTCCTGGGCCACGAATGGGGCCTGGCGCCGCAGCGACCCTGGACGCCCGACCGGTTCTTCCGCTTCCGAAAATACTGGGACTACAGCGGCGGCGTGGCCACGGACCTGCTTTACCACAAGCTTGCGCCGTTGCTCATCGCCATCACGGGCGCGAACGGCGAGTACCCGAAGCGGGTGAACGCTTCGGGCGGGCTGTACATCGAGAAGGACGATCGCGAGATTCCGGACACCTTCCTCATGACGGTTGACTATCCCAGCGAGTTCTCGGTGCTGATGGTGAGCACGCTCACCAACGACACGCAGCTCGAAAACCGCATCTACGGCAAGCACGGCACCATGCAGATTGACGAGACCCCGGTGTTGCGCGGCAACGGCGACTTCATGGAGGAGTTCAAGGCGAAGAACGGCGGCGAGGCCGAGGTGAAAATCGAGACGAAGGGACGGCGCGACCAGGAGGGCAACTTCATCGACGCGGTGCGCGGACTGGGGTCGGTGTATTGCAACGTCGATTTGGGCTGCGCCACCATGGTGGCCATCAAGATGGCCGTCGAATCCTATCGCCAGTCCAAGACGTTCGTGTGGGACGCCACCAACGAAAAGGTGATCGGCTGATGAAACACATAATGATCGCAGCGCTGCTGCTGGCGGGCGCGGGTGCCTTTGCCGTGGACAACGAACTGACCGCGCAGGAAAAGGCGGACGGATGGCTGCTGCTCTTCGACGGCAAGACGCTTGACGGATGGCAGACGGACAAATTGGAGCCGAGCAAGACGCCGGTGGAGGACGGCTGCATCAACCCGCACGGGTGCGGCGGCTACATGATGATTAACGAAAAGGAATGGACCGATTTCACGCTGGCGCTGGACTTCAAGATCAGCGCCGGCTGCAACAGCGGCATCTTCCTGCGCACCTTTCCGCTGACGCCGCCGCCCGGCAAGGATGTGGGCTGGAACGGGATTGAGGTGCAGGTGATCGACACGACGACCAACGGCATGACCGACACGGGCGCGGTGTACGACCTGGCCGCGCCCACGAAGAACGCGATGAAACCGGCCGGTGAATGGAACCATATCGAGATTGCCGTGAAGGGGAGCGTCATCGACGTGGTGCTCAACGGCGAGAAAGTGAACCACGTGGACCTGGACCAGTTCGACAAGCCGGGCAAACGGCCCGACGGGTCGGACCACAAGTTCGCCGGTCTGACATTCAAGGACCATCCCAGGCACGGCTACATCGGCGTGCAGGACCACGGCAGCAACTGCTGGCACAAGAACATCAAGATCAAGCCACTGGCGGGAACGGACAAGCCCGGGCCGCGCGGGTGAGGGTCGGAAGAGAAACCGTCATTGCGGGCGCAGCACCACACCCGTCATTGCGGGCGCAGCACCACACCCGTCATTGCGAGCGCAGCGAAGCAATCTCTTGCTCGCGGGAGACCGCAATGGCGGGGCATGGTTTCAAGAGATTGCCGCGTCGGGCTGCGCCCTCCTCGCAATGACGGAGAGGTTCGCAATGACGACCGAACCCCGCGGTGACAGCGCATAATGAGAGAAAGGCACACGCACCATGGCAACGGATCCCCTTGAACAGCACCTGCTCGAAGCCCTGAATGAAACGCCCATCCTGGACGCGCACACGCATCTCGTGGGCGGGCGCCTGGGCGCGCGGGGGCTGCACGACATCCTGCTGTACCACATGGCGGTGAGCGAGCTGTACGCGGCCGGATGCCCCTCGGGCGCGCGGCTTACGCAGTATCCCGGCTGGCCCGACACGGCGGAGGCGCACCGCCGCATCGAGGAGGCGCTGCCGTATCTTGACCGCGCGCGCAACACGAGCATCAGTTGGGGCATCCGCATGATCCTGAAGGACCTGTACGGCTGGATAGATCCCGTCACGCCGGACAACTGGCGCGAACTGGACGCGCTGATCCGCGAGCGTGCCGACGACCGCGCATGGCACCGGGAGATTGTGCAGCGCGCGGGCATCGGCCGCATCTGCACCGAGATCTCGCGCCGCGAGCAGGGGCAGGACGACGACCTGTTCCATTACTCGCTTGAATGGGCCTTCTTCACGCGCTGCCAATGGGGCGAACACGACACGGCGCTCTATGAACTCGAGAAATGCTGGGGGCACACGCCCGCCACGGCGTCGCCCATCGGCGCCGGCGCGCGCCCCGCCACGGAGCGTGTCATCCGCACGCTGGCCGATGTGCATGAGGCCATTGCGTGGTATGTGGACCAGATTCCCATCGATGACATCATCTCCACGGCGACCCATCTCAGCACGGACATCGACTACCAGCCGGTCAGCGATGCCGAGATGGGGTCGGCCCTTGCACGCCGCGCCACGGCAGGCAGCCGCGAACGGGACGTTTACGCGTCCTACATCCACGAGGCGTTTCTGACGGCGCTGGAGGCGCGCCATGGCGGGCGGCTGCTGTTCCAGTTCAGCTTCGGTGCCGAGCCGCTGCCCTTCGAGACGGACAGCCGGATCCTGCAGCGCACGATTGCGCAACTGGCCGAAATGGTCGGACGCCATCCCGGGCTCCAGTTCCAGTGCTACCTGTCGAGCGCGCACGCCAACCAGTCGCTGTGCACGCTGTGCCGCGAACTGCCCAACCTGTCGCTGGCGGCGTACTGGTGGCACAACTTCTTCCCCTCCATCATGGCCCGCGTCATGAACGAACGGCTCGACATGCTCCCGCTCAACCGGCAGGTGGGCTTCTTCTCCGACGCCTACTGCGTCGAATGGACCTACGCGAAGGCGGGGATGGTGCGGCGCGTGCTGGCGAAGGTGCTGGCCGACAAGGTGAGCATGGGCCAGTACGATTTCGACAGCGCGGTCTCGATTGCCCGCGAGATGCTGTATGAGACCCCGCAGCGCCTGTGCGGAATGGTGCCGATGAAGCAGGGTTGATTGCGGCGCGCGACCCCAAGCACCGTCATTGCGAGGAGGGCAACGCCCGACGCGGCAATCTCTTGAAATGATGACTCGAACGTCACGCTGCGGCTTCAAGAGATTGCTTCGCTACGCTCGCAATGACGACCCAACTGTCACCCCCGCAGCAGCCTGCTGCATGGCGCGCCCCTGGTGCGCTTCGCCAGTTCGGCGAGCATCTTGTCTCGGCTGTAGGGTTTCACATCGCGGACGATTTGCGCGCGCATGGCGCGGCCGGGCTCGGTGTCCTGCGGGTAGGACAGGAAGCTCAGTTCCACGCCGAGACGCTGCGCGGCGCGCGCGGCGATGAGCGGCCACACGGCGCCGATGTCGCCGATGATGGGGATGCTGCCCTCGTGCCGGGCGAACCCGGACATCTCCATGCGGAAGGGCACCTTGAACAGCTTTGTCTTGGGCAGGCCGTCGGCGATGGCCTTCTGCACGCCGCCGCCGTCGCGCTCGGCCTCGCACACGCGGTCCAACGCGGGATCGAGGTCGATGCGGATGAGCGACTTGCCCTCGAGCGAATAGGTGTAGTGGCCCATCCACGCGGACCACATGCCGTGGCCCGTGTAGCGCTCGAAGGGACCGTCATGGATTTCCTGCGTGAGCGCGACGGCGGACTCGATAATCACGTCGGCGCTGTCCAGCACGCGCGCAAGACGCGTGGCCCGTTCGCGCAGGGGGATGCTGTCGCCGATGTTGAGACCGACGGCCCCGCCGCCAATCAACTGCGGAATCGTCACCAGCACGGGCAGGCCCTTGGCCGCGCCCGCGCCGATCATGGTCATTTCATCGGCGCCGAACCCGGCCACCTCCTCGAAGGACGCACCGTTGGCGCGCGCCAGTTCGGCGATCTCGCCCGCGAGCCATTCGAGCCACAGGCCCATGGGATAGCCCAGGTTGCCCGCGGCCTTGATGATGGTCTTGCCCGCGGCCTGTTTCAGTTTTGCAATGAGTTCCCTGTCGAGCGGCATGAGCTTCTGGATCTCGTCGAGCTGCGCGTCGTCGACCAAAGTCAGTTCGAATTCGCCGCCGCGCGGCAGCATCCATTGCGCCACGCCCAGCGGTTCCCCGGCGCAGCGCTTCACCTCGTCCAGCGTGCCGCCCATCTCGTGCGACACCACAGCCGAACTGGTCGACACGGCGTCCACAATGCCCGCATGCATCAGCGCGGCGATGAGCGTGGTCACGCCCTCGTGCACGTTCGGCCCGCTGCCCGTGACCACGGCCACTTTGCCGCCCCGCTCCTTCGCGGCCACAATGCGGTCCACCGCCGCGTTGACGCGGTCCAAAGACTTCGCGTCGAGGCGCGCCTCAATCATGGCGAGCGTGTCGTTGTCGTAGGTCATGGTGTGCCCTTCACGCGTTACTTGCCGCCCTTTTCGAAATACATCTGTTCGGCCCGCGCGAGGTCGGCGGGGGTGTCCACGCTGAAGCCACAATGGTCGCGGTCGGGAATCATGGATTCGACAATGCGGATGCGCAGGCCGTGCTCCAGCCAGCGCAACTGCTCCAGCGACTCCACCCGCTCCAGCGTGGTGGGCGGGAGTTTCGTCAGGCGCATGAGCGTGTCCTTGCGGTAGGCGTAGACGCCGACGTGTTCGAACACGCCATGGTCCACCTTCTCGCGCGGATAGGGGATCAGCGAGCGCGAGAAATACAGCGCGTTGCCGTTCAGATCGGCCACCACCTTCACCACCGCCGGGTTGGCCAGGTCCTCCTCGCGCACGATGCGGAACATGAGCGTGGCGATTTCCGCCGTCGCGTCGTCCAGCAGCGGGCGCACCGCCTCGTCCAGCATGTCGGGATGGATGAAGGGCTGGTCGCCCTGGATGTTCACCACGATTTCCGCGCCCAGCGCCGCGGCCACCTCGGCCACACGATCCGTGCCGCTCGGGTGGTCGGCGCGCGTCATCATGGCCTGCCCGCCAAAGGCGAGCACCGCGTCGCGCACGCGCTCGTCGTCCGTCGCCACGCACACCGACTGGAGCAGCGGCGAGGCCGTGCAGCGCTCGTACACGCGCTGTATCATCGTCTTGCCCGCAATCAGCGCCAGCGGCTTGCCCGGCAGCCGGCTCGAACCGTAGCGCGCCGGGATGATTCCCGCAACATGGGGCGTGTCCATCGTTGACTCCTTAATCCGGCCTTCTCCCCGTCCGCGCCATGATAATCACCCCGGCCATGGCGGTCAAGAAACGGGGCTGCCTGCCCTATGGTTCCGCGCATTCTCGCCTGTTATTTCTCCACGCTCGCCCCCATGACGCCGAAGATGATGTCGTTGGCGACGGCCTCAATCTGCACGCTGTTCAGCGTGTTTCCCTCCGCCAGCGGGAAGCGCACCAGGTGCGCCTCGGTGTCCACGTTGACGGGCTGGGTCATGTCCTTCACCTCGATGGACCCGGCCGGGCCAAGGCGGCCGCCAAGATTCTCAAAGCCGTTGACGGCCGTGTCGTGCCAGCGGCCGCACCAGGTGCT
>CAIUWO010000709.1 GCA_903902895.1 Candidatus Hydrogenedentota bacterium | reverse complement strand
CGGCATTGGGAGCACTAAAATGACTGAGGAACGCAAGACCATCCATGTCGTGTCCAATTCGCACTGGGACCGCGAATGGGGCTATCCCTTCGAGGAGACGCGGCTGCTGCTGCTGAAGTTCATGGATGAACTGCTGGACCTGCTGGACAACGACGCCGAATTCCACTCGTTCACGATGGATTCGCAGACGCTTTGCGTCGAGGACTACCTTGAACTGCGCCCGGAAAAGCGGACCACCATCGAGAAGCACGTCAAGTCGGGGCGGCTGCTTATCGGCCCGTGGTACTCGCTGCCGGAAGAATATATTGTCAACGGCGAGTCGCTGGTGCGCAATCTTGTGGTTGGCCACCGTTCCGCCGACGCGCTGGGCAAGACGACCAAGGTCGGCTATACCCCCTTCGGCTACGGCCAGACCTCGCAGATGCCGCAGATATACAACGGCTTTGACATTGACACGATTATTTTCTACCGCGGCATCAACACGCCCAAGTGCGAATACATCCTGGAAGGCCCGGACGGATCGCGGCTAATCGGTTCGCGTTTTGGCGTGATGAGCCGGTTCAGCTACTACATTTACGTCTACCGCATGCTGCGCTACGGCCCGGCCGACGTGTTCACCCGCTACAACTGGGACCGCGGCGCGGCGCCCTTTCGACTGGCCTCCGACAGCCGTCCTCGCGACCACTACTATGTGCTGGACGACAAGAAGAAGCTGTGGAATGACGCGCCCATCCGCGAACAGCTCGTCAAGCTGGTGAAGGATGAGTCGGAACACTTCAGCACCAGCCAGATCGTCGTGATGCAGGGCTTCGACACGTCCAACCCGGACCCCGAAGAGACCCGCATCATGAAGCTGTGCCAGGAACTGCTGCCGGAGCACGACATCAAGTTCTCCGACCTGGGCACCTACATGGAGGCCATGCGCAGGGAGGTCAAGGACCCGGTGGTGCTGCGCGGCGAATTCCGCGACCCGGGCGCGACGGGCAAATGGACCCACCTGTTTGGCGACGTCATCAGCGCCCGGCCGCGGCTCAAGCAGGCCAACCATAACTCCGAAATCGCGCTACAGCGCCGCGCCGAGCCCTGGAGCGCCATCTCCTCCATGGTGGGCGGCGAATACATCAAGACCGCGCTGGACCGCTGCTGGCGCCTGCTCTTGCAGAACCACCCGCACGACACCATCACGGGGGGCGGCATCGACCAGATGGAGCGCGACTCCATCTTCCGCTTCAACCAGATTGACATGATTGCCGAGGGCGTGGCCCGGCGCGCGCTGGAAAAGGTCCAGATCGCCATCGACAACTCCGACCTGACCGAGAGGGACACGGTGCTGACCGTGTTCAACCCCTGCCCCTTCCCGCGCAAGGGTGTCGTTTCCTGCCTGGTCGACATGCCGCAGAACATGGGCTACGAGGCCTTCAGCATCAAAACGCCCGACGGCGCCAGGACGCTGCGCATGCAGAAGCAGGAAAAGTTCCCCATGGGCGTGCTGGTGCGCAATTTGCAGGACATCTCCATAGAGGTGCGCACCGAGCGCGTGCGTTGCCACGTCGAACTGGACGAGATTCCGGCCTACGGCTACAGCACCTACCACATCACCCGCGAAGAGACCTTCGCGCCCGGCTTCGGCTCGCTCGTGCCCGAGACCAACGTGCTTGAGAACGAGCACCTGCGCGTCCAGTTCAACGCGGACGGCACCATCGACATGCTTCACAAGGAGACGGACCAGTTCTACACGGGCCTGCACTACTTCGAGGACAGCGGCGAGACGGGCCATTCCTGGATACACATGGAGCCGGAACGCAACGAAGTCATCACGTCCCACGGATGCCCCTGCGACATCGCGCTGGAGGAGTCGGGCCCGCTCTTTGCGCGCATGCGCGTGGACTACCACATGAGCATCCCGGTCAGCGTCGAAGACCCGCCCTACATCGACTTCCGCGAGGGCGACATCAACGACACCGCACGCACGAAGGAACGGCGCGAGATGGTCATCACCAGCCGCTTCACACTGCGCGCCGGCGCCAAGCGGCTCGACGTGAAGACCAGCTTCGACAACACCTGCCGCCACCACCGGCTGCGGGTCGTCTTCCCGACGCGCCTGGACTGCGACCGCACGGACACCGAAATCAGCTTCGATGTCATCGGCCGCGACATCACCGTCAAGCCGGGCAACGCCTACTATGGACGTCCCAACCCGCAGTACCCCATGCACCGCTTCGTCGACATGACCGACGGCAAGGCCGGCTTCGCCATCGTCAACAACTCGGGCCTGCGCGAGTACGAGGCCATGGACAAGGCGGATCGGCCGCTGGCCATCACGCTCATCCGCGCCTTCACCTACCGCAACTCCCCCGTGTTCGGCCGCTGGGAAACCTATCCGGACATGGACCTGGCCCAGTGCATCGGCAAGTTCGACTGGTCCTATGCGCTCTATCCGCACAGCGGCGACTGGACCAACGGCTGCTTCGCCGAGGCCGAGGACATGAACCTGCCTCTCGAACCGGCCCAGGCGGGGGCCCACGTGGGCACGCTGCCCAAGGCCCTGAGCTTCCTGAGCGTCGAGGGCGACAACCTCCAGGTCACGGCCTTCAAACAGGCCGAAGACCGCCCCGGCAACTATATCGTGCGCGTGTTTAATCCGTTGGAGACCGATGTGGACGGCATCATCCGTCTCTTCAAGCCGATCAAGGCCGCATGGCTGACCAACATGAACGAGGAACGCGGCGAAGAGCTCAGCACCGACGGCGGCACGCTCAAGCTAAACTTCGGCAAGAAGAAAGTCGTCACGATCGAGTTCGAACTGTAAGCTAAAATACGACTGCGGTCGCAGAAAGAGCCGGGCCCCGTGGGTACCATGCTTGCGGGGCCCGCATTTTTCTGTAAAGGCAGCGACTTCGTGCTGTGGAAATGCGCCTGGTTGTCCTTATGGATTCCCCTGGCGACCATGGGGATGCGGGATAAAGAAACGTTTTCGAAGAGCAAAGGCTAGGCCGGAAACAAGCCCCGACATTAGAAGGAGTCCAAATGCACTGGTAGTGGGAACATGGTTTTCTGCCACGCTCACACTTACGATTGCCGCAGGGGTTATGCGCGTCCCGTTGTCATCAGTTACAGAAAACCGATATGCGCCAGTGTCGTCTTCTTTCGCATTCGAACGCATGAAACTCTTTCAGTTTCACCCGGTAGAGCTTCGCCGTTTTTCGTCCATTGCATAACGGTGGTCCCCTCAGTACCTTCAAAATCTGCCTGTAACGTCAGCGTGTCTCCAGTGTTCAATTGCGCACCTTTGGGGGTCTCGGTAAACATAAATTCGTAGAAATTTATGATGGTGTAAACGTCACCCGCGACATTGTGCAACGGGTACGTTCTAGGCCAGGACCCGCTGAAATCAAGCGTGTCATCGCCGTTCTGGTCCGCGCCTATTCTTAGAACAATTTCAGGTCCATAGGCATTGAGGGAAAATCCTCCTGTTCCGTCTGTGACCGACCGGATGCCGTAACCTCTATTGTGTATTTGGACGACCTTTCCCGCAAAGGGTCTGTCATTGAGAAAGATACGTCCAGCAAGTGTGTGACTTGCGGCTGTGCCATGACTGATATGGTCAAATTGAACAGTCGAGTTGTCTATGGTACGGACAAATCTGATTTGGACCAGTCCGATGCCTTTTGCCAATATGAAGTGGCCTGTTCCTAAAGTGTAATCACTGCCTGTTGCCTGATACGTGATGTCGATACAGTTGTCGAAGGAGGTGCCATTAACCTGAACGCTTCCGACTAGATTTACCTGACACGTACACGACCACCCCCCCGTCCAAGTGTCTCCGTCTGTGAATGTGTTTGGCAACGAAAAGAACTTCAGGAAGTTGCCCTGATTCGACGTGGGGACACCAGCAAAGAACATGGTCAGGACTTTAGCGCCTTCAACCGAATGCAGCCTGCCTCCAATGGAGGTACTCAACTTTTGGCCATTGAGGACATAGATGAAATCCGGCTGCCCCGTACACTGCTGAGAAACTGCCCAGAGCACATCATCAAAATGCCCGTAAGTAGACGAATCGTCCGTGACATGGAATTGGATGGCCGTGCCTGGATCTGTCTTGAAGTAGTCGGTAGAGACTTCCAAAGCGCTTGCCAAGGCAGAATTCAAGAAGATGAACAACGCGACAGACCGGATTATCTTAATCATCGAAACGTCCTCCATGCTCTGCATTAAGTTGTCCCGTAATGGGCCATCTCTGGTGACGCAAAAACTTCAGTCCCTCGCGCAGGGATTATGAGAGCTACAGGTCGGAAATGCAAATAACATTTCTCTTCCTGACCCTACGCGCTTTAACCCGGTGGCTCCCGGTCGGTCCCGTGTTTTTGTAAAGCCTTCTGTCTTATGCGTGGGAACACACGTGAGTTGGCCGCTGGGAAGTCTGGGTCTTCCAGCCCCGGACTCGTTCGGGAAGACGACCCGAGCATGACACACACGCCCGTTCCCGCAGCAGAGCAAGACCCACATTGAATCCACAGCCATCACCTTGGAACAGGCCATAAAATATCTCGCCGTCACGCTCCCCAACGAGTCCTGTGGCGGAGAAACCGGACTACGCGAACGGCCATTCCATCGGGGTCGCTATTCGCAAGCCCCCCTTTCCATATTATTTCTCAAAACCTATGCAGGACACGATGATCTGCTGCAAAGTGGGGCAGACATTCCTGTCTGCCCTCTCTTTCTTCTGGATTCTGGCTTCTGAATTCTGGATTCTCCGGTCGCGGCCACGTCCCGTCAGGGGGTATTCGCCGCAAACGGCTCCCCTGCTGCTATTGCCGTCACCCACAGCCGTGGCCTCGGTCCGTCCTGCTCCGCTCTTGCCGCAAAGTGCAATTCATTGTCACCAGGCTCCAGTATGGGTATCGAACCTTCCGGCACAACCTCCTTAATCAGCTCCCCTGTGGCATTGTAGACCTTGCAGTCCTCAACGGTCGGACATTCGAGGTAGTCCCCGCTTTCCAGCGTGACGGGAAACGTGAGCGTGACCCCGCCGGTCGTTATGGACGGGTTGGTGAGTGTTGCTTTCTTTATCGGAAGTGATTTGATGGAGTCAATGCGGCAATTGACCGTCTTGCCCGGGGACAGACTGATGCAGCCGATAGTCAGCGTTTCCATGTGGCCCGCATCGGCCCAGATTACGAAGGACCGGAACACTTTGCCCACGCTGACGCCCTTGGTTTCCCAGTCTGCCTGCCGGCTGGCGTAGGGCCAGCCGTACTGCGCCAACCGGTCTGATTCCGGCTCAACCAACTCGAAGTAGCGCCT
>CAIUWO010000708.1 GCA_903902895.1 Candidatus Hydrogenedentota bacterium | reverse complement strand
CTAGAGGCGCAACTACTTACATGGTGGAGGCGGCGGGAATCGAACCCGCGTCCGAAAGTGCTTCCACATGAGCGTCTACGTGCGTAGTCTTTCTTTTGGTGATTCGCCCGGCCGGAACGCGTCAGACGTGCTTTCCGGTTTCGCTAGACGCCGAAATACTCTCACCGGGTCGTCGCCGCCCCCCGGATTGAGACCCGCTAGTTTACGCCCTGATTCCGCTAGCAGGTGGTCGCGGAGAGGACGAGCAGCCTATCTAGGCCGCAAGTGCGAAGTTGTTGTTCGCAGTTGACTTGTTCCCGCTTTTTACGAGGCCAGCGGGTCCTCGGCACGCAGCCCACGCTTCTTCCACCCCCGTCGAAACCTGGTCGCCCCCACATAGAGGTGAACAACTTCTGCCGCCCCGCAGGGCGATGGGTGGCTCGTGGCCAAAGGAAGTATGCCACATGCGGGCCTGATCCGCCAAACCCTGCGCGATAAGTTTTGCCCAAGTCCGTCCGGCAAAGTATGATAATGATGTTAACCAACGGATATCCCGGAGTTCTCCATGAAGCAGGTCGTCATCAAGGCCGGAAAAGTTTGGGTTGAGGAGGTTTCCGTCCCGACGATAGAGGCGGGCATGGTGCTCGTCCGCGTGCTTCGCTCCGCCATCAGTTCGGGCACCGAATCTTCCATGGTATCGGGCGGCGGCGCGCTGTCGCTGGCCATGAAGCACCTCAAGAACCCGCTCAGTGTGGAGAAACTCAAACGCAAATTCGCCACCGTCGGCATGAAGGCCACCGCAGAGCTTGTCCGCACGAAACTGGCCGACCCTGCCACGCCCGGATACAGTTCGGCGGGGATAATCGTGGAAGTCGGTGCCGGCGTGCCGGGATTCAAAGTGGGGGACAGGGTTGCCTGCGCCGGCGTGGGCTATGCCTGCCATGCCGAGTATAATCTGGTGCCGCACCAGTTGGTGACCCCCATTCCGGACGGCCTCGATTACGACAATGCCGCTTTCGTGGCCATCGGCGCGATAGCGATGCAGGGCGTTCGCCGCGCCGAACCCATGCTTGGTGAGACCGTGGTTGTGCTTGGACTGGGTTTGGTGGGTCAGATCACGGCGGGCCTGCTGCGTCTAAACGGCTGCCATGTAATCGGTTACGATCCTGTCCGTGGCAGCAACGCACCGTTCAGCGAGATGGGTCACTTTACCGATTCCGCCGAGCAGCTTGCGGCCTTTGCCCGTGAAACGACGGCGGGCTACGGGGTAGATGCGGTTGTCATCTGCGCAGGCACCCCGTCCAGCGAAGTGGTCAACAGCGCTTTCGACCTATGCCGTCAGAAGGGGCGCGTGGTCATCGTCGGCGCTGTGGGCATGGACCTGAACCGCGAGGCCATGTACCGCAAGGAACTGGACCTGCGCATTTCGTGCTCCTACGGACCGGGACGCTATTCCAGCGAATACGAGGAAAAGGGTTTCGACTATCCCATCGGTTATGTCCGCTGGACCGAAGGGCGGAATATGGCCGAGTACCTGCGATTGATGAGTGTCCAGGGAGACGGGGGGGGCGGTCCCTTCCTTCATCCCTTGCGACTGAGTCCAACGGTCTTCCCCGTCGAAGATGCAGAGAGGGCCTATACGGAAATCGCCGAGGGCAAGACCTTTGCGGCCGCACTGCGGTACGCTGATGTGGGTGAAACCGAGAACGAAGATACGGCGCTGGCGACTCTTATGGCTGAACTGAGGGGAAAGAAATACCTGAGAATTGCCGGGCATGGGTCAAACTCCCACCCAGCAAAAGAGGTGGGCGTGGCATTGATCGGTGCCGGCGCCTTTGCCACCAGCGTCCAACTGCCCATTCTCGCCAAAATGCCCGGCGTGCGCATTGCGGCCATCGCGACCCGGAACGGGGTCAAGGCGAAATTTATCGCCGACCGTTACAAGGCTGCCGCCTGTACCACGGAATATCGCCAGGTGCTTGATGATCCCTCTGTGGATGCCGTGCTAATCTCCACCCGGCACAACCTGCACGCCCAAATCACGCTGGATGCCATTGCCGCCGGAAAGCATGTGCTCGTTGAAAAGCCCATGGCCCTCACCGTGGAGGACTGCCAGCGCATCTGTGACGCGGCCCGACAGGCCCAAGTGCTTGTTTCAGTGGGCTTTAACCGTCGGCTTGCGCCTCTTGCGCTTAAGCTGACCAATGGCTTTCCCACAAACGCCCCAATTCCCAGAACCATTCTCTACCGCTGCAATGCCGGTCCTTTGCCTGCGGACCATTGGACCCTGGACCCCGAAGTGGGTGGCGGGCGAATACTGGGCGAAGCCGTGCATTTCTTTGATTTTGTGCGGCATCTGGCCATGTCCGGCACTGCCTTAGATGGTATTACCAACTCGAATACGGGAAGATTGGTTTCCGTTTATGCTGAATCGGGCTCCAGGGAGGAGGAACTCACCACCATTCTCCGCTTCTCCGACGGCTCGGTGGCAACCGTCCTGTACAGCGTCTCCGGTTCACCGAAATATGGCAAAGAACGGATTGAAGTCTTCTCCGGTGGCAGTTTGGCGGTTCTGGAAGATTTCCTGAGTCTTGAGATTAAGGACGGGCCTGGGGCGGGACAATGGAAAAGCCGGCAGGACAAAGGCCATGCCGCGCTTCTGGAAAACTTCATCCAGGCAGTGCAGGGCAAGGCCGCGCTTCAGGTTACGGCTGAAGACGGGCTTGAAGCCACCCGCATTGCCGTAGCCGCCCTGCAAGCCGCCCGTACCGGCCAAGTCCAGAGGTTTTAGCCCTTGCGCATCTGCATCCTAAGCGTTATCCATGAACCCTTCGACAAGCGGGTCTACCATAAAGTCGGCCTGAGCCTCGCCGGGGCGGGACACGAAATTGCGTCGATTTGTCCCCCGCCCGCGCAGGGAGAGATGCCGGCCTTACAGGACGGGCGCGACAGCAACGGCATTCGCTTTATTCTGACCAAGCCCTCAACCACCCTGTCGCGGCGGTTTCTGGCCGCGCTGCGCCTGGTACGCCTTGCACACCGAGAACGGGCCGATGTCTATCTTGCGCCTGAACCAGAGTCCTGGGCCGCAGCCCTTGCGGTAAAGCTTCTCTTCGGCGGCAAGGTCGTGCTCGACATGCACGAGCACATCCCAAGCGAATTCGCCAAGTTCTTTCCGGGCTTAATGCGGGGATTCATCGAGAGGTCCACCGTTCAGGCCATGCGCCTGATGGCACGCTTTACCGATCTTGTCATCCTCACCCGCGAGAGCTTTGAAGAACCCTGGCAGGGGCTTTCCGTGCCGCGCGTCACCGTAATTAACACCAACCATTTCCAGCCCACCTGTTCCAGAATCCCCGAGGCGCTCAGGGAGCGTTTCTCGGGCCATCCTGTCATCATCCATCAGGGCATCTTCGGCGACACACGCGGCTCCTATCAGCTCCTGGACGCGGTGAAGCTGCTGGTCACCGATTTTCCCAGGCTGCGGTGCATTGTGTTGGGCGAGTATATTTATGGCAGCCTTGAAGCCTACCGCTCGCGGGTGCGCGAACTGGGGCTCGACGACAATATGGTCTTCATTCCCCCGGTTCCCTTCGAGCAGGTTCCGACCTACATTGCCCTTGCCCAGGTCGGCCTTATTCTCTTTCAACCGGGTCCGATGAACCATACCCTTGCCATGCCCCATAAGCTCTTTGACTACATGCGTGAGGCACGTCCCGTCGTCGCCCCCGATTTTGCCGTCGAGGTCGTCCGCATTGTGCGCGAGGCAGACTGCGGACTCCTGGTTGATGTAAGCAGTCCCGTGGCCGTCGCGGCGGCTGTTGAAAAGCTCCTCAGGAATCCCCAGGAAGCGGCCCGCCTTGGCCGGAACGGACGCCGCATGATTGTGAGCAAGTACAACTGGCGACGCGAGGAAAAGGTTCTTCTCGATGCGTTTTCGGCGCTGGAGAACCGTTAACCCATGTGCGGCATTGCGGGTATCGCCGGTCGCTGCGACGAGAATCTTGTCAGGCGGATGACAGACCTGATCGCACACCGCGGTCCCGATGCAGAAGGGTTCCACTGTGAGGCCGCCGTCTCTCTGGGCCACCGCCGCTTGAGCATCATTGACCTCTCCGCCGGCCATCAACCCATGTCCTACGGCGGCGGCAGATACTGGGTGGTGTTTAACGGGGAGATATACAACTACCGTGAGTTGCGCGGGCAGTTGCGCGGTCTTGGGCACTCCTTTTCCACCAACAGCGACACCGAAGTCCTCCTGGCCGCCTATGCGGCGTGGGGAGGGGCCTGCATCGATCATCTTAACGGCATGTTTGCCTTTGCCCTTTGGGACAGGGAAGACGAAACGTTGTTTTTGGCGCGCGACCCCCTTGGCATCAAGCCTCTCTACTTCGCCGAGGCGGGGGGAGTCTTCCACTTCGCATCCGAAATAAAGGCCCTGCGCATCTGTCCGGGCGTTGATCTTGCTCTGGACACCGAGGCGATGGACGACTACCTGACCTACCTCTACACCATGCCCCCGCGCACCTTCTATCGCGGCATACGGCAGGTCCCTCCGGGACATTGCGCCACCTGGAAAGCAGGCAGGCTGTCCGTTCGAAGGTACTGGCACTTGGCGCTGGAAGTCGCCAAACATCGAGAATCCGGCCACTCCAGTGACCTCGGTGCCCGTCTGGACTCCTTGGTCAAGAGCCATCTTGTTGCCGATGTTCCCGTGGGCGCCTTTCTTAGCGGCGGCCTTGATTCCGCCACTATTGTTCGCTGTATGGCCGACCAGGGCGCCGCACCCATGACATTTACCGTGGGCTTTGGCGAGGAGGGTGGCCAGTATGACGAAACGCGCGAGGCGCGTCAGTTGTCGGAGAGCATCGGCACCCGGCACCATCAAATGGAGGCCCACATCGACCCGTCCGACGCGGTGGAGACCGTCCTTTCCGGCTTCGACGAGCCTTTCGGCAATCCAACGGCGCTGCTAAGTCACGCCATTTGCGGGTTGGTTCGCAAACATGTGGCCGTGGTTCTTTCGGGTGACGGCGGTGACGAGTGTTTTGGCGGATATCCCCGGTACCGGGGTGTGCAATTGATGCAGTCGTGGAGGAAATTCCCGTTTTGCGCGCGTCGCCTCGGCGACAACCTTTTCCGGCTGCTTCCAGAAGCGCATGACGGCCGCTATTTTCTGCGTCGGCTGAGGGAGTTTTCCTCGGCGGGCCTTCTGCGGGAGGCCGATGCCTACCCTCTCTGGCTCAGTACCTTTACACCGGCCCAGAAGTCACTGCTTTTCAACGGCGACCTCCAAAAGGCCCTCGCCGGGCGGGATGCATGGGAACCCATTCGAAACTGGGCGGACGAATCGGGCGAATCCGACCCGGCCGCACGGGCCATGTACGTTGACTTTCATGCCTTCCTGCCCAATAATGTGCTTCAGTATGGCGACCGAATGAGCATGGCGCACGGGCTTGAGGTGCGTGTTCCCTTCGCAGACAGGGGTATGGTGGAATGCATGGCGGCAGTCCCGGCCGCGGCCAAACTCAGCGGGGGGGTCTCAAAGAAGCTCCTGCGGGAGTGCATGCAGAACCGGCTGCCGCAGGACGTTTTGGTGCGCAAGAAAATGGGGTTCAACCCACCGATGGGCGTATGGTTGACGGGTGGGCTTCGGGACCTGGTCGAGGACACCCTTTCAAAGGAATCCATGACCAGGCGTGGCTGGTTCAACCCGGTGCATGTGCAATCCATCTGGGGGGACCATGTCTCCGGACGTCGGGACCATACATGGCATCTTTGGGCGCTGGTGCTCTTGGAAGCCTGGGCCCGCCGTTAGGCAGGGAAAGTTCCGGTTCATTAGCCCGGAGATCCTGGGAATAGGTGCAAGAGGCGCATGGTTGACTTGTTATTGTGTGATGCGTATCGTTATTGGGTAATCAGTTCTGAGAAACGGCCAGATAACGGGTTAATGTTTGAAACCTGCGGAGAGGAGAACAGCCATGGAAAGCTCGCATCCAGTTGAAATTCTGGCCGAAAAGGCCTCGGCGTTTGTAATTGTCAAAAAGGGAACTTGGGGGCACGAGGACTGGGAAAACTTTTGTGAACAAGTCTGCGTGTCCGGCTTTGAATTGAATGAGTATAACCGCGTCGCCTTGGGAAATCTCTTGGAGGCGTTGAGATACTTTTATCAACTGTGCCCCATGCCCGCTGTTGCTCCAAAGAAGAGGGCAGCTCCCTGCAAAAAGGCTGTCCCGAAGAAGAGTGTGGCCAAGTAGAAACCGCCTTTTTCCCGCTGGGGGTCCGGCGAGCCAAGTTGAAAATGTGCATCGTTCAACTATGAAATGTCGCCTTGTCTTTCATGGTCGCAATGGCTTACACTGCGAGAGTAGTTGCGATTTTCTTGTTCAATTGATAATTTTAACCTTTGTCACTAATGAAATTGGGAGTATTCATTGTGAGTTCGACTGCTCTTCCAAAACGAATGACACGACAGCGAAGATTGGTTCTGCATGAACTTAGAAAGCTTAAGAATCACCCTTCAGCCGATTATTTGTTTGGTATCGTGCGTCAAACAATACCGAACATTAGTTTGGGTACCGTTTACCGGAACCTTGATGTTCTTGTAAACAGTGGATTGGCACTTAAATTGGACTTGGCCGGTGGGCAATCCCGGTATGACGGCGACATAAGTCCGCATTATCACATACGTTGCAGGGCTTGCGGAGCCGTTGATGATCTTCCGGAGAACGCTGTTATTGGTGTAGACAGCCCGCGGGTGCTGGAGAGTTCATACGTTGTGACTGGTTGGCGTATGGAATTTGACGGTTTTTGCCCCATTTGCCAGCTTTCTGTCACTGAACCGTCGCAGTTGACCACGACAAGCCGAACACAGTTCCAGTCTGTTTCAACGTGAAAATATCAACCCCTGAAACGGAGGTGTTAAGCCATGATGAAGCCTGAAATCCAAGCCGCTATGAACGCACAGATAAACGAGGAACTGTTCTCAGCCTATCTGTATACCGCCATGGTCAGCTACTTTGAGGAGATCAACCTAAAGGGTTCTGCCAAGTGGATGCGCATTCAAGTCCAAGAGGAGTTGTCACATGCGCAGAAATTCCTGGAATACATGATTTCCCGCAACGCGAAAGTCACGCTGAAGGCAATCAACGGCCCCAAGTCGGACTGGAAGAGCCCTTTGGCCGCATGGGAAGCCGCCTACAAGCATGAATGCCACATCACCGAGTGCATCAACAAGCTTTATGGGAAGGCATCGGACCTCAAAGACCCGGCCACGGTGACCTTTATGGACTGGTTCGTCACTGAACAGGTTGAGGAAGAGGCGAACACCAGCGACATCGTCGCGCAGATGAAAATGGTAAAAGATGCCCCGGGCGGACTTTTCCTGCTGGACCGAGAACTAGCAGCGCGCACGACCGGTGCCGGTGCCGGAGCGGGGACTCCTTCCGCAATCTGAACGGTTTGCCGGGAATATATCAAGACGGCTTCGGGTTTTCCGTGGCATGAGTGGTTTACCAAAAGCGTGTGCTGCGTTGTTTCACGCCCATGGAAGCTAGGCAACTTTTCCGGACAACCCCAAGTAGAAGGAGCAAAGACATGTCCGTACAGGTAACGCAAACAGCACCGGATTTCAAGGCAACGGCAGTAATGCCCGACAACTCGTTCAATGACAAGTTTCAGCTTTGCGACTACCGGGGGAAGCATGTGCTGCTTTTTTTCTACCCGCTTGATTTCACTTTCGTTTGCCCATCCGAAATCATTGCCTTCAACCAGCGCTTGAAGGAGTTTGAGGAAAGGGGCGTGCAAGTGGTGGGGGTGTCAGTCGACTCCCATTTCAGCCATTGGGCATGGAAGAACACGCCCGCGGAAAAGGGAGGCATTGGGGCCATTCAATACCCGCTTGTGGCTGACCTCACCAAACAGATATCCCGGGACTACGGGGTGCTGTTCAACGAGGCCATAGCCCTGCGCGGACTGTTTCTTATTGACAAGAGCGGAATCGTGCGCCATATGCTCGTGAACGACCTTCCCCTGGGTCGCAGTATTGACGAGGCGTTGCGCGTAATTGATGCGCTTCAGTTTACGGAAGAACATGGGGAAGTGTGTCCGGCCAACTGGCGCAAGGGGCAGGCCGCGATGAAGCCCACTGCCGACGGAGTTGCGGAGTATCTGAGCACACACGCAAAGTAGAGGCTAAAGTCTTTTGCTTCAGGCGGTGCCGACCTTTCGGTCGGTGCCGCCCTTTTTTTAACTATCTGGGCTGCGGTGGCATGTCTTTTCAATACGCGTCACTTCATACAGTATGAAGACTGGTCAATGCAGGCGTGCCCCTATGCGCGAAGCATCCACCGTTGACCCTTCCCACCATGTCAATAAGCGCAGTTTACCGTCAAATGAATTCCGCACAGGGCAAAAACATTTTGCGTCTTCCCGTCCCAATGCAGTATTCTAAAGTCGCGGGGAATGGATATGGTTACGGTATTGCCAGGGCAATGCCGGTGAACGACCCGCAAGCGAGGAAAAACCTCGTTTTCTTGACAGGCCCAAAGAGAGATATGCGGGATAATTGTGTCGGATACAAAACTAACAGGTTTGGACATAGTAGGGGACGTGATCCGGGAGAACTATGACCTCGGAGAAGTGAACACCCCGCAGCAGTTGGAAACAACCCACCAACGCCGGCACAGAAAAATGCTGGTTGAAACCGGTGCGGGTCTGTTTCTCGCAAAGACCTACAGGAACGACCCCACAACGGTCGACTCGCTGTATTTTCAGCATCACCTCTCCACGCATTTGGACGGCAAGGGCCTGCCCGTGGCCCGGATTCAACACACCCGAGACGGGCACAGTTTTGTCAAGCAGGACACGTGGTGCCTTGAACTGCAACAGTTTGTCGAGGGGCATTCGATGATGGTCAACGCCGCGACTCTCGGCGTTTCAGGCTCTGCCCTTGGCCGTTTTCATCAGGTCTGCCAGGGCCTTCCCGTACCGCCCCGCGACGCCCGAAAATGGCGTTTCAGCGAGGTGCCCAGGGAGACCTTTGAGCGGTTTTTCACCCTGGCAAGAAATGAGCGGGATGACGAGGCCACCATTCAGCACTGCAATAACATAGTTGCTTTCCTGAAGCAGGCGGGTGATGTTCTGGACATAGACAAGCGCTATGCCTTTGAGACGGGCCTGATTCACGGCGACTGGCATGGCGGCAACCTGCTTTTCCTGGGCGAGGGTCTCCAAGCCATCATCGACTTGGAGTTTTCCGGTGACGGCTGTTATCTGGAGGACATTTCCTACGCCGTATCCAATCTCTGCATCCGAACAACCACGAGCACAGAGAAAATGGGATTCCGCACGGAAACGCTTCTCGAAGCCTATCAGAATCACCGAACGCTTTCCTATGCGGAGCGGGTGGCGCTCTTCTTTGCCGTGGGGGTCAAGCATGTGACCACTGTCTGCTATCAGACACCGCAGCAGGGCGGGCGTGTAGCTGGTTACTCTCCAGCGCAGTGGATGGCAATCCTCGACGTACAGACGCAATGGCTTGCCGAACAGTCCCGCCAGGCACGATGGGGCTCGAATTTCTGACCCCCTCCGGCACTAGTGAATGCGGGATTTCGACGCCGTCTCCCACATGTCGCAGTTCGTGCCCAGCGCATGCTTCAGGGGAAAGGTGATTTCATCAAGCTGCGCCACGGCCGCCGGACCTATGTCAAGGTCCGCCGCCGCAAGGTTGGACCGCAGCTGGGAAGGGGTCCTCGCGCCGAGTATGACCGACGACACACCGGGTTGGGCGCAAAGCCATGCAACACAGAGCACGGCGGGAGACAGCCCGACAGCCTCCGCAAATTCGTTCAACTCAGCGAGGGTCGCCATAAGAAGCTGCTCCTGCCCACCCTCTTCGTGGCGTGTGCCCTGCCGCGTTGCGGCAAAATGCCTTGACCTGCGGCGCATCATGGGGATGTCTTCCACACGCGCGTAACGACCGGCAAGCAACCCCTGCATGAGCGGCATGTAGGCCAGCACTCCCAGCTTATGGGCACGGCTGGCCGGTATCACGTCGTACTCCACCGCGCGGAAAACGGCGTTGTATCCAACCTGGTTTGAAACGGCTCCGCCTGCGGCATGCCATTCATTCAGGTCTTCGGGGCCGAAATTGGACAGTCCTATGGCGCGGATTTTTCCCTCCTCCTGAAAGCGAAGCAACTCGCCGCAAACATCGCCGAAAGGCACGTCGCGCGGCGGCCAGTGAACCTGATACAGGTCTATCCAATCCGTCTTCAGCCGCCTAAGGCTGTTTTCCAGCGATGTGCGCATGCGTGGCGGCGCGCAGTTCTCCGGCAGGACTTTGGAAGCCACGTGCACCTGCGGCCGCCGCTTGCCCAGACACTGCCCGAGCAGGCGTTCAGATTCACCGTTGCCGTACATTTCCGCGGTGTCGAAGAGATTGATACCCGCGTCCAGCGCCTCATCCACAGCACCTTGGGCATCTTCTGCGGCCGATGCCCCCCAGAATGCCGAATCACCTATTTGCCAAGCGCCAAAGGAAAGCATCGAAACGGAAAAGCCACTTTGTCCCAAGCACCTGTAGCGCATAGCACGAATTCTCCCGGCAAGTTCACGCGTCACAGGAGGATAGTACTAAATATGCGCGCGCGGCGCAATGTGCGCCAACCACGAAAGACAGGGGGGCGTGAAGACCATGCCGGTGTTCACGCCCCCGCTCAGTCAGTTGCAGTGTGGGAACCTCACTTCTTCGGAACGCGAATTATGGTGATGTCCGGGTTGTTGCTGCCCCGCACAAATCGAACCAGGAGCGACTTGCCCGGCTCGCCATTCTCCTCGACCAGCTTTTGGAAATCCGACACCGTTGTGACTGGCTTCTGGGCAACCTCCGTAATGATGTCGCCCTGCATAAGTCGGGCCTCTTCCGCGGGGCTTGCGCCCTCAACATCCACCACGATCACGCCCTTGATGTCTTTGTTCATTCCCATCTTCTCAAGGATCTGCGGATTGACCTCCTGCACCTTCAGTCCGAGGATTGGCTTGTCGGCCATGCGCTGGTTTGCGACGACATTGCGCTCCATCAGGCTGACATCGACCTCAATGGTGTTCTTCTCGCGAAGCACCTCAAGTTTGACGGTGGTGTTTGGCGGAAACGCGGAAATCTTCCGCACCAGCTCGCTGGCGTTCTTCACAGCCTCGCCATTCACCTTGCGGATGACATCATAGGTCTGCAGCCCGGCCTTCGCGGCGGGGGTGTCCGGCTGCACCTGCCGCACCACGGCGCCGTTTTCATCGGGCAGTCCGAGCGTGTTCACCTCTGAATAGTTTTTTGCGTCGTCAATGGACACGCCCAGGTAGCCGCGGGTCACTTTGCCCTGCGAAATGAGCAGGGGAACGGTGGCCTTAGCCGTGTTGATCGGAATGGCGAAGCCGATGGAGTTGGCCCCCATCACGATCGCCGTGTTGATGCCCACGACCTCGCCGTCGATGTTGCAGAGGGGCCCGCCGCTGTTGCCCAGGTTGATGGCCGCGTCCGTCTGGATGAGATGTTGGAAGGTGAGGCCCTGCATGGCCAGACCGGCCAGTCCCTCTCGTCCGAGCGCGCTGATGTGCCCGAACGAAACGGAGCCCTCAAAGCCGCGCGGGCTGCCGATGGCGATGGCAAACTCGCCCACCTTGACCTTGTCGGAGTCGCCCAGGGTGAGCGCCGTGAGCGGCTCAGTCGCCTCTATCTTCAGGACCGCAAGGTCTGTCTCGGGGTCCGACCCAATCACCTTGGCCGGGTATTCCTTGCCGCTCGTCAGCCGTACGGTGATTTCGTCCGCCTGCTCCACAACATGGTTGTTTGTGATGATGAACCCCTGCGGGTCATAAATAAAACCCGACCCCGTGCCGCGCATCTGCGGCGCCGGCCCGCGCTGCCGCTCCTGCGGCACGGGCATGTTGAAGAAGTGGAACAGATCGTCCATCTGCCCCCCGGCCTCGCCGTCCTGCTTGCCCTTGACGTCGATATTGACCACGGCGGGGCTCAGCTTTTCATGCAGCGCCACATACTCGTCCTGGATCTGCCGCAGCAGATTTGGCTGCGCCAGCGCAGAACAGGTGTAAAGCACCGCCCCAAGCGCGAGTGCAGCGGCAAAAAATCGTCTTGTACTCATGTCACGGCTCCTTGTTCATTTGTCGAGGCCGGACAGCGGCTGTATCGCATCGGACACGCGCTGCCTAAGCACCTCGCACAGATTGTTGTCCTCGATCTTGTTTCCGTTCATACGAACATAAAAAGAGTCGCGCACACGGCCGACATCGGTCATGATGTGCGCGGCCTCAAAGTCAATACCCATCCCCGAGAGGGCGGACGCGATGTCGTACAGCAGCCCCGTTCGGTCGCCGGTGACAATGTCAATAACGGTGTCAAAGCGCGACGCGAAGTTGTCTATCTCAACGACACTGCGCACCGGAACAGCGGACGCCTGCAGCGCGAAGAGACGGGTGCGGGACCGGTGGACCAGCGAGGAAATGTCCTCACCGTCCATGACCACCCGGCGCAGCACGGTCTTTACCAACGCAAACTCGCTGTCCGTCAGCGGACGGCGGTTGGCCGCGTCTTCAACTGTGAAACAGTCCACCACCCAGCCGTCCGCCCGGGTGAACAGCGCGGCACCCTGCACGCTTATCAGTTGAGACGTGAAGGTTCCGGCAATTTCAGCAAAAAGGCCGTGGCGGTCGCGCGTGCACACCGTCACCTCGCTTGTCCCCGTCTGGCTGTTGCCGATGCAGCGCAGCGAGAGACCGGACGCGCGGGCCTCCTCCAGGCATTCCATGTGCACCGCAATCTGGTCGGGAGAATAGGCGATAAGATAGCGCTCCCCAAGCATCTTCAGATAATCTTCAATCTGCGCGTCAGTTCTGCCGGGGGCGCTTTCGCGGATTTTGAGGGCTTTGGGAAGGTTCCAGAAATCCTCAATGGGCTCGTCCACCCTGCCGGTCAGGATGCGTTCCGACTTGAGGAACAGCTTCAGCAGCAGCGCGCCCTTCCAGTCGTTCCATACATTGGGGCCCACCGCGCTCAGGTCTGCAAAGGTCAGCAGAAGCAGCATGCGCAGTTGATCGTCCGTCTTGACGGACTGCGCGAATGCGCTCACTATCTCCAAGTCGTCCGTGTCGCGGTAAAAGGCGATGTTGGACATGGCCATGTGGTTTTCCACCAGATAGGCTATTCGCTTGGTGTCGTAATCGGACATCCCTATGCGTTCGCACAGCTGATTTGTCAGGCGGGTGCTTTCGGCCGCGTGAATCTCGCCGGCGGCCTTGCCCAGGTCGTGTAGCAAAACGCTCAAAATAAGCACCTGCGGGTCGCGGATGCGCTCCATGGTTCGGTAGAGCATTTTGCCGACATCGCCCTTGAGCCGGGGAATCTGCCCCAGCGCCTCGAGAGCGCGAAGTGTGTGCTCGTCAACGGGGTAGCTGTGAAAGTCCTCGTAGCGCAGTATGCCCTGAATCGCGCCGTACTCTGGCAGATAGGCGCCAAGGAGCCCCGTCCGCGCAACCTCACGCAGCGCGCTCCCCGCCTGCAGCGGGCGGTTGCAAATGGCGATGAAATATCGCCGCACCACATCGCTTGTGCGGAATTCATCGTTGACAAGATGGAGGCTGTTCGTCACCCAGTGCGCGGCCGCGGCACTCAACGGCACGGTGCGCCGTGCGGATTCCCAGAATATCTCCATGAGGCGCGTGGGGTTTTCGACAAACCAGTTTTTGTCCGATGGGTCCACGCAAAGCTGACCGTGATACACGGATAGGTGCGACCGGCCTGGCTGCCGCTGGTCAAACAGTGCCGCCATGGAGGGTTGGTCGCATATTCGCGCGGCTATCTGTATGAAACCGCGGACCTTCGTCGCCGCCGCGTAATAGTCCTCCATGAAGCGGCCCACTTCCTGGTTTGTTCCGACGCCGTAGCCAAACACGCCGGCCATATGCTTCTGCATGGCAAAGGTCAGGCGGTCCTCGGGGCGGCCTGTGTGAAAGTGCTGTTCGTTTCTGATGCGCCAGAGGAAATCGAGGCCGTCCAGCAGGTCCAAGTGTTCCTGCGGGGATATATGTCCCAGTCTGAGCATGTCGTCGAGCGACATTTGGCCGTGGGCAAGAATGACCATCCACAGCCCTGCATGGAAATCGCGTAGCCCGCCTGCATTTTCCTTGATGTCCGGCTCAAGTGCGTACAGGTCCCGGTGCTCCAGGGGAAGGTCCTCCGCCCGTTCACGCCGCCGCACGTCCAGCAGCACCTGCGCGCGCGTCCTGTCGTTGATGTCATAAAGCAGCAGTTTCAGACGGCCCAGTGTCATATTGTCCCCGATCAGCAGCCGGGCCTGGGCATAGGTGGTGAAAACCCGGGCGTCGTCGGCGGCCAGCGCGGCCGCCTCGGTCACGCTGTGCAGGGTATATCCGGCATGGAAACCTATATCCCAAAAGAAGGGCATCAGATAATTGTTTAGCGTCTCTATTTCCTGGTCAAGGGCCGTGTCAAAAAGAAGGGATATGTCAAGGTCCGAACAGGGGCTCATCTCCGCGCGTCCATAGCCGCCAAGCGCGCAAATGGCCACCCGCCTCATGAGAATGTTGGCATTGCGGCTGCGGGCAAGACCGAAGTGGACCGCTGCCTTGACAACGCTGTCACACAGCGCCGTCAGGTTGCGCAGGACATTGGAGCCCGATTCCCCCGCAGCGTGACGCTGGCGAATCTTGCCGCGCTCCACTTCGATATGGGCCCGAAGCACGGACACGCACTCCCCATAAGGAACTTTTCGAAACGCGACAGGGTTACTGTGCGCAAGGTCCACAAGGGCTTCCATCGACATGTCTGTCGCTGTGCTCATGACTTCTTCGTTTCCGAGACCTCTTTTGAGGTCCCTTCCTTGTCGGCATCGCCAGGGCCTGGTGCGTTGTTAACAAATGCCATCCGGTCATCCTGCACCCAGCCTCGGTCTCCACCCG
>CAIUWO010000707.1 GCA_903902895.1 Candidatus Hydrogenedentota bacterium | reverse complement strand
GCAGCGCCTCTTCCCCACGCTCCATCAGGAACTGTGTATCATGTCCTTCGACACAGGGTTCCCGGTGGACTTTGGGCGGTTCAGGCAGGAGATGGGACCGGAAGTGCTGATCAGCGGCGGGCCACGTGCGCCGCTGTTTGTCGAAGAAACGCCCGATGCGCTGCTTGCCGAGACCCGGCGGATTTTGGAGACTGGCGTGCTGGAGGGCGGGCGGTTTATCCTGCAGGAGGGCAACAACCTGCCGCCGTGCGCGTCGCTGGGGCATTGCGAGGCTTTTTACCGCCTTGGAAGGAAACTCGGGGACACCCATCACCGGTAATCGCCAATCTACCAGCGCTGGCGTTTCATTTCGGTGAAGCACTTTCCCATGCGGCGGCAAAGATCGGGGGTGGGGTTCTTTGCCGCAATGAAATCGATGCGGCAGGTGCGGCGCGTGGGTGGTTTCCCGTTTTCGACGTCGAAGGCGGCGAGGAGGGTCAGTCCGGCATTTTGCAGCGCGTCGACGAGGAAGTCCAAATCGTAGGCGCGTTCGCGGGTGGCTGATTCGGCGCCGGAACTGACGCGCACCCAGGTTTCGCAGATGCGGGTGGCCGGGTCGTAGTGGTTGGCCCAGGTGGTGCGGACTCGGCCGTGGGTTTCGGTCCAGGTCTGATCGGCGAAGTGATCGACCATCATGCGTTCGGTGACGACGTCGAAGTAGAGCAGGCCGCCGTCCTGCAGGGAAGCGGCCAATTTGACCAGGGCGAGTTCGACTTCTTCGGGCTCGAGCAGGAAGTTTATGGAGTCGAACAGGCAGGTGATCAGGTCTGCGTGGCGGACGGGAAAGGCGCGCAGGTCGCCCACGGCGCAGGGCAGCGGACCGCGGTTGCGGCGCAGCACGGTGAGCATGGACCGGGAGATGTCCACACCTATGGACCGCCAGCCGGCACGGCGGGCGCGTTCGAGCAGGACGCCGGTGCCGCAGCCGGCGTCGACATGGGTGAACCCGCGCGGGAGCAGCCCGGCCAGCACGCCGGTGATGTGGAACCAGCGGTCATAGTTGACGTGCGTCATGAGCGCGTCGTAGTGGGTGGCCAGGCCCTCGAAGAGGTCGGGGCGCGGCATCTCAGGCTTTTTCCCGTTTGAGCCAGAGATAGAAGGCCATGCTGTTCGGGTCAGCGACTTCGTGTTTCTTGCTGAACTCAACCTCTTTTTCGGCCACGTAGAGCATGGCGGCGGCGAAGCCGCTCTTGCGCAGAATGTCGCGCGCCTCGGCCGCTTCAGGGAACTTGCGCATGGGCTCGGCGAAATCGGCAAAGCAGAGTCCCTGTCCCAGCGGACCGAGACCGGGGCATCCGGTGGTGTGCCAGTAGATGGCCTCGTACACATCGTCGCTGATGCCGAACTCGGAACGGCAGCGCTCCGCGGCAACGGGTCCGTGCAGCAGGACGGGCTTCTTGAGCGCCTCGTCACTGACGGGCAGGCGCAGTGCGCGGGCGGCGGCGAGCAGATCGGACTTGCCCATGTCGCGGCAGAGGTCGTGGAGCAGTCCCGCCGCCACAGCCTCGTCGTGTTCGACACCGATGCTCTCCGCGTAGGAGGAGAGGTATTCGGCGGTGAAGATACAATGGCTGAGCCGCTTTTCAGGCAGGACTTCGCGAAGCCGCGCGAGGTAGAGTCTGGCGCACGCGGCGCGGGCTACCGGCATCCGTAGAGCCCCTTCCCGCGAATATGTTCCAGCACGGCCGGGGGCAGCAGTTCGCGCGCGTCGCCGCCCTGCGCAAGCAGGTCGCGCACCTCGGTGGAGGACAGGTCGCTCGCCTCGAATGGCAGCATCTCGTGCATGCCGTCCAGCGAGGGGTCGAGCGCGCTGTCGCATTCCGGGCGCCGGACAACGATCAGGCGGGCGCGTTTGAGAATGGCGCGCGGGTCGCGCCAGCGGGGCAGGTCAAGCGCGGCGTCATAGCCGATGATGAGATACAGCCGGGCGCCGGGATGGGCCTCCGCCAGCGCCCGCACGGTGTCCACGGTGTACGACGGTCCCGGACGGTCCATTTCGATACGGCTGGCCTCGAACCCCTCCTCCCCCTGCGTCGCCGCCCGCACCATGGCCAAACGGTCCTCAGCGGAGGCGACCACCTCATCACGCTTGTGGGGTGGTGTGGCGGCGACCACAAACAGCACGCGGTCCAGCCCGACCCGGTCGCGCGCGGCGCGCGCGATGCGCAGATGCACGTTATGAACGGGGTCAAAGGTTCCGCCGAAAATGCCTATGCGGAGCGGCTTATCCACGAATCTGGCCCGCGCCCCGGATGATGTACTTCAGGGAGGTGAGCCCCTCGAGGGCCATGGGCCCGCGGCAGTGGAGCTTGCTGGTGCTGATGCCAATCTCCGCGCCCAGGCCGAACTCGAATCCATCGGTGAAACGCGTGGAGGCGTTCACGTAAACCGTGGCGCTGTCCACCGCGTCGAGAAAAGCCTCGGCGGCGGCGTAGTTCTCGGTGACTATCGCGTCCGAGTGATGCGACCCGTACTCGTTGATGAAGTCGATGGCCGCCTCAAGCGAGGCGACGATCTTGATGGAGAGAATCTTGTCGAGGTATTCGGTGCTCCAGTCCTCCTCGGTGGCGGATGCGCAGTCGATAAGCTGGCGGGTGCGCTCGCAGCCGCGCAGTTCGCAGCCGCCGTCGCGCAGCGCCGCGGCGATGCCGGGCAGGAGCATGGGCGCGGCGGCTTCGTGTACCAGCAGGTTTTCCATGGCGTTGCACACGCCGGGCCGCTGCAACTTGGCGTTGAGAACGATGCTCATTGCCATGCCGGGGTCGGCGTCGTCGTGCAGGTAGGTGTTGCACACGCCGTCGAGATGGGCCACGACGGGAATGCGTGAGTCCTCATAGATGCGGGCAATGAGGCTCTTTCCACCGCGCGGAACGATAACGTCGATGAACTTGTCAAGCCGCAGCATTTCACCGACTGCGGCGCGGTCGGTGGTTTCGATTATCTGGACCGCGTTCTCGGGCGCACCGGAGGCTGTCGCGCCCTCCTGGAAAATGCGGGCGATGGCGACATTGGAGTGAATCGCCTCGGAGCCGCCCCG
>CAIUWO010000706.1 GCA_903902895.1 Candidatus Hydrogenedentota bacterium | reverse complement strand
GGATCAAACTGAAGCGCTGTCTCGGCGCTGATGAGCCCTTGGCGCTTGTTCTCGATAGATGCACGCAACTGCGGATCAGGCGTTGCAACGTAAATGGCGGCACGGCTCGTCTTCTCGCAAATCTCCACAGCACCGTCCTTATGGGACCACTTCACATCGTAAACGCCGTCGGCGTCCACGCGAAAGACATCTTTCACGTTTTCAAGGTACGACGGCAGGTGAAACCGCCACTTGGCTTTTCGGGGCAAACCAAACTTGAAGACCTTCTCTTGCGGATCCGGGACATAGTCCAGATCGAGCGCGAATAGCAATGCGGCACGGGGCCCGCATACCGACGCAATATCCCAATCCAGTTTGTCCTTGCCGCGCGTCAGACGCTCGAACCCATACGCGTCGCCCTCAAGTATGAACTCGTCAAGCATGCGCAGTTCTCGTCCGATTCGGCCAAGTTCGTCCAGTGTGTCGCGCCACTTAACCACTGTTTTCAGGCTGAGGTTGAACCAGTAGAGCGAGGTAATGCGCGTCGACAAGGCATGGTAGGCCTGCATCCGTATTTCATCCGGCGTCGGGGATGTCCGCGTGCGTCCGCCGTACCTGCTCCAGCCCTCATGCGGCCCTTGCGACCAGATCGCGCATGGCATCGGGCGGTTCAACTCGCGCAGGGAACGGCACATGTCGCCAATCGTTTCCAGCGGCGCCCCCCAACCAATCCGTTCCTTGCCCCAGCGCTCGTACTTGCGCCAGGCATCGGGCGACGGAGCCGTGACGCGATATGCGTCATAGTGCGGGTAATCGCTCAGGCCGGCATAGTCCCGCCATATGCGCTCCTCGCTCTGGGTTATGGTCGTCGCCAGCCGCGTTGTGGCGTAGGGATGCAGTTTTTCCCATACTTCCTGCGGTGGGACGGGACGGCCGCCGCCGTATTGCGGCTCGCCAAGAAACTCGACGGCATGGATTCGCGGCAGCATCTCGTCGGTGTCGTAGGTCTCGAACGGTGTGAGTTTGTTGAAGTACTTCAGCGGGTAGCGCGCATAGAGGTCCGTGTCGCTGTATCCCGGAGTGATGGCCAGATGGCCCGTGTTGACGTGAAGCCGCGCGAGGGTCTTCAGATAGGCCTCGCCGGCGGTCGCACTGACCCAACCGCCAGAAATATCAAAGCGCTCCGGCTTGATGCGCAGGTAGCCCCAGATTGAAACGGCATCCGCTCCGCTTCGCCCCAGGGTGACCTCAACTGCGGCATAGGTAAGCGGGAGCGGGGCGGTCTTGACCAAAAAACCGCCGCGATCGCCCGCGGGAATCCCGGCGCAGCCGTTGAAAGGCTGAAGGGATTGCAGCGGCGGTTGTGGAAGCAACACGCGCGGCGACTTCGGGTCCTGAGGCAGCCAGAGACGGCAGGAACGGATTTCCACGGGCGAATCGGATGCGTTGGCGACATGGACCACCATGCTGTCGGTCTGGATGGCCGCATCGGGGGAAAGAAATGTTACGGCCGATAACCAGTACTTCGGCTTGTCGACGGAGATGTCCTCCGCGAGCCACGGCGCACCGTCAGGTCCCGCTTCAATACGGCCCCGACCTCCCGGTCCAAACGGTGCGGCCCGACCGTTGAACGACCAAACCGTCATCGCTCCGGGCGGCAGTGCAAGGCTCTCATCCGGCGTTGCTGCCGGCGTGTCATGCCAAGCCCATGTGTGGGACGCGAGCAGGTCCGCCGGGGACTTGCCGTCAAACAGTATCCGCGTCTTGCTGTCCAACACCAGTGGTGTGCTGTCTTGTGCGGCGTCATTTCTCACAAACAACTGCACCCGCGCGCCGGCCGCCGGTTCCGGGTCGCGCGAATAACGCATCGAGTCCGCCATCACATGCGGCGCAATCGAGATGCCCGATATGCCAAGGGGTGGATTCTCCGCGTGGGCGGCAAGCGCAGGGAATGTTCCCGCCATGATGACGGCAATGCTGTATACCATTCTTGTCCTCATGCGAGAGGGACCTTTCTCTAACAGGCGCTGACCTGCCGTTTGGGAGAGTGAACGGCAAAT
>CAIUWO010000705.1 GCA_903902895.1 Candidatus Hydrogenedentota bacterium | reverse complement strand
CGTCCAAAGGGCAACACGCGAGGGTCGTTGCGAACCGTGATCACCTTGGAGCCGATATTTGGGCTATCTTTCAACATGGTCGCAAACTTAAGCAGCCCAAAGTCCTTCCCGGCTCTGCCTACCCGATTCTGGACATAGAACACTTCCCCCTCGCCCGTAAGACGTAGAACTGTGACAATCACGAGGCCGAAGGGTAGAAACGCCAGCACGGCAAGTCCGGACAAAAAGACATCCATACATCTCTTCAACATCGTCACATCCTTTGGTCTAAATTCTTGTGCGCCTCCTTGTGCCCAAATTCGGGAAGCATCTCCTGGAACAGCGCGACGATTTCTTCTTTGGTCCAACTCTTGCGCGCCTTGATCGACGCTATCTCGGCCATGAACCGCCCGGGCCTGGGATCATCCCTTTCCGGAGCGTTCTTTATGACTCCCACACTCTGAAAGCGGACCATGTCCAGCGTCTCACGCTCGGTAAAGAACTCCTCGAAGTCCTTTTCCCCCGTGGTGTCCGAGTCGAAAAAATAGCACGGCCACCTTCTCCTTGGCGCGAGTTCTGCAACGAGACTGCGGGCCTCTTCCTCGGTGGTGCAGATTACGGGTTCATATCCATGCATATCCAGATATCGGATAGCGATGTCGGAGAATGTAGTCAGGTGCAGCTTCTCGCTGAGTTTCGGGAAGAAGACATCGCGATTGTCGCCTAGGAGGCATGACAGCAGGCACAGCTCGCCAGACTCCTTGGCGGTTACAAAATACCGTTTTACATCGCGCGGTGCGGAAAGAGGCTGCCGTTTCATCAAGCGCTGGTTAAATCCATGCAGCAAACTGCCGTCGGAAAATGCGACGTTGGCGAACCGTGCGGTCGATACGGGAATGTCCTCGCTGGCCCGCATCAGGAACAGTTCCATGATGCGCTTCGAGGCACCCATCATGTTAACCGGATTGGCCGCCTTGTCCGTCGACACGGCAAAATACTTTTGCGTGCCGCCCCGGCGGGCCAGTTGCACCGTCTTTTCCGTGTTCAGTACGTTGACGTCGATCATCCGCATAAGCGTGAACGGGTCGCGCTCGCTGCGCACATGCTTCAACGCAGACAGGTTCAGCACAAAGTCATAAGGACCCATGCTCTCCATCATCAGCTCAAATTCCACCGCGCCGCAGTCCAAGGTGAATGTCTGAAAATCGCCCTCAATATAGCCCATCGAACTCCGCAGGTCTCGAACAAGCTCCACAAGGCTGTTTTCGCTGATGTCAACGACGTGCAAGGATCGTGGATTTCGACTGAAGAGTTCTTTGACAACGGCCTGGCCAATGGATCCCGCACCGCCAATGACCAGAAAAGAACCGCCTTGGACACGCGACGACATTAACCCTTCATAAGCCAGAATGTCCTCAGCAAAAAGAGCTTTATCGCGCCCAATTAAACCCACGACGTTGTCCATAGCACTCACTCCAGACCATATTGCTTCAATTCACCTTAGCCTCACATCCTAACACAATCCGGAAGGCCACCCTGACCCATGGCCCATTGATATACCTTGTTCATCTCCTCCTCAATATGCTTCCAAGTATACTTTTCCTCCACCAAAGCGCGGCCGCGCAAACCCATCCTACTGAGTTCATCCGGAGCAATGCGCGTGGCTGTATCCAACGCCTCGGCCAAGGGGTCAACTCCGACATCTATCCACCAGCCGCAACCGTATGTTTCAACATCTTGCCATGGAGCCCCTTTTGTTACAATCGTAGGAATCTCGCAAGCTAGCGCCTCGGCAACTACTAACCCAAAATTCTCACTGAACGTTGGTAGGATAAATAGATTTGCTTTGGCATACAACTCCCATTTTGCATTGCCAAATATCGGCCCAATAAACTCAATTAAATCAGAAATCCCTGCCGCCTGAGCTGCATGTTCCAGCTCTGCCTGATGACCTAGCTCATCCCAGCCTGCGATTACCAATTTCCAGCCCCGAGGGCGCACCTTGGCCCAGGCCGAAACAAGATTTACTAATCCCTTTTTTGGGTGGATGCGCGAAAGAAAGAGCGCGATGCGTGGAGAAGGGCCCGACTCTTTGTGTGATATTGGTGGCGGCAACACAATACCGTTGGGAATGACCGCGATAGGCTGCGTCAAGCCCATCGCGCGCAAGTCATTCGCTTCGCTCTCTGCCGTTGCATGGAATAGCATTGCTGCGCGTAACTCTCGCCGTTGATACGCCATCAATGCTAGCCTCTTCTTAAACGATTTATACTCCAGCGTCCACTTCGTCAGCGAGCCATGCGGCGAAATCATAACCGGGATATTCCTCCTTCGCCCAACCACTCCGGCCGCGACTCCAGGATAAGTCCAAACACCATGGACATGGAATAATTGGAAGTCCGAACGTGCCAGGTAGTTATGCAAATCGGGGGAATATCCGAAACCACGCGGCCCTTTGCTGGAAAAAACAAGGTATGGAAACGCCATGTCGATACAATCAGTGCTCACATACTCATCTTCAAGGCCAAGAACTTCCAAAGAGAGTCCATGGCGATAACATTCTGATGAGAGGTCAAGCACCACTTGGGAAATACCTCCGCCTGTACGTGATAAGGAAGAGGTTATCATTGCGAGTTTCATTGATTTCACTGACGTGTCATCCTTGTTCAGGGCTGCACGGCCCCTCTTCGAAGACCGGCATCGCATTCCTCCCCAATAGGCCATTTGCAAGCATGAGGATACGCTCAGCAGCAATCGTTGGACTCCAATAGTCTTTCATGCACTGCCAAGCATTAATGCCAATCTCTCGGCACTGCTCCGGATCTTCCAGTAGAGACTCAAGAACGGAGCACAAGGCATTGAAATTGCAAGACTCAAACCGGAATCCTGTCTTCCCGTTGTCGATAAGCCAAGGAGCGGAACCCACTCCCTTACTTGCAACTACGCAACATCCCTCTGACATGGCTTCATTGACAACCGCTCCCCACCCCTCTCTATAATTGCTTGGCATTAAATAGACATGCGCACCGCGCATGGCTTCACGAACCCCTTCAGGGCTTCTAGGCTGCAGGAAATTTATAGTGTTATCCATTCCAAGTTTATGGCACATCTGAATCAGCCGATTCTTCTCGGGGCCAACACCGATCAAGTCAATGGTAAATGCATGATGTCTGGATTTTAGGAAATAAGCAGCCCGAATAATGAGATCCACCCGCTTCCAATTTAGCATCCGCCCCGCCCATAGCATATGCATGCCGTCGCTGACGCGCTTCACAGGCGATTCAGATGGCACAGAAGTGAAATAACCCCACTTCCATGTTCTACCCCGGTACAACCCGACCCGGCGCATGTCATTGGCGCAGTACGCGCCAGCCGCTAAGAGGTGATGATTGGGCAAGTTCAGGGGCCAATAGTCCCGCGCAAAACGTCGAAGCCACCATAGAAGGCCCAAGGGCAACCCGCGTTTGAATGGGCGTTCCGAATACCTGAAGGTAAGCTTTCCACGCAAAATGCGTGAGCGCACTAACGAAGTCGGCACTGCACCGTAGACCACGGCATCAGAATCAGCGATACAAGCCCGTAGTCGCTCTTGCTCTTGCTCTGATTCCCACGCCCTGACAACCCATGACACCTTCTCGTCGGGTACGCTCCAACCAAGAACAGCGCGTTCGTTTGGTACCGGTTCGAGAAAACAAAGTCGAAAATCATCGCCCAAGAGGTTATGGAGGGCTTCGGCACAGGGCAACTGATGGTGTGTCGGAATATTTGTCAGCAGCGTAAGCTTCATGATTCCACACGGACCGCTTTACGTTGCTCAACAAGTATAAGCATATCAATAAACTATGTTGTATGCGACGGATGCATCATTGTCATCAGCCGAGAGATTGCGTTTGACAACTGCCGGCACCCCCGCAAGGAGAACATTATCCGGGTATGTTCCACGAATGACTACGCTTCCCCCCGCAACTATAGAGCCGGTGCCGATTCTCGCCCCGGCCAATAGCACAGATCCGGTTCCAATCCAAGTTCCGTCTCCAACAACCACCGGTTCGCCAGCGCCGTTTCCTGCCCTGCGAAACCGGGTCCCTATATCATGCGTCCCAGAACTAATAACAACAGAGGGTGCTATATCAACATTGGCCCCTATTTGGACTCCGGCGATAGCGTTTGTATGTATGCGGACATCAGGACCTATCCAAGTATCTTTGCCTATTGTCACCCACGGCCCATAAAAATGAACACCAACATTTATTCGGGCTCCGGGCTGGATGGTAAGACCCGTGTGATTAAGATAAAAACGGCGAACGCCAAATGTTATCTGCCCGGGCAACAGAGCCAACAGCCCATTATAAACCGCGAGTAGAAGGCTCATCCTATATTCCTTTACGCGACGGTGTCGGCAGCGTTCTGCTCATGCCGCCCCCACACATGTCTTGCGGAGACCATCCACGGTGCCCTTGCATTGCGTGTGTCACTTACGTTATACCCTTTCATTTGGGATGTGGTCGGGAAAATGCGTGCATGACACATTATACTATATGCGGGGACCATGAACAGCTTTCTGGACCAAATCCAAGAAAGTTGATTGTATTGAGGATAAGTCGTGGTTCTTTCTGGCAGTACGCTCTGAAGCCTCAAGGAGACCCTCACAATAAACGGCATCCTTAATGAGCCGTTCTATCGAATCCGCCAATAGCTGTGGGTCTCGCTTGTCCACGACCGCAGCCCATTTATCCTCAGTACCATAGCGGGCGATGCCTGTTCTGGGGTCTGAATACACAATGGTCGGTCGTCCCGAAAACATGAAGAGATGCGCTTTTGAAGATACCGACAGGCGGATATCGTGTGCCGTGTCGTCGAACCGTTCCGGCAGGAAGAGAATATCAGCCCCTCTCAAAATGGCGGCTAGATCATTGTGCGCCGGGCAAGCTTCAAATGACACGTGACGGAATGTTGGGTAGTCGCTCCTGAGATTGACCGGGTACACAACGGCGCGGGCGCTCACGCCGCGCGACATCAATATTGCACAAGCCTCGTCCAGGTCCGTCAGGAGTGGCATGCGATTCTCGTTGAAGATGCCCGTCGACACAATCAGATGCTCTGTCTTGGCACCCTGACTCTCAGACCGTTGCCCCGCGAACCGCAAGAAACTGTCCCCATGCATAAGCACGGTGAAGTCTTTTCCGTACCGCTGCCGGTATTCCTCCTGCATGAAGCGGTTAAAGGCAATGCATACCCGTGCGCGACGTACAAGTTCCCCGGAAGAGTTGCGTACAGCACGTCGTACCATGCGCTGTATAACCGAGTTGCGACTGCGGGCATCCGCATATAGGTATTCCGGCCAGTCATCAGTTGTGTAAAAGCAAATAGGACGATCAACGCTGGCCGATATTTGAAGAGGAATCCACGTGGCCGTGAGTGTGTAGCCATGCGCGAAGATTATGTCCGGCTTGAAGTTGTCTATCCATGCGTGCAGCTGGCGAGACAGGACTGGCCGAAAAAGCAACTCGTAGAGGCCGGACTCTCCCAACCGCGCTATTAGGGCGGCTTTCAGTCTTGTCTTGAAGGACCTTTTCTTCTCACCGGCAACCACGGTCGTTCTGAGCTCATCAAGGTTCCGCGCACCACCTTTAATCAAGAAGTAGAGCCATCCGAACCGCCGGTCCCGGGAGCCCAGCCTGTAATAATCGCCAAAGAAACCTTCATCCCCGTTGTCTCCACTACTGTATATCTGCGCCAGATTGCCTTTCGGCCACATCGCGAAAAGATTGCGCAGCAGGAGTCCCCCATTGGCCGTATCTGAAGCGTTAATCCTGCCAGACGCGACAACAAGAACTTTTGGATAGGAATTCGCTATCTCACTCATGCGTTTTCCGATAGAACCGTTTGGTAGATATCCAATTGACGGCGCAATATCTTCTTCGGATCATTCCGGTCAACCGCAATACCCCTGGCATTTTTGGAGAGGCGACAGGCCAAGTGTGCGTCTGTCAATAGACGTTTCAACTGCATTGCGCACATCGCCGTATCTCCGGGCTGATAGAAAAGAGCGGATTCCTCGTCCCGTGCCAGCCACGATGTGCCTCCCGTACAGGCTGATAAGGAGGGAACTCCAAGGTACATGGCCTCTGCGAAAGCCACACAATATGATTCGCAATGACTCGGCATGAGCATTACAGAGCACGCCTGGAGTTCCCGAACAATTCCCGTGGCGGGCAACGGGCCAAGCCAGTCTATTTGCCCGGAAACGCCCAGCTTCTTGGCCAATCGGTTGACCCATGAGATATAGCCGTCGCGCCGGAATCCCCCTCCCTGAATGGCGCCGGCAACACGCAGCCGTGCCTTTGGCACCGTGGGGGTTAGCAGAGCCAGCGCCCGTATCGCATCATGCAAGCCTTTGTAGGGAGCGGGGTACGCCAGAGAGCAGAAAATATTCTGAGTTTCGGAACCATCCCACGCTCTTTCGCGGTAGAAAACGTCTCGAAGCGCCAAGTCCGACTGGAAAACAACGGAAGGTGGTGAGATAGTATGAACCAGTCCCTTAATCCACGGAGAAGGCACGCTTAT
>CAIUWO010000704.1 GCA_903902895.1 Candidatus Hydrogenedentota bacterium | reverse complement strand
CGGTAAGGCACTGCTATTTCCTCTTGTGAAAATGCTGTCCAAAATGACCGAATACCCGCCAGCGGCCAGGGAAGATATGTCGGAATACGGAAATCCAGATCCGTTGATGGATTTGTAGCAAGAGCAAGAGCAAGAGCAAGATTAAGGGCAGAAGCAACGAGCAAGTACGAAACAAGTGTGAATGTTCCTAAGCCACCTGAAATGACCGCCACCTACGGCGACGTGATTCGCGACGCCGCAACGCGGCTTGCGTCTCTTTCCGAATCCCCCCGGCTAGACGCCGAACTGTTGCTGGCGCACGCCCTGGGTCTGTCCCGCGCGGGCCTGCTGGCCCGGTTCCGCGACACTGGCCCCATGGGAGAATTCAAACACTTCCTTGACCGGCGGCTTGCCCATGAGCCTGTGGCCTACATTCTGGGCCACCGCGAGTTTTACTCCCTCGATTTTCTGGTGCACCCGCCCGTGCTCATTCCACGCCCCGAGACAGAACATCTCGTGGAGGCCGCCCTGGCCTTCGCCAAGGAAGCCCCGCGGCCCCTGCGCATTCTCGACCTGTGCACCGGCAGCGGGTGCGTGGCCGTCACCCTGGCCCATGAACTGCCCGGCAGCGATGTGACCGCCGTGGACATCGCGCCCGAGGCCGTGGCCCTGGCCAGCGAGAATGCCCAACGCAATGGCGTGACGCTCCGCGTGCTCCAGGGGGATTTGTTTGACGCCCTGCCGTCCGATGAGCCCCCCTTCGACCTCATCACCGCCAACCCGCCCTACGTGGAGACGGGGGAGTGGGACACGCTGGCGCCGGACATCACCGACTATGAAGACCCGGGCGCACTGCTCTCCGGAGAAGACGGCTTGGACTGCGTGCGGCGCATCATCGCGGCAGCACCGGGATACCTGAGTACGGGCGGCGCAATTACCCTCGAAATCGGCGAGAAGCAGTATGATTCTGTGGCTGAAATTCTTGACCGCACTGGATTCACAAGCATCCGTCCCGTTTTCGACCTCGCCAGAATCTGGCGCATCATTTGCGGTTGCCTGCCGGTTTAGTCGAAAGCGCCTTCCGTGCTACACTGCAATGCGGTACGGGGACACTAAAGAGCCATGACAAACGACACAGACAACAACCCCGTCCGCCGCCCCGCGACGGTTCGCGAGATGGCCGAAGACGATCGGCCGCGCGAGCGGCTGGAACAGTGCGGCGCCGAGGCGTTGAAGGACGCGGAACTGATGGCGGTGCTGTTTCGCACGGGTACGCGCGAGACGAACGCCGTGGCGCTTGCGGAACTGCTGCTGGCCCATTTCGACCACAGTCTGCGCCGGATTTCCCGGGCCTCGCTGGAGGAGCTCCGGCAGGTGAAGGGCGTCGGTCGCGTAAAGGCGATTGAAATCAAGGCCGCGCTGGAACTGGGCAAACGGCTTGAAGACCACAAGAGGCCGACAGTCGATCGCATCCGCTCGGCGGAGGACGTTTCACGCCTGCTCATGCACACGTTTAAAGAATATGAGACGGAACATTTTAAGACGCTGCTGCTGAACACCAAGAACGAGGTTCTGAAAACCATTGAGGTGTCGCACGGCGGGATTGACGGCACGGAGGCGATGCCGCGCGATGTGCTGCG
>CAIUWO010000703.1 GCA_903902895.1 Candidatus Hydrogenedentota bacterium | reverse complement strand
GCGCAATTGTGTTGAATTGCGCGCCCCGTTACAATAGGGCATATTTCAGCGCGGAGGTCTCCGACGTGGTTCGTGTCGCAATAGTAGGCTTGGGTCCCATTGGGTGCATCCATTTGCGCCACTATGCCGCGCATCCGGATGTGGAACTCGTGGGCGTGTGCGACCTGGACCGGGCGCGGGCCCAGACTGCGGCCGCAGCCCATGGCCTGCCGTCATTTCAGAGCGCAAAGGAAATGCTTGAAGCGCTAAAGCCGGACCTTTGCGGTCTATGCACGGGGGGGTACGAATACGGCAGCGACCATTTCGAGCCGACAATGCTCGCGATTGACGCGGGATGCCATGTCCTGGGCGAAAAACCCATCAGCAATGAGATCGACAAAGCCGAGCAGATGGTCAGGTCCGCCCGTGACCGCGGGGTCTGCTATGGGGTCAATTTGAACCATCGCTTCACCAAACTGACCCGGACGGCAAAGCAATGGGTGGAGGAGGGGCGTCTGGGGCACCTGCTCTTTGTGAACATGTCCATGTGGATCAAGAACCCAAAGGAGTCTTCTCCCTGGTTTCAGATCAAGGCACTGCACCCGCATACGGTGGACGTGATGCGCCATTTCTGCGGCGATGTCAGCCAGGTGCAGTGTTTTGCCACGAAGGCACCGGGCCGCGATATCTGGTCGACGGCCCATTTCAGCATGAAGTTTGCCAACGGCGTGGTGGGGGGGCTCACCGGCAGTTATGACATCGAGCGCGGCCATCCAATGGAGCGGTGTGAGGTCGCCGGAACGGCGGGGCGCTTTGTGCTGGAAGACATGATGAGCAAGCTCACCCTTTATCCTGCGGGCAATCCTGAAAGAACCGTCCTCTGCAACACGCCCTTTGGTGACATCCCTGAAAAAAGCTTTGACGACACCTTCAGAAACCGGATCTATCGGTTTGTTGACCAGGTCATTAGGGGAGACCGGGGGGACGACATAGAGGGCTCAGGGGCGGAGGCGCTGGCTGCGCAACGGGTTCTGGCGGCTGCGATTACGTCCATTCAGGAAAATGCAGTGGTTGATGTGACTGTACCCAACGGTGCCGTCTAGCAAGGGCGCCCCTGGAGCTGCGATGGACGTATCGGTCAACTTCCTGCGAGACGTTTCGGGTGCCGAGGCGCGCGAAACGCGGATACTATTCATTGAACTGTGCGGCGCCTTCTGGGTCGCCGCGGAAATGCTGATTCTATTCTTCATGCTTGAAGCGCGCCGTCATCTGGGGCGCAACCCGGTTCCGGCCGTCCCCATCTGGGACCGGCTCGCTACTCGCAGGGCTCTCTTTTACTTTTCTTTCCTTGCTGCAGTCTTGGCCTTTGTTATTTGTCGCCCGTTCATCTGGCTGCCCCTCCATGACGTGCTGCGAAATGGGCCCCTAAGCGTTCAGACCGCCGCCGTGTATGACTTTTTGGCGGTGCAGCGACACCTGGCAGTGTGGGCCGCATTCGTAACGCTTTGGGTGCTGCTGGAGTCCACCATCGTTTACCAAGGCTACCGATGCTACCAATTACTGCGCTCGCGGCTGCTGTGCGGACCTTCTGAACCGGCCGCGCCGGGTCCTGCGCACAGTCACATTCTGACACTCCTGGTCATTTGCTTTCTGCTGACCTTGGGAGCATTTGCAGGGCCGGCCTTTGCCGCCCCAAAGGTCGCATACGGCTCCACCGAAGTCGTCGGGGACTGGTCACAAGTGCTTGCGCTGTCGGAATCGTGGTTGGTGCCTTACCGTAACGCCGTCTATTTGTACCTGCGCCTTGCCGGGATTCTATGGATTGGCGTGGAGTGGGTCGCCGCAGTGGTGCTTTGGCGTTCGCATCTTCTGGTCAGCCGCGCCTTGCGGGCCAATACGGGCCGGCCATGACGCCTCCGGACTGGATTCTATGGATGTCCGCGCACTTCTCTCCGGAACAGTACCTGTTCTGGACGCGATGGCAGTGCCTGGCATGGACGCTTGCCGACTTGCTGATAGTCTATAGCGTAATCCGACTTTCCAATCAGGCACGGAGTGTTGCTGGGAGGCGCCCGCATCGCTTTTCGTATGCCCTCTTGGCTCTTACGGCGGTGTTGGTGCCCTGCATTGTGATATCGCCAAGCGGCGGACTGCTGTTCTTGGTGGAACTGGCAATTACGATGCCCCATTTTCTGCTCTTGTCCTACCTTCTGACGGCCAATCTTCGTGTATATGCAATATTCCTCGCGGCATTGATTGACAAGGGCGAGACCTCTTGACTAGACGCAGCCTTAGCCCATAGGATGGCCGACTCCAATTCCATGATTTGACCAGTGGCCTGAAATGGCGGACAAAAAGGTGATTGACGTGAGAAAAAGACTGCATCGCCCGGGTGTTCATCGGGGAAAGAGGATATCCGGTCCGAGAAAACTCGGGTCAGCCTTGGCCCAAATCACCCGGGAAGAGGTCGGGGAAATCCGTGACGAGTGGCACAATATTCACTACAGGTGGTGGGTGGTTACGCTGTCGGGCGTGCTGGTGTTCTTCTTTTTGTCGTATTCTTTCTACACCCAGCTCGGGTGGGTTGCCGACCAGCGTTCCCTGCCGAAGGGGACGGATTGGGCGTTGCGGCACCTTCCGGTGGTGGATGTCCTGCCCGTCCTTTCGTGGGGTTGGTTTGCCCTGCACCTGTATGCTGCCTGGGTTGCGATCACGCACTATCCGAGACGCATGCCGTTCCTCATGTTCATGCTGGGGATGTACATGATTGTGCGGACAGTGTTCATCTTTCTGTCGCCCATCGGCCCCCCGGAAGGCATGGTGGACATGCGGGAAAGCGACATTATTTTTTCCCGGATTCTCGGCAAGTACACATTCACCAACGAGTTCATCTTCTCCGGACACACGTCCATTCCGTTCCTTTTCTTTCTATTCTTCGAGGGCCCCTTCAGGAAGTCGGTCATGTTCTGCGGCTCCCTCACCATGGGAGTGTGTGTGCTGTTGTCGCACAACCATTATACTGTCGATGTTCTGGCGGCCTATCCGATGTCCTATTCGATATACATCATTTCCGACAAATGTTATCAGCGGTACATTCATCCTCTTTTCCAAGAGTCCCCTTCAAGGGTGTCCGGAAAGGGAACGATGGGAAATGTGTGTGAATTGGCGGTTCGGTCGCGCACGTGTGATTGACGCCACTTGGACGACAATGCAACGGCTGTGGTACGATCCGGGCAGCGATGTAAAGGCATGAGGCATATGGCGAAACTTAAGATTTTCTACTATCCAGACAAGGTGTTGACCCTCAAGGCGGCACCGGTAACTGATTTTGGGCCGGAGCTGGAGACCTTGGCGCAGGATATGCTTGAGACGATGGACGAAAGCGAGGGGGTGGGGCTTGCCGCGCCGCAGGTGGGCGTTTCAAAACGTCTATTGGTGCTTTGTGAGCCTGAAGGTGAGCCTATGTGCCTGGTGAACCCTGTAATCAAGGAGAGCGAGGGGCGGGAATATGGGGAGGAAGGGTGCCTGAGCCTGCCGAAGATGTATGCCCGGGTGCCGCGGGCGACCCACATAAAAGTGAGCGCCCAAGATATACGGGGCGTGCCCGTGGAATTTGAGGCCAACAACTTTCTGGCCCGAATTATTCAGCACGAATGTGACCATTTGGAGGGGATTGTGTTTCCCGACCGCCTGGATGCGTTTACGAGGGAAGAGGTTATTGAACAGTGGGAAACGGTTCGTAAGAACTTGAAGAAGCCCAAAGATGTACGGCAACGCGCGTGAGGGAACCAAATGCTGTTAAACGCCCCCACCGTTGAGCACCTTATCGAAGCCTTCAGGCGTCTTCCGGGCGTCGGAAAGAAGACGGCTGAACGCTATGCGCTGCACCTCTTGAGCGCGCCGCCGGAACTGGCGGAGGACTTTGCTTGGGCCGTGAAGACGGCCCGCGACCGGGTAAGGCTGTGCTCGCAATGCCGTAATTTAGCCGAAAGTGACCCCTGTTGCGTTTGCGACGACCCTCGCCGTGACCAGGGCGTATTGTGCGTGGTTGAGCAGCCTGTGGGGGCTATGGCGATTGAAAAGGGAGGCACCTACCGCGGGGTCTATCATGTGCTTCATGGGGTGCTGAGCCCGCTGGACAATGTGGGACCCGAAGAATTATGCATTGAAATGTTGTTGCGCCGCTTGGAGTGCGGCAGCATTCGCGAGGTGATTATTGCCACCAATGCCACGGCGGAAGGCGAGGCCACGGCGCTATATCTATCGCGCTTAATCACGGCGAAGGGCGTTCAGGTGACCCGCATCGCCCATGGTGTGCCGATGGGGGGCGGACTCGAATATGCCGACGATGCCACTTTGGCCCATGCCCTGCATGGGCGCAAGCCACTTTGAAGGCACATTTATCCCTGTTCCAAAAAGAAACCCGGCCTTTTGGCCGGGTTTCTGTGTTTCACTTTGGAGCGCAAAAGGCTATCGTGAGGCTTTCTTGCTTGCCTCGGCTCCCGGCAGACTGCGATTGAGTGACTTTTCGAGCATCGGCTTAAATCCGGAGACTTGAAGGTC
>CAIUWO010000702.1 GCA_903902895.1 Candidatus Hydrogenedentota bacterium | reverse complement strand
TTTTTGCTGCGCCAACAGCGCGGCAGCCGACAGGCCGGCAAAGCCGCCGCCGATGATTACAGCATCGTATCGTGTTTCCGTCACGGTTTGGACTCCCGTTGCCGACCTTATTCACCGGATTTCATGATACACTGTTCTTGCTGCGGAAAGCGGCAACACTGCGGATTGTCCCGCGCAGGGAGAGAACGCATTCGTGATGAGCGGAACGGTATTCATGACGGGGGGCGGGGGATTCATCGGGCGCCATATCCTCGCCCGCATCTTGGAAGAGGGTGAATCCGATGTTATCCTGCTGGAACACGGGCTTTTCCGCCAGCGGCTGACCGCATTTCTGGATACCCACTTGGGCGACCCGATGAAGCGTGCCCGCGTGAAGGTGCTTGAAGGCGACATCACCCAGCCCGGCCTTGGGCTGGCACCGGAAGCGCTGGACGAGGTGCGGGAGCGGGTGACGCACGCCATTCATCTGGCCGCCCTGTACAACCTGTCCATTCCGCGCGACGTGGCCGTCCAGGTCAACGTGGAGGGCACGCGCAATGTGCTCGACGTTCTTGCCGCGGTGAAACACCTGAAGGCTTTCGCGCACACAAGCACACTCGCCGTTGCCGGAGACTGCACGGGGGTGTTCAGCGAGGACGATTTCGACCGGGGCCAGACCTTCAAGAACTTCTACGAGGAAACAAAATTCCTTTCGGAGAAACTCGTCCGGGAACGTTGGGACAGCATTCCAGCAATGGTCTTGCGGCCGCCGGTGGTCGTGGGCGATTCCAAGACGGGGGAGATAGAAAAGATCGACGGACCCTATTACCTGCTGACCATGGTCTCGCGGCGGCTCCACTACATCATGCCCAACGCCATGAGCACCAAGTGCCATATCGGCCCCGTCGACTATGTGGCCGACGCCTTCTGCGCGCTGCTGTTTGATGCCTCCGCCCTGGGGCAGGTGTTCCTGCTGACCGATCCCGACCCCGTCACCTACCGGGAGTTCATTGATCTGGCATGCGAACGCATGGGGCGCATGAAACCGCTGCTTTGGCTTCCGCCCGCCTGGCTGCGGCCCATGGCAAAGAACGCAGCTTTCCAGAAACTGTCGGGCCTGCCCTTTGAGGCGTTCCAATACGCCGACTATCCCGTAGAATACGCCACGCCCAGGACAGTCGCGGCCCTGGCCAGGCACGGCATTGCCTGTCCGCGTGTGCCGGCGTATATCGACGTCATGATTCGCTATTTTCTGGAGCATCACGGCGATCCAAATGTGCGCAGGGGCAACTGGAAACAGGGAACAACCTGACCGGCATAACCGGGTCGGTGGAGGGTCTCATGGAGTCTGTGAAGCTGCTGCCCGCGGAACGCGCCTTTCGGACATGGATGCTCCTCAGCGCGATCATGTTCGCCTTCGCCGTGCCTTTCTTTTTCCTGGGCGGAGTTTGGATTGTTCCGGTCATCAATGCGATCTCCTCGCACCTGTGCCCACTGCCGCTATACCCCCTTCCGCCCGACGGCATGGAGGGTGCCTTCTGGCGCGTGCTGGCAGTGTCCATGATGACCATGCTCACCTGGTCCTGCTGGAAGATATATTCGGATGTGCGCCGGTACAACCACCTGACACCAATCATCCTCCTGTCCAAGTGCTGTTCCACCTCGCTGTACCTCGTGCTGTTCGCGTCACACCATCATCTGGCCTATCTCATCGGCGCGCTTACGGACGGACCGATTTTCCTGCTGACCTTTCTCCTGTGGTATTTGGCCCGTCCCGCCGATCACTGTCTCGATCCCAGGGAAGAGCGCATTGTTGCGGCGGTCGGCGACGCCTTGGTGCCGCCGGGTGGCGCGTTTAGTGCCGGTTTCCTGGACCATCGTGAAGGATGCTTCGCGGACATTCGCCGCACGCTGGGCTCGCTCACGCCCGTGTCCCTGTTCGGCACGCGCCTGCTCATACGCATGGTCAATGTGGCGCCGATCCTGGCGGGCCTGCGCTTCGGCACCTTTCTTTCAGCCCCGTGCACGGAGCGCTCCGCCCTGCTGATGCGTCTGGAGGGACATCGTTGGTGGCCTTTCCGGGTGATGATCATGGCGGTGAAAACCATCACCCTGATGGCTTTCTTCAACCAGCCGGAAGTGGCCCAAGCCGTGGGGTATGACCCGGAGGCGGGGATACGGCCATGACGGTCCAGACCCACACATGCAGGGCCGTAATGGTGGGCA
>CAIUWO010000701.1 GCA_903902895.1 Candidatus Hydrogenedentota bacterium | reverse complement strand
GCGGTGGACACTGCGGCCGCCGACCCCGGCGGCGAGGTGTGGGCGGCCGAAGGCGACTACCCCGCACCGGGCAAGACGGGCCTCGTGCTGCGGCCCGGCGTTTCGGTGTACGGCGGCTTTGCGGGCAACGAAAGCGCGCGCGAACAGCGCGACTGGAACGCGCACCCGACGGTGATTGTCGGAAGTCAATATATGACCAGTGTTGTCGGCGCGGACGATACGGTGCTGGATGGGTTTGCCGTGGCGAGGGGCTACTCGGGCATGTATATCGGAAACTGTTCCCCCCGTGTGGCCAACTGCCTGTTTACGGAGAATTCCAGCGGCATCTACAATGAGGGCGGTTCGCCCACGATTGTGAATTGCACGTTCAAACAGAACACGGCGGGCGTGTTTGGCGGCGCAATGCACAATTTGGGCGGGTCACCGACGCTGACGAACTGCCTCTTTGCGGACAATACCGGCGTGGGTCTGTACAATGAGGGCGGCTCGGCCACAGTCACGGGTTGCAGATTCGAGAAGAACAGCGGCGGGGGAATGAAGAACCTATTCTATTCGGATGCTGGGTCCGTTGTGACGGTGGCGGATTGTATGTTTTCGGAAAATGCTTGGGAAGGCGGCATTTCCGGCACGGCTTCCTTCTCCGTTGCTGAATCTGGCCGTCTGGAGGTGGTCAATTCACTGTTTACCCGAAACAAGTCGATGCGCGGCGGCGGGGCAAGCATGTACGGTGTTCCGTCAACTTTCACCAACTGCACATTCACGCAGAATACAGCCACCGGATACGACACCACAGCGGGCCGCGGCGGCGGGTATTACCAGGAGAACGGCGCGTCGTTGATGACGAACTGTATCCTCTGGGGCAACACCGCCGCGGAGGCACCGGAGCTCTTTGTCGCCGCAGGCACGCTGACGGCCAACTATTCCTGCGTGCCGCCAGACTTTGGCGGCGAGGGAAACTTCTACCTCGACCCCCTCTTTGTTAACGCCGCAAGCGGCAACGTCCGGCTGCAGGCGGGTTCGCCGTGCATCGACACCGGCACGGCGGCCGGCGCGCCGTCCACGGACATCACCGGAAGGCCGCGCCCGCAGGGTGCGGGCTACGACATCGGCGCCTGCGAGCGGTAGGACACGGGGATGCGAGACGAGGCGCAGGCCTCTTCTGTTATCACGAACGCTGTGAGGGACCTTGGCGGCGAACGACACCTGAACAAGGAAAAGATACCTCACGAAGGGGCGATTGCATTAAAGTCGATCTCGTCTCAAACGCAGACGACTCACACAAGCCCAAACATGAAAAGGTCTTAAGTCCCCCTTCGAAGGGGGATTTAGGGGGATGTGCTTCTGCGCCGGTTCCACATCCCCCGGCCCTTCGGGCCACCCCCTTCGAAGGGGGATTGGGGCAGGCGCGCGGTCTGGTCGTGGCGAGATGTGTTCTCCCCCGGCGACTTCTGTCCCTCGCGTATTCAAAGGGGCACTAATAACACCCCGACATTTGTAATCATACACAAAACCGCGCCCTGAACCCGCGGTTCCTTCACTCGGCAAGCCCCGAGGCCTTTTGCGACGCGTGTCGGGCGCAACGGTGTTATGGCGCGATTGCCCTGAACCCTCACGCTGTTCGGGATGACAATGGTTTGCCCGCCGTGTATAGTAGCGGCTTCCGGCACGATGCCTGAACACTTCGCGAACAACACGGTCAGGAGGCCTGAATCATGTCACACCATCTTCTCTTCCTCGGCGCGGTGGCACTGTTATGCTGCGCGCCGTCGGTGACGGCGCAGGAGGCGGGCGCGCCGCTGGAACTGCTGTACAAACAGCCGGCCGAGATGTGGTTGCAGGCGCTGCCCATCGGCAACGGCCGCCTGGGCGGGATGATCTTCGGCGGTGTCGAAGAGGAGCGTATCCAGCTCAACGAGGACTCGCTGTGGTCGGGCGGGCCGCAGGACGCGGACAACCCCAAGTCGGCGGAGGCGCTGGCCGAGGTGCGGCGGCTGCTCTTTGAGGGCAAGGTCGAGGAGGCGCAGAAACTCACCATCGCGTCCATGGTCTGCAAAGGGCCGGGCTCGTGCGCGGCCGGCAGCGCCTACGAGGCCTACGGCTCCTATCAGCCGCTGGGCGACCTGCGGCTGCACTTTGTGGATGCCAAGGATACGTCCGGAGAGTACGCGCGCGCGCTCGACCTCGGCGCCGCCACGGCCCGCGTAGACTATGTTCAGAATGGCGTGACGTTTCACCGGGAGCTGTTCAGCAGCGCGGCGGACCAGGTGATCGTGCTGCGGATCACGGCGGACAAACCGGGCCAGGTCGGTTTTGACGCGGGACTGGAACGGGACCCGAAGAACAGCTCGCGCCGGGGAAAGAACAACTCGCGCATCGAGCCCTTTGACAAGAGCGAGGAAAAGGAGGAGCGGCTGGAGGCAACGGCGGAGGGCAACGACCTCGCGATGTCGGGCAAGGCCTGGCTGGGCAAGGGCATGGCCTTCGCGGCCCGGCTCACGGTGGTCAACGAGGGCGGCACAGTCAAGGCGAAGGACGGCACATTGTCGGTGCGCAAGGCCGACGCGGTCACGCTGCTGCTGGCGGGCGCCACGGAATACTACGGCGACGAGCCGGTCGGGAAGTGCAAGAGCACGCTCGACGAGGCGCGCAACCTCAAATACGACGACCTCAAGCGCCGCCACGTGGAAAACTACCAGGCGCTGTTCAAGCGGGTCAGCATGGAACTCGGGCCGGACCCGACGCCCGGCGCGCCCACGGACGAGCGGATTGCAAACATCAAGTCGGGCAAGGCCGACCCCTGGTTCGACGCGCTCTATTTCCAGTACGGCCGCTACCTGCTCATCTCCTCCTCGCGTCCCGGTTCGCTGCCCGCCAACCTGCAGGGCATCTGGTGCGACCATTTCCAGGCACCGTGGAACGCGGACTACCACCACAACATTAACGACCAGATGAACTACTGGCCGGCCGAGGTGGGCAACCTGCCCGAATGCCATGAGCCGTTCCTGTCGTTCATCCAGTCGCTGCGCGGGCAGGGCGCGCGCACGGCGCAGGTGCAGTACGGCGCGCGCGGCTGGGTGGTGCACACCATTTCAAACGTGTGGGGCTTCACCTCGCCGGGAGAGCATCCCGGCTGGGGTCAGTTCACCTGCGCGGGCGCGTGGCTTTGCCAGCACCTGTACGAGCATTACCTGTTCACGCAGGATCGCGACTATCTGGCGAAAGTCTATCCTGTGATGAAGGACTCGGCCCGGTTCTACCTGGACTTCCTGGTCGCCGAACCCAAGCACGGCTGGCTCGTCACGGCGCCGTCCAACTCGCCCGAGAACAGCTTTATCACGGCGGACGGCCAGAAGGGCCAGGTGTGCATGGGGCCGTCCATGGACATGCAAATTCTTACCAACCTCTTTGGAAACTGCATTGAGGCGTCCGAAATCCTCGGCGTGGATGCGGACTTCCGCGGGGAGGTCGCGACCGCAAAAGGCATACTCGTGCCGCCGCAGATTGGCAAACACGGCCAGTTGCAGGAGTGGATGGAGGACTACGACGAACAGGAGCCGGGCCACCGGCACATGTCGCACCTGTACGGGCTGCACCCGGGCCACCAGTTCAGCCTGCGCGGCACGCCGGACCTGACCAAGGCGGTGCGCGTGTCGCTCGAGCGGCGCCTGGCCAACGGCGGCGGGCACACGGGCTGGAGCCGGGCGTGGATCATCAACTTCTGGGCGCGCCTCGCCGAGGGCAACAAGGCGTGGGAGAATCTGCAGGCGCTGTTCGCAAAGTGCACCCGGCCCAACCTGTTTGACGATCATCCCCCCTTCCAGATCGACGGCAATTTCGGCGCCGCGGCCGCCATCGCCGAGATGCTGCTGCAAAGCCAGAACGGCGAGGTCGAGCTGTTGCCCGCCCTTCCGGCCGCATGGGCCACGGGCAGCGTCAAGGGCCTGTGCGCGCGCGGCGCCTTCGAGGTGGACGTCGCCTGGAAGGACGGCAAACTGGTTTCGGCCAGGATTCTGTCCAAGGCGGGCGGTCGCTGCATCCTGCGCAACGGCGAAAAGACGGCGGAGTTCGACACCGAGGCGGGCAAGTCTTACGTGGTCGATTCCAGTCTGAAACACGAAGGATAATGCAGGCCCGCCCCGCAAGGGTGTATATTCTGCGTCGAACAAGGAGGTTCTTGCCGTGCTGAAACTGATTACCTGGCCGATCCGTCTGGTGCTGGCGCCGATTCTGGTGCTGGGCGTCATTGCCTACGCTGTCGCGGCTGTGAACTATTTCGAGCCGTGGAAACCCAAACCGGCGGGCAAGGTCACGGCCGCCCCCGAGGGGGCGGGCTGGACCGACCTGCTCGGCGCCGACAACGCGGCGCAGTGGAAAGACCTTGCGGGGACGCAGACTTTTGAAATCCAGGACGGGACGCTGCACATCCCGCCCAGCCCGAACCCCTTCATAAAGCTGAAATATGCCACCTTCACCAAACAGACCTTCGGTGATTTCGATTTGCATCTGGAATTCAAGCTGGGCGAGACGCCCTGGTGGACCATGATTCCCTATGCCATCCTGAGTCCGCAGATGCACGGCAACAGCGGCGTGTTTCTCCGCGTGCCCAAGGACGAGTCCGCGTTGCGCGGCTTCGAGGTGCAGGTGTGCGGCGACTACGGCTGGCCGCCGTGCAAGACCGGCACCGGGTCCATTTACGACGTGGTGACGCCCATGTTCAACATGGCCCGGCCCGTCGGCGAGTGGAACTCCTACGACATCTCCACGCGCGGCACAAAAGTGACCGTGACGGTCAACGGCTGGCGCGTCATCGACACCGATTTCGCCCTGCTGGCCGCGCCCGTGGGCAAGTTCGCCACCCCCTACGCGCAGTTGCCGCTCGAGGGCCAAATCGCCCTGCAGGATCACGGCGGCGAAATCACCTACCGCAACATCAAGATCCGCACCGCCGGCGCGTCCGACCCCCTGCCTGACCTGTCCGACTCAGCCACGACGATCAATACGCCGGCAGTCCCCGCCACGGCCACGACCGAGCCCGCGGAACCGGAAACGAAGCTCAACTGAAGCGGAGACAACGCACCCATGGCCCACTCCCCCTTCAGCGTTGACGTGAAGCCCGACTGGCAGGGGCTATTGAAGTGTATCACCCGTTCCGGCATGCCCGACCGCGTGCACAGCATCGAACTGTTCATCGACGCCGAGGTGCAGCAGGCGGTGTGCGACCGGTACGGCGTGGCGACGGACTTGGACGCATCCGACCCGCACTATGCCAAGAAAAGGCTCATCGCCGTCTATTCGTTCCTGGGCTATGACTTTCTGCGGTGCGGCGCCGAGAACATCGACATGCCGATGAAATACCACAAGGCGACAGACACGGCCGAATTGGCGCGCGACGGCGGCCGTTCCTATCTCGACGAAAACGTGGGGCCCGTCACCACCTGGGAGGAGTTTGAACGGTACCCCTGGCCGAACCCGGACCAAGTGGTGGCGACCGGATTGGAATGGTACGACAAGAACCTGCCCGAGGGGATGTGCATCATCGCGGGCGGCGGGTTCAGCCACTTTTGCGAGCACATCACCTGGCTCATGGGCTACACGACGTTTTGCGAGGCGCTGTATGAAAAGCGCGACCTGATCCAGGCGATCTTTGACCGCATCCTCGTCATCAACATCAAGGCCGCCACGCTCATGGTGCAGTTCGACTGCGTGAAGGCGCTTTGGGGCAGCGACGACATGGGCTACAAGGGCGGGCCGCTCATGAGTCCCGACGACCTGCGCGCGTTTGTGCTGCCCGGCCACAAGGCCATGGCCGACATCGCGCACAGGGCCGGGCGGCCCTACCTGCTGCATTCCTGCGGCAACCTCGCGCTGGTGATGGACGACCTCATCGACGGCGTGGGCATCGACGCCAAGCACTCCTTCGAGGACACCATTGAGCGCGTGACCGAGGTGAAGCACAGCTACGGGCGGCGCGTCGCGCTGCTCGGCGGCATCGACGTCGATTTCCTGTGCCGGTCCTCCGCGGAGGACGTGCGCCGGCGCGTGCGCGAAACGCTGGAGGTCTGCATGCCCGGCGGCGGCTATTGCCTCGGCACCGGCAACAGCGTGGCCAACTACATCCCCTTCGACAACTACCTCGCCATGCTGGATGAGGGGCGCAGGTTCGGACGGTAGGGAGCACGCAGCAAAACCTCGGCAGCGTGCGCGCAGTAACGCGAAGCGCACCGGCGGTCTTGGGTCCCCCTTTGAAGGGGGTGACCGCCGAAAGGCGGTCGGGGGATGTTATTCTTGGTCTTGTGCGAAGGCCCTCACATCCCCCGTCCCGTCGATGGCGGGCCTGCCCCCTTCAAAGATAGGGAGGACAGAAGTCGCAGTTGGGCTATTGCGCGGTGGTCTACATCCCCCGCCGCTTCGCGGCTGCCCCCTTCGAAGGGGGAACGGGGCAGGCGCGTGGTCTGGTTGCGGCGAGATGTGCTTTTCCCCGGCGATTTCTGTCCCTCGCGTCTTCAAAGGGGGATTGGAGACAAGCCGCGCTTCTCAGCGGTTGCGAATCCCGCCATTGCCATTCCCCGTCAGTCCCCGCCGCCCTTTTCCAGCAGCTCCCGCGCGGCGCGGAGCTGTTCCGGGTTGCCGATCAGCATGACACCATCGCCGGAGCACAGGGCCTCCTCGGGTCCGGGGTTGACGATGTGCGAGCCGTCGCGCTCGATGCCGATGACACTGGCGCCGGTCCGCGCGCGCAGGTCCAGCTCGCCGATGCGCCGTCCCCGCACGGGAGACCCCTCCGGCACGGCGACCATGGACAACCCGGCCTTGTGCAGGAGCGGCGGCAGGGTCGGCGCGGTGCCCGGGTCGGTGGACTCCAGCGGCCTGGAGAACATGTCGCGCAGCATGACCTGGCCGCGCGCATACAGGCGTATGAACGACGCGCGCAACCCCACCGCAACAAGGATTGCCACGCCGCCCAGAAACAGCAGCATGGGCCACGGCGGCAGAATCAGCGCGCTCACCATGAGCAGCCACGCGCAGACGACGAGCGTGCCCAGAATGAGCACCGTGTTCGCCACGATCGCGCGGTAGGGCACGGCCGCGTTCCGGGCCATGTCGTGGGGTATGGCCATCTCGGACAGGATCATGCCGACGGCCTGTATTTTTCGGAACACGGCGATGAGCAGCAGCAGCGAGACGAGCAGCGCCCCAAACCAGCAGATTGTGCCAATGCCGCCGGTCCATTCGGGCAACGCGGTCCACCATCCCCCGCTGCGCGCCGAAAACTGGCGGGCCAGCGCGGCCGCGCCGATGAACAGGCCCGACCCGATGATGAGGTTCAGCAGTATCTGAAGCAGCGACCGGCGCAGCACAATGCGCACCTGGTCGGCCACGGGACTGGCCTTGCGCAGCATGGACACCCACTGGCCGTAGGCCATCATGGTGGCCACCAGCGGCGGCGGGGTCTTGCGTTCCAGCAGGGTCGCAAAGCGGTCCGCGCCGCGCAGCAGCAGGGGCATCACGAAGATGGTGACGACCGAGACCGACACGGCGATGGGAAAGAGGGCCGCGTTGATGACGCCGAGGGAAAGGCCGAGCGCGGCGATAATGTAGGAGAACTCGCCTATCTGCGCCATGCCCGCGCCCACGTGGATGGCCGACCGGGGCGACGAGCCCGTGAGCAGGGCGCCCAGTGTGCAGGTGAGGGTCTTGCCGAAAATCACCCCCGCCGAAATGACCAGGATCGGCACGGCGTGCCCGAAGAGCTGGGCCGGGTCGATCATCATGCCGACGGTGACGAAGAAGATGGCGCTGAACAGGTCGCGCACCGGCTCGACCAGCGAGATGATCCGCCGCCGGTCGGGCGCCTCGGCAACGACGGCCCCGGCGATAAACGCGCCGAGCGCGACGCTGAACCCGGTCTCGGTGGCCAGCAGCGAGGCGGTGAAGCACACGCCCAGCACCGTGATGAGCAGCATCTCATTGTTCTTGAACCGGCCCACGTAGCGCAGCAGGGGGGGGATAAGCAGCAAGCCCACGACCAGCATGATCACGAGAAACATGCCGAGCCGGCCGAGGGTCTCGGCCACTGCGACGAAGTCCACAGAATGCGTCATGGCCAGACTGGACAGCAGACCGAGCATGGCCACGGCGAAGATGTCCTCGAAGACGAGTATGCCGAACATCATGTCCGCGAAGGGTTCGCGGTGCCGGTTCATGCCGCTGAGCACCTTGACGATCACCATGCTGGACGAGATGGACATCATGGCGCCCAGAAAGACGCTGTCCATCGCGTCCCAGCCGAAGAGGCGCCCGGTGTTGTAGCCCAGCCAGACCATGAGCGAGATTTCCATGGCCGCGGCCAGCCCCGCGCTGATCCCCACGCGCGCCAGGCGGCGCAGGTTGAACTCAAGCCCAAGGCTGAACAGCAGGAAAATGACGCCCAGGTCGGCCAGTGTGCGGATCGACTCCTCGTCGGAGATTATGGGCGTTTCAAACGCGTAGGGGCCGACCATCACGCCCGCGATTATGTAGCCCAGCAGCACCGGCTGCCGCAGCCGGTGGAAGATGACGGTCACCACGCCCGCGGTCACCATGATGACGGCAAGGCTGTTGAGCAGCGGGAAACTCATCGCGCCAGCCGGTTCAGAGCGGCGGCCACGCGCCGCACCTGGCTTTCCCTGATATCGTCGAACATGGGCAGGGCCATGGCGTTGAAGTACGCATCCACCACGCCGGGACAGTCCGCCCGGCCGAGAATGCGCGCGCACTCGTCGGCAATCTCCTCCTCGATGGCGGCGTCCACGCCGTGGCGCGCCAGCAGCGGCGCGCGCAGCGCCGCCGAACGCTTTGGCAGTATGGCAACGAAGAAGTACCAGGTGGACTCCGCGCCGGGGAGGAGCCGCTGCACCCGGATGGACGGGTCGAGCAGCGATATCAGCAGCCGGGCGCTGCGCCGCCGGGCCGCGAGCCGGGCGGGCAGCGTGCCCAGCCGTGTGAGGCCCATGCGGGCCTGGGCGGGGTGGTACCGCGCGGCGCCCGAAGGCACGGTCTGCGCGCCGCGGTAGGCGCGGCTCAGCAGCGCCTTGCCGCGCGGCGAGGCCAGGAGCATCAGCAGCGGCCATGCCAGGCCGGTGCCTGTAAGGAGTTTCTCTTTGTGCGTGGCCGCGGCCTTCTTCACCAGCGTGGCGGGGTCGAGCGGCAGCCCTTCCACGCGGTCCCGCACGAAGCGGGCCAAGTCCGCGTCGCCCGTGACCACCATGCCGCCGCCGTAGGTGTTCACCGGCTTGGTCGGCTCAAAGCTGAAAAAGGCCGCATAGCCGAACGACCCCGTCTGGCGGCCGTTCAGGGTTGCGCCCAGCGAATGGGCGCAGTCCTCAATGACGGGAATGCCCTTTGCCTCCGCCAAGGCGGCAATGGCGTCGACGGGCGCGGGCGCGCCAAAGGCGTGCAGCACGACCACCGCGCGCGTGTTCGGTGTCATGCGCGCCGCCACGGAGTCGGCGGTGACATTGAGCGTGTTGGGGTCGATGTCGGCGGGCACGCATTTTGCGCCCGTGTCCTGAATGAGCGGGAGCAGGTCCTTGAGTGTGTAGGCGGGCACGATGACCTCGTCGCCGGCGCCGATTTTCAAGTGCTCCAGGATGAGCCGCATGCCCAGCCGGCCCGAGTTCACCGCGACGGCGTGGGGCACGCCCACAAACCCGGCCACGCGCCGCTCCCACTGGCCGGTCAGCGTTGATGCCGCCGTGCCGGGGTCCTCGCACGCCGCGCGGAGCAGCCGCAGTTCGCCCGACGCGGTGTCGGGCCATCGCCTGGGGATGAGCCACATGGTTATTTCTTTCCGCCGAAGTAGAATC
>CAIUWO010000700.1 GCA_903902895.1 Candidatus Hydrogenedentota bacterium | reverse complement strand
GGAGTACATCGAAATCATCGACGCGCCCTTTGCGGACTTTACGGCGGATCCGGTCAGCGGCACCATCACGCCCGGACTGCCGCTGCCGGCCCTTGAGGTGACCTTCACCGACAGTTCCATCGGCGGCGATTCGTGCGCCGCCATCGGCTGGTCCTGGAACTTCGGCGACGGCGCCACCTCGACCGAGCAGAATCCCGTACACCGCTACACGGCGCCCGGAATCTACACGGTGACGCTGGAAACGACCTTCCAGTGCAGCGACGGGACGGTGGTCCGGCAACGGAAACGGGACAACTACGTCACGGTGCTGCCCTGCGTCGGCTGCAACACCGGCGAGGGCGAGGGAGAGCCGCCGGCAGACCCCCCCGCGGCGGACATCAAGTTCAACACCCTTGTCAAGGACAAGGAGGCCATTGTGCCGCTGTCCGACTGGGTGCAGTTTTTCCGCTTCACCATGAGCTACGGCCCCGATCCGGAGAACTACGCGCCGCGCATCCTTCAGTCAATGCGCTACTACGTGACTTACGACAACCGGTTGCCCGGGGCAACAGGGTATATGAACCAGGGCGCACCGTACCCGACGGACCTGCTCGAGTTTGCCGTGTTCAAGGAGAGCAAGGGTTGCGAAGACTGCAATTTCGTCTGGGGGCCGGTCAACGGCGTGCTCGACCCAGCCTATGACACGCTCCTGTTCTCTTGGGACAATCTGGGCGCGCCCGCGGGCAAGATCACGGGCGTGGGAGAGGGAGCCGGGATCGTCTACACGATGGACTTCATCGGCAATGGCACCGCGCTCAATCCGCAGTTCCCGCTGGTGGCGGCACCGACTTCGGACGACTACCCGGACGGCAACTCGTACATTGTGGCGGTGCGCTCGTCGGCCACCTGGCGCAGCCAGTTGACCATGGGCGTCCAGGTGCTGGAGGCGAAGATGATCAACCCGAACACGGGCGGCTTCCCCGTGGACAAGGACGGCAAGCCCATCGATTCGTACTCGCCGAACTTCTACGACGGGAAGATTCTTGAGGACAAGCAGTTCTATAGTTCCTCCTTCACCGCGTACGACTTCACCGGTTCCATCTACAGCGGCCAGACCAACGTGACCTACACGGCCAACGCGTGGAACTACCCGCACATGCTCTACATGCCGCTGGGCGAGTTCTCGCGACCCCGCTGGAACGCGGTGGGCCAGGTGCTCCAGGTGGTGGCGGGCGAGTTCCTGCAGGAGCGCACGCTCACGGCCATCGACGACTGGAAGCAGGTGATCGGCATCAACGCGCACAGCACGCGGGCCGTCCACTTCGAGCACGGAAACTGGGACGAGCGCGGGCCGCAACTGCGTGAGGTGAACGTGATCCTGACCGACATCGGCGCAGACCCCTACGGGCCTGCGGGCAACGGCGGCTTCAACCCACGCGACGGCCTCAAGCCGCTGACCACCGACACGTGGGGCACGCCGATTGTCGATGCGGAGGCCTATGCGAAGGATGTCACCTACAACGGCATCTGGGTGTGGTACGACGCCAACAACAACGGCGTGTTTGACGCGCCCACGATGAATGCCGGTGGCGGGGTCACCTTCAACGGCGACTTCCCGATGCTTCCGTCGGACATGGAACTGGCGGGCGAGCCGGTCCCGTCCTGGGAGTACATCCCGTTGCCCCCGGGCGGCGGCGGTCCCTGGTGGAAAATCTCGCTGCGCCTTATCGACGGCGACCGCAAGGTTTCCAATGTGCTGAGCAATGCCGTGTACATGGAGGGTTGGCTGGAGCCGGTTCCGGACAACCACGGGTCATTCACCATCGACTCCGAATGGTCGCCCGACTTCTTCGTGGTGGTGCGCACGGACAGCGGCTTCAAGGATGCCTCGCTCGCGTCGGGCGACGGCGGCGGCATCGCGATGGGCGCGGATTTCCGGGCCTTCATCGAGCCGCGCCGCGTGGACCCGGGCAAGGGCACGACCACGGGCGGCATATTCCTGGACAGCATGATTCCCGCGCAGGGCCTTCCGGGCATGGGCGCGTCGCTGTCGCCCTGGCAGAACGACCCCCGCTGGCTGGAGCATGAGCCGTGGTGGCCGCAGCGCACCATGAACCAGAACTCCGCCAAGCCGCTCAAGGTCGGCGTGGAAGTGCATGATCTGGTCATGACCTACGAGTCCCAGTCCAATTACCGGAAACAGACGGATCTTTTCTACACCCCGGCCATCAACCTGAACGACCTGGGCCAGATAGACTACACGACGCTTACCATAGGCGGTTACTCGCCCATCGGCGGCGGTCCACTGAGTGGGTTTGACCACTGGCTCGACCCGTTTGGGCTCGAACAGGCCAAATTCCAGAACGGGCACACGGTGGATGTGCAGGTGTGGCGTATTCGCGGCCAGGCTACCATCGGTTTCGGTGCGTTGAGCACCACGGTGCTATTCAATGACATGTACAGTTATGGGCAGTACGCGTACGAGACGGTGCCCTTCTTCAACCAAGACCCGGACAATGGCGACGCGCCGCCTGCGGGCCCGCGCTCATCGGCCTACCCGAATCCGCCAGCGCAGCCCACGCTACCGGAGTACGCCACGTGGTCGGCCCAGTTGAAGCCCGGCGAGTATCCGCGGGCCAGTCAGTGGACTCCCGAGAACTTAAAGGCGCGCATACTGGGGCAGCACACCGAGGCGAACAGCTACCACACCGCAATGCTGGGAATAAATCTCATCGGCTCCGCGGACCCGGTGGTGAACAGTGCCGGCGGGCCGATGACAGTGAGTCAGGTGTGCGTGGCTTTCTGGGGACCGGACTTTACGCCGGCGGCGCTCAAGCCGATCAACCCGGACAACAACGACAACCAGAGCCTGGTCTCGGGCGTGCTGCTGTGGGAGGATGCCGACCTTAACGGCATCTTCCTCAACACGCAGGAACTGGCCGGGTACCAGGAGGGCGCGGGCATTCTGCCGCTGCTCGACCGGATCGTGCCCGTCACCAACCTGGCGTGGTCCTCCGTGCCGGAGCTGGTGGACATCAACGGCGACGGCAAACCGGACGACATGAGCGGCGACGGCATCGTGGACGACAGCGACCGCGCCTGGGTGCTGACCTTCTACCCGAAGGCCAACTGGACCGTTCCGCAGAAGGACGGGTCCGTGTTCAACGTTGGGACTGGCAAGAGTACGGACGGAACCGAAGCGAGAAAGAAGAACACGGAGCATTTGGTCGAGGTGAACGGCACCATGAACGGCACGGACCCGGCCGCGAAGGCGCTTGATCCGACGGTGCTCCAGCCGGGAGACGACCTGTTCATCACGGTCAGCACCTCGGACAGCGTGCACCGGTTCCAGCAGTTCCGC
>CAIUWO010000699.1 GCA_903902895.1 Candidatus Hydrogenedentota bacterium | reverse complement strand
GGGCGAGGCGCACCGCTTTGACCTGTTCTGCGCCGACAACCCCCGCCCGGTCGTGGCCGGCGCGTTGCGCCCGGTGGACGCCGGGGACACCGTTCTCGGCTAGGAAGAAAAGACCCTTTACGCACGGCACCTGTTGACCCATGCAGGTGCCGTTCTTTGTGTAACCTGGTGGCGCGAGATTCCCAATCCAGCACCGTCGGAACACGATGCGTGCGCGCGCCCCAAAGGACTTTGGGGACGCTGCCGAAGATGAATCAGGCAATCTCCTGGAAGTACACTTGACCGCGATGTGCGAATCCGGCAATGCCGTCCTTGTGGACTGCCTTGAAGGGGATGCGGTCACCACATATGAAGTGAAAACGTTTGGGCGGGGAGCACTGATATGCGGAACCATTTCGTTGTTGTCTTGATGCTGCTGTCATCGATTGGAGCGATGGGGTTTGCCGAAGATGGCGCCCCGGCAACATTGCCGAGGGACTGGGGAACCGCATTAACCTTTCTGGATCCCTTGGGGCCATGTGAGACTCAATCCCTGTGCAGGGATGTCATGGATAATCTGTGGGGCATTGTTTGCAGCAACAGAAATACCTTTCTCGCACGATGGTCTGCGGCAGGGTGGCAACCGGCGGCGGTTCTTTTCAACAATGCCATAGCACGAGATTATTGCGCAGGCTGGGAAGAGAAGATTTCAGAGGCGGAACCGACCGCCAGACTCGGGATGAAACGATTGATTCCCGGACCCGACGGCTCTGTTCTGGCCATCTCCGACCGTCGGTCAACACCTTCGGTGCAGGTGCGGGGCAATTCTTTCCGATGGGTTCCGCCGGTTGAGCGTGAGAAATTCTGGACCATTTACGAGGATAGCGCGGGAAACGCCTGGATACTTGGGACAAGTCATGAGAACATTCTGATTGAAGAGGCCAGTCATCCATCGAAGCTGCTCTATGGTCTACCGGACGAACGGGCCTTTCGCCAGTTGCACAATGGGCTGAGAGACGCCAACTTTGCGGCCAGTCCACTTCTGAAAGACGCCTTCGGACGTTACTGGTACACGTGGAACCCTTCGATGGAACTTAACGCGCGGAATGACGCTGGCCACTCGTTGCTGGTCTTTGACAAAGACTACTTGAAAAGGCCCGCGGTAACAAGCGGGAATCAAGCCCCGATTTCCGTGCTTGACGACACGATGATTCACGAGGTGCCAGGCAAGGACGCCAGAACCTGGCAGCAAGGCTATGTCTGTTTTGTGACCCCGAAAGACGAGCGTACTCTTTGGGTGGGCACCTCTTGCAGCGGCCTATACCAGGTGGATTTGGCCAGCCTGACTGCCACGTCCGCGCCTGCTGGGTCGCAACGATGGTGTGATGGCGTAACGCAGGTCGCGCGGCTGGGCGAAAATTGGTATGCGGTTGCGGAGCAGAAGGGATTTCAACTCTATCAAATCACCAGCATCGGTCCGTCGGTGGTTATCGGCCAGTTGGACGGGGAACTCTCGCCCTTTGCCTACGATTCCGGTATCGGGCGCCCCATACTTGAGACGAAGAAGGGGCTGTGGCTGGGTTGCGACAAGAATGGCGGGGCCTGTTTTGTGCCCAAGGACGGCTCCGCGGCCGTGCGAATAGACTGGGAAAGGGGCCTGTGCCACGGCAGCCCAACATTTATTGAACCCCTGCCCGATGGGCGATTGTTTTTTGGAGGGCCAAAGGCGGACGATTGCATTGTGGAAGAGGATGAATTGATTGTGGCGAAAAAAAGCCCAAGTCGCGTGGAATCGGGAATGGGTCGGTCTGGACCAAAGGCGGACGATTGCATCGCTCAAGAGGACAAAGTGATTGCGGCGAAAAAGCGCCCAAGCCGCATGGAGGCGGGAATGGGACGTTCCACCCTGTTTCAGGACGTACACGGAAGCGTCTGGACAAGGGAACTGGACGGTCTGAACGTGCTGTTGGAACGGTGGGAAAATGGCGACTGGCGCCGGTTTCGCGCACCACTTGCCGTAAGCGAAGTCACGGGACCTTTACAGGGGTTGGCATGTGATGCATTCGGCCGGTTATGGGTGTCTTTCATTGATGCGCGCCTCCCCGTCAGCCTGTTTGAACCCCCGCCTTCTGGAAGTCCTGAAAACGGCCGGTGGATTCAATATCAGCAGATTGTGTCACGAATACCAATACTGGCTGTTGAGAGGAGTGGATAGAACTCTGTTCGTATAGTGTGTTTGTGCTGGTCGGCGACCATGCC
>CAIUWO010000698.1 GCA_903902895.1 Candidatus Hydrogenedentota bacterium | reverse complement strand
GAGCAGGTCAAGGCCTACGGCGACGGCCAACACAACGCCTTTACCGACCTCGCATGGTGGAATGGGGCGTATTACCTCTGCTTTCGCCATGGCGCGTCCCATTTGTCCATGGACGGTGAAATCCGCGTGATGCGCAGCGCCGATCTGAAGACATGGGCGCCCTGCACAACCCTCGACACTCTAGCCGATGACCGCGACCCGCATTTCGCCGTCACGGACAAGGCGCTCTACGTGTTCTTCGGGGCCTGGGACTTGGCGCATGCCGCAGACAACGGTGTGCCGGGGCGCGGACGGCTGCGTTCGCACTTCGCCTCCACCGAGAATGGGGACCAGTGGTCCAAAGTGCAGGGCGTTTATGAGCCCGACTGGTGGTTATGGCGCGTGCGCGCCCATGACGGTGCATTCTACAGTGTCGCCTACTTCCTCAAATGGCCCGCCTATCCCTCCGGCGAGGCCCGCCTGCTCAAGTCCGACGACGCATTGCAATGGAACCAGGTCAGTGTCATCAGCAAAGACCGCATCCCGGACGAGGCCGACATTCGCTTCCATCCCGACAACGCACTCGAACTCATCATGCGCACCTGTGACAAGGCCGGTGATTCCATGTGGTTCAAGAGTGACCCTACGCAAACCCAGTGGCAGCGCAAGAACTTGGGCGTGGTGATCCATTGTCCCGTTATATGCGAGTGGAAGGACCGCTGTTTCGTCGCCGGTCGCGGGCGGGACGACAAGGGCCACAACACGAGCATCTGGGAAATGAAGGGCGACACGGTGCAGCACCTGGTCACGCTGCCCAGCGGCGGCGACACCGCCTATCCGGGCATGACCATCCCGGTCGACGCCAAAGACAGCGACCATCCCGTATTCGCCGTGAGTTGGTATTCCCAGCACGAGCGCGCCGAAAACGCAGCGGATGAGGCTTCCGTCTACGTGGGCCGGGTGGAAGTGAAACCCTGACCGGCCTCCCATTTTTGAGTGCGGCGGCCATGCCGCCGCTTTTGTGCGGAAGCCACGCTTCCGCACGTACCGGGGCAGGGCCCCGGCGAAGACAAGCTGTGGCAGGGCCACGGCACTCAACAGAAGAACGGCGACAGTCCATGGCAATCTTCCAGACGGTCGTAATCCCAGTCTGTTCTGCTACCTTCCTCCGGGTTGACCCCTGCCCGCCGGTCCGCTAGACTTTCCTCTTCCTGGATGCGGCAGGGTGCCGCTACCCAGACCAACACCATGGAGCACCTTTCCCGATGTCTCTCTCTCTTCACAAGACGGGCGCGGCCCTGTGCGGCGCGCTGATGATTGCGGCCACGTTCGCGGCAGCGCCGGGCTGGGCCGCACAACCGAGAACCAAGGACCAGGCCATCATGGACAAACCGGACTGGACGGCATCGTGGATTTGGGCGGCACGGGACAAGTACACCGGGTACAACGACACGGTCGAGGCGCGCAAGGCCTTTGACCTTCCCGAGCCCGGCGCGGCGACGCTGCGCATCACGGCGGACACGGGCTACCGGGTCTATGTGAACGGCGAATGGGCCAATGACGGCCCCGGCCGGGCCTGGCCGGACCACTACCAGTATGACATCATCGACGTGGCGCCCCTGCTGAAGGCCGGGAAGAACGAAATTCGCGTCATCGCCAAGTTCTTCGGCATCGGCACCTTCCACCAGATTCCCCAGGAAGCGGGCCTGATTGCCCAACTGGATGTGACGCCGAAAGACGGCGGCAAGCCCGTGCGCGTGGCCACCGATGGCACTTGGGAAGTGCGCGACGCAGCCGGCTGGCTCAGGGCGGTCGGGAAACAGTCGGTGCAGATGGGACCGTTTGAGGACTTTGACGCCCGTAACGCGCCGGACGGCGACGCCGGTTTTGCCCCGGCCGCCGTGCGCTATGCGGCCACGGAAGGCCCCTGGAAGAATCTTGAACCGCGCGACTGTCCCCTGCTCACCCGCAAGCCCTTTGCGTTCAAGGCGTTCCACGGCGCAACCGTCGTGGAGCGCTCCCCGTGGCAGACCTTCGTGTTCCCGACCGCATCGTGGATATATGACGGCGTGGTCTGGTCCAACAACAACGTCGCCGTATCGGGCGCCTTCGCGACCGTGGTCGACCTGGCGCAGGCGGGTGAACTTGCGGTAAATGCCGATGACAACAACGTCGTTGTGGACGGAAAACTGGCCAAGGGCGGCAGGGTGACTCTGGAGCCCGGCAGGCACTTTGTGCTCGTCGTTCTCGCCGAATACTTCGGCCACTGGCGCCACGACACCGAACTGCACGTAAAGTGCGGGGTCCCGATGACGCTGCGCAACCCCATGAACGACAGCGCCGACACCCCCTGGTGCTTTGCCCCCTTCGAGGGCGGCAAGTTCGCCGTGGGCGACACGGCGTGGAAACTGATGGCCGAGGCGGAGCGCAACGCCGTCACGGCAAAGCTCGACGGGCTCGTGAAGGACCACACCGAGAACAGCGGCACCTTGGAGGCGTTCAAGGAAAGGCTTGGCGGAGCCGCGAAGATTGTGGCCAGGGGCGAATGGACGGAGTCGCCCCACTTCCTCTTTGAAAGCCGCAAGCCGCTGAAAGACGCCAAGGCCGCCGTTGAAAATGCGGAGGCGGTGGTGAAGGGCGACGGTTCGGTGACGGTGCAGCCCAACGCCGAAGGCGATGTGGAGCTGTGTTACGACCTGGGCGAGCAGAACATCGGGTATTGGCAGTTCGTCATAGACGGCGAGGCGGGGCTGACCGTTGATCTCTCCGGTGTGGAGTACATCACGCCGTCGGGCCGCGTGCAGCACACGGAACGCTACCGCAACACGATGCGCTACGTCTGCAAAGAGGGCGAGAACCGCTTCACAAGCCTCATGCGCCGTTCGGGCCGTTTTCTGTTCATGACCCTGCGCAACCAGACCAAGCCCGCGACGCTGCGCGAATTCCGCATCGTCGAGTCCACCTACCCGGTACAGCCCATCGGGCGGTTCGCGTGCAGCGACCCGCGGCTGGACAAGATTTGGGAAATCTCGGCGCGCACGCTCAAACTGTGCATGGAGGACACCTTCACCGACTGCCCGCTTTACGAGCAGACGCACTGGGTGGGCGACGCGCGCAACGAGTCAGTCTTCGGCTACACCACTTTCGGCAGCGACGACCTGGCCAAGCGCTGCGTGAAACTGACCGCCTATTCGCTCGATCACTATCCCATCACACTCTGCCAGACGCCGTCCACCTGGGAGATTCTGCTGCCGGCGTGGAGTTTCCTGTGGGGCATCAGCGTGTGGGACAACTACGAGTACTCCGCCGACCGCGACTTCCTGGAATGGGCATACCCGTACATGCTCAAGAACCTTCGCGGCGCGTCCCAGTTCACCGACAGCCGGGGCCTGTTCAGCGGGCCCTTCTGGAACATGTTCGACTGGAGCGGCATAGACGACGGCCACAACACGGTGATCCATTGCAGCATGTTCGCCGTGGGCGCCTGCGACGCCGCGATCAAATCCGCCGCCGTGCTCGGCAACGGCAAGGACCTGGAGTGGCTCCACGGCTACCGCAAGCAGTTGCTGGACGGGATTAACGCGCTGTGGGACGACAAGAAGGGCACCTATCCGGACAGCGTCCACAACGACGGCAAGATCAGCGAGAAGACCAGCCTGCACACGGGATTCCTCGGCCTGCTCTACGACATCGTGCCGGAAGACCGCCGCGCCAAAGTGCTCGACTGGGTCATGAACCCGCCCAAGGGCGTGACGCCGGTCGGTTCGCCCTTTGCCATCCTGTACCTCTTCGAGGCGCTGGAGAAGATGGGCCAGTCCGACGAGATCATCAAGGCCATCTACCGCGACTACCAGCCCATGCTCGACCTGGACGCGACGACGGTGTGGGAGACCTTCGCGCGCGGCACGACGGGCAGCAAGGGCTTTCCGACCCGCAGCCACTGCCACGCATGGTCCTCCGCGCCGGTGACATACCTCAACCGGGTCATCCTGGGCATCGTGCCCGAGGCCGCAGGCGGCGCGGCCTACCGCATCAGCCCGCGCCTCAACGATCTGGAATGGGCCAAGGGCGCCAGCGCCAGCATTCAGGGTCCGGTGACGGTGGAATGGAAGAAGGCCGGCGACACGCTCTTGGTCGACGCCAAGGCCCCCGCGGGCGTCAAGCTGACCTTTGCGCGCAACGATTCGATGCAGGGACTGAAGGTGCTGTTCAACGGGGAGGCGGTGAAGTAGGCTGAGAGGACGAAAGATGAAAACCACAGCGGGAAGCTTCGGACGGGGCGCTTCAGGAGCCGTCATAAGATGGTGTCTTGGGCGCAGATGTCGGGGTCCCGCTGTGTTTGTCTTGTTGCTCCTGATTTGCGCGACTCAGGCGCAGGCATTCTTGAGGATCACCGAGGAGGAGATGGCCTTTGAAGATGCGTCCAGGGACCTGCTCAAGAACGTCGCGGCGCGGTTCCACTTGGGCCGTCACGGCGAACTTATTGCGACAAGACCGCGGTACGGCGGCGATGGCCGGATGGGTTGT
>CAIUWO010000697.1 GCA_903902895.1 Candidatus Hydrogenedentota bacterium | reverse complement strand
CGCGCTCGCCCTCCAGGGCGCGCAACAGCCACGACAAATGCCCGTAGCCGGCATCGAACACGACATGGGCAAAACGCAGCCCCTCCCGCCGCAGGCGATGGATCATGCTCAGCGCCATCTCGCCCTTGGTGCAAAATTCCATGCCCTCGGGAATGCCAGCCTCCTGGCCACGGGCCGCATCAGCGAACCATTCCTCGGGGACATACAACGCATCTCGTTATACACAAGTCAGCCCATTTCCATTCGTAGGGCTTGCAGGGTTGAGGCGGCATCCATGACGCGCTGCAAGCCAAGCCAGAGGGTTTTCACGCCCGGTTCGCCGTCGCTTTTCCGCGCCAGAAAGCCGCCCAGTTGCGCAATCAGACGCAGTACCTCGTTCAGTCGGGGCGGTTTTTTCGGTAACGGCTTCTTGCTCAGCAAATAGGCGCCGCGAATTTCGTCCGGGTGAAAGAACTGAGCCGCGTCGAGCTCCGGGCAGGTCCGCCCCAGACGCATCAGATGGGCAATTCGCCACGCGACGACCATGAACAAGGCCAAGGCACGTTCGAGACGATCAACGCTCGACAGTTGCAGCGTCTCGATCTGGCAGGCGTTCTTGAGGATGTTGAAGAAGATCTCGATTTCCCAGCGCGCGCGGTACCAGTCCACCAGTTCGATGATATCGGCCAAGGCCGGGGCGAGTCGATTAGTCAGCAGGCGCCATTCCACGGGTTTGACGCCGGGCGGTGCGCCAATTTCGCGCGCGACAATGCAGGTCGCCGCCACGGTGCCGGTCGGGCCGGCGGGAAGTTCCAGTCTTTTAGCCCAAAGTTCCTGCCGTACTTCCCTGGCCTTCTGGCCATGTCGCGACGGCATGGCAAAGGTGATTTCACCGAGCGCGGTGCCGGCACTGGCGTGCGCCCACAGTTTCTCGCCACCGGGCAAGCAGCGATTGTGCTGGGCACGCACCAGCCAGTCGGCCGGCGTCGCCAGCGTCTGCGCATGAACCATCAAGGCCACCATGTCGGCCTCCCGGTCGGCCACATACACCAACCGGGTGGCGGGCAACTCGGCAGCCATTTCGGCGACGCGCTCGTAGCCTTCGATCCAGCGGGTGCTTTCCTTGAGCCCGCCACGCGCCCCGCTCGCATCGCGGGGTTTGCGCGCCCACATCCAGGCATCAAGGACGCCCAGCGGTTCGCGCTGGGGGGTGACCGCGTAGGTCGGATGCAAGTACATGCCCCGCTGCGCCTCATAGCTCAGGGGGCCCAGGCCGGCGATCTCCTGGCCATTGAAATCGAGTTCGGTGGTGTCCTGCAAACACAGCACGACGGGATAGGCGTTCATCCGTTGCTGGGACTGGGCCCAATGCGGTGCCATGATGTCCCGCCAGTCAATCTCGTCGTTGCCCAGAAAACGATACGCCGCACAGGTCTCGGCCCAGCTTTCGCACGCCATGGGAATGCTGGCGTTCGGTTTGGCGGCAAACCGTTCCACCAGCGTCTGCGCCCGCGCGTTCAGCCGGGCATCCCCGAGGTCCATGCCAGTCAATTCGTCTGCTGCCCAAGCCTTCGATGTCATCGCCAACGCGTCGCCCAAAGGGCGAAAGTAGACGGGTTCTGCATCAAGTTTACAACCCCTTTTTTAAGGTGTTGAAAGTGAACGACTTTTTATGCTGGGCAGCAACAAGCTCGGACTTGTGTATAACGAGATGCATACAACGCTCCCTCGACCAGCGCGGCGACCCGATCCCGCACCACAGCGGCGAAAACGCCGACCTGGCTGTTGTCGGTCTTGCCCAGCCGCCCGTTCCACTGTCGGGCGACTCCGGCGGACATCTTGCCCTTCTTGGCGAAGGCGCTCTCATCAATCACCAGCGCGCTGGCGTAACCGAAATGGGTGTTGGCGTCG
>CAIUWO010000696.1 GCA_903902895.1 Candidatus Hydrogenedentota bacterium | reverse complement strand
TCCTGCAAGGCAGCGCTACCGTTCTTTGGGGTAAAGGCGTCCTCTCGGCTGACCGGGCCACGGCCGGGGTCGCCATGCGTGGGAGGGCCGAAGGGGTGCGGGTCATTCGCGTCAATGCGTTTGGCAGTCTCCAAATAGAAAGCCAGTTCCTGCTTCCATTTGAAGTCAGGCCCGTACTCTTGCACCAGTTTCTTGAAGAAGGGAAGCACCCGTTGTTTCGGCGCGCATTCGGTTGCCGCCCCGCAAACGATTCTAAAGTATGTCTCTTTCGTCTCATCCGAAAACGATGTGCCGCGTTCCGGCGGGAAGAGACCGCGCGGCGTTTCTTTGCAGATCAGCGCAATGGAGGTCAGGATCTTCATGGCCTCGGGAGTTCCCTGCTGCGCCAGGACATAGAAGGCGCAATACACCGTTCCATAGCGCGTGGTGTCGCCGCTTCTGTCGCAGGACTGAGGCTTTTCCAGCGCGGTTCGCATCAGTTCCACGATGTCAGCGGAAGGCGGTTGGTTAAGAAAGCAAGCAGTCAGGTGGTACAAGACTTCCCAGTTGGGCTTCTCCTCCTTCAATTGCTCCTTCCCTTTGGACAGGAGCCATGCCCGTGTATCTGGGGCAAGCGGGACCGTCATGGCTTCCGGTCCAAGTATTCGGGACCGTTCCGAGCGCAGAAAGACGTCGGTGGTGCCCCCAAGCAGTGGTTCAGTCTTCGCTTTTACGTCGGCATCGTGCTGTTGCTGTGTCTTCTTTACTTCCTGAAGAAGCAAGGCGGAGGGGTCTTGTGCGGTTGTCTCCTGCCCCCATGCATAACTACCAGGCAATAGCAGAACACTCAACGCCCATAATAGTAACGCCCGAGCCCCTCGTTTTCTCATGTTCTCCATCTCCTCATCCCTCCGCGTTTGTGGCATTGTTGCGCCTCTGCCGTTTACAGCTTGCCGTGCGTCCGTAATGACAGCCTCGTTTCGGCATTATAGGACGGTTTGCGGTCCTGTTCCCCCGCGCAAAGCTCCGGGGCTTGTCACATTCAAGCCTCTGCCCCAAAAAATCCCTGGGGTGGTGAGTCATAAACAAGGCAACAATCAAGAGTCCGTCATTGCGAGCGCAGCGAAGCAATCTCTTGCACCCACAGCCTGACGCGGGCAAGAGATTGCCGCGTCGGACTGTGTCCTCCTCGCAATGACGGCGTTTCTTTGGCTCGGGCGGCTCAAGCATAAGACTCAATCAGGATGACTCACTGCACCAGAAGAAGCGCCGCAACCCCGGGGGCTGCGGCGCAATGGATTGTGCTTTGTTATTCGGGCTTGGCGAATTCTACTCTTCCGCGCCGTCCTCATCGCCGATGTCCGCGTCCAAGGGGGCGGCCACGGCGCCGCCGTTCGGCGGCACGTCCGTCTTGGTCTCCGTCGGGGCGGATTCGGTGACCTGCTCCTCCTTGCGGTCGGCCAGCGCCCGCGCGGCCGAGGTGACCGACGCTTCGGCGTCCACCGTCATGACCTTGACACCCTGGGTGTTGCGGCCGATGGCCCGGAGCCCGCTGACCGGGATGCGCACCACCTGGCCGTCGGTGGCGATCACGATGATGTCGTCATCGTCGTCCACGGTGAGCATGGCCACCACCTTGCCGTTGCGGCTGGTGGCCTTGATGTTGATGATGCCCTGGCCGCCGCGGTGCTGCACGCGGTACTCGCTGACCAGGGTGCGCTTGCCGAAACCGTTCTCGCAGACGCTGAGCACGGTGTTTTCATCCTTGGCGAGCGACATGCCCACGACAAGGTCCTTGTCCTCCAGGCGGATGCCGATGACGCCGCGCGCGTTGCGGCCCATTGGCCGCACGTCCTTCTCGGGGAAGCGGATGGACATGCCGTCGCGCGTTGCAATCAGGATGTTGTCCGCGCCCGAGGTGAGCTGCGTGTCGAGCAGCTCGTCGCCCTTGTCCAAATCGATGGCGATGATGCCCGCGGTGCGCGGGTTGCTGAACGCCTTGAGCGCGGTCTTCTTCACCACGCCGCGCGAGGTGACCATGAAGACGAAGCGGCCCTCCTCGCCCAGGTCGCGCACGGGCAGGCAGGTCGTGACCCGCTCGTTCTCGTCCAGGCTGAGGAACTGCACGATGGCGCGGCCCCGCGCCCCGCGGCCGGCCCGCGGCAGTTCATGCACCTTGCGCCAGTAGATGCGGCCCTTGTTGGTGAAGAACATCATGTACTGGTGGGCGGAGGCGATGAACAGGTCCTTGACAAAGTCCTCCTCCTTGGTCTCCATGCCGGTGACGCCCTTGCCGCCGCGCCGCTGCTGGCGGTAGGTGTTGACCGGCAGGCTCTTGATGTAGCCCAGGTTGGAGAAGGTGACGACCATGTTCTCGTCGGCGATGAGGTCCTCGATGTGGAACTCGCCCATGTCGTCGACAATGTCGGTGCGGCGCGCGTCGCCGAACTTGTCGCGCACCTCCAGAATCTCGCGGCGGACCTCGGCCAGAATGGTGCGCGGGCTGGACAGAATCATCAGCAGCCGCTCAATCTCCTTGAGCAGGTCGCGGTACTCGGATTCCAGCTCCCCGCGCTCGAGGCCGGTCAGGCGGCGCAGGCGCATGGCGAGAATGGCGTTGGCCTGGACCACGCTGAAGGCGAAGCGCTCGATAAGGCGGTGCTGCGCGTCGTCGGAGTCGGCCGACGCGCGGATGATCCGGATGACCTCGTCGATGTGGTCGATGGCCTTGAGCAGGCCCTCGAGGATGTGGGCGCGGTCCTCGGCCTGGCGCAGCTCGAAGCGGGTGCGCCGCTCGATGATCTCGGCCCGGTGCTGCACGTAGTAGAAAATCAGCTCGCGCAGGTTCAGCACGCGCGGCGCCTTGTTGACCAGCGCGAGCATGATGATGCTCGCCGTCGACTGGAGCTGGGTGTGCTTGTACAGGTTGTTGAGCACCACCTCGGGCTCGACGTCGCGCTTGATTTCAATCACGACGCGCATGCCGTCCTTGTCGGACTCGTCGCGCAGGTCGGAGATGCCCTCGACCGTTTTGGCGCGCACCAGGTTCGCGATGTCCTCGATCAGCTTGGTCTTGTTGACCTGGTAGGGGATCTCCTGGATGATCAGGCGCTCCTGCTTGCCGTCCTTGCGCTTCTCGACGGCGACCTTGGCGCGCACCATGACGCGGCCGCGGCCGGTCAGGTAGGCGTCGCGGATGCCCGCGCGGCCCAGGATGATGCCGCCCGTCGGAAAGTCCGGGCCCTTGACGAACGCCATGAGGTCGCGCGGCGTGCATTCGGGGTTGTCGATCAGGTGGACCACCGCGTTGCACACCTCGGTCAGGTTGTGGGGCGGGCAGCTCGTGGCCATGCCCACGGCGATGCCGTAGGAGCCGTTCACCAGCAGGTTGGGGAAGGCCGACGGCATCACCGTCGGCTCATGCAGGCTGCCGTCGTAGTTGTCCGTCATGTCGACGGTTTCTTTTTCGATGCCGCCGAGCATGAGTGCGGTGATGGACTCCATCCGCGATTCGGTGTAGCGCATCGCCGCCGCGCTGTCGCCGTCGATGGAGCCGAAGTTGCCCTGCCCGTCCACGAGCGGGTAGCGCATGTTCCACGGCTGGGCCATGCGCACCAGCGTGTCGTAGATCGCCGAGTCGCCGTGGGGGTGGTACTTACCCATCGTCTCGCCGACGATCAGCGCGCTCTTGCGGAACGAGCGGTTCTTGTGCAGGCCCAGCTCGTGCATCGCGAACAGGATGCGCCGGTGCACGGGCTTGAGCCCGTCGCGCACGTCCGGAAGGGCGCGGCTCACGATCACGCTCATCGAGTAGTCCAGGAAAGAGTTCTTCATTTCCTGCTCGATGGCCATCGGCTTGATACGGTCGGTTGTCATGATCGGCAAATCCTCAATTTTTCACCACAGAGGCACAGAGGGCACGGAGAAGACAGGGGCAACAGGTCACATCTCACAAAACCCTTCGTATGATTCCGTCCCGAAGGACGGGCACATTGAAATTAATCAGCAATCCCGTATGCATTCCGCTCAGCTTCAGGTATGTGAGCAACTGGGCCTCATGTACCGGAAGGATCGTCTCCACCGCCTTAAGTTCAACAATGAGCGAAGATTCAATCACCAGGTCGAGCCTGTATCCGCAATCCAAAACGCAATTTCGATACTTGACGGGCAACGGCACTTCCCTGCGGAAATCAATGCCCTCGCAGGTCATCTCATGGCACATGCACCCCAAATGCGCGCTCTCCAAAAGCCCCGGCCCAAGCACCTTGTGCACGGCCATGGCGCAACCAATAACCTTGTACGAAAGCTGGTCGTATTTGTCCTTGTGGTCTTGCATCATCTGGGAAGCATTCCGTTCTTTTTCTGTGCTCTCTGTGCCTCTGTGGTGCGTATTCGGTTAGATGTCCAGATTCTGCACTTCGGGCGCGTGCTTCTCGATGAAGTCCTTGCGCGGCTCGACAAGCTCGCCCATCAGCACGGTGAATATGTTGTCCGCGGCGGCCTCGTCCTCGGCCATCACCTGGAGCAGCACCCGCTTTTGCGGGTCCATGGTCGTCTCCGCCAGCTGCTCCGAGTTCATTTCGCCGAGACCCTTGTAGCGCTGCACGAAAAGGCCCTTGCGCCCGGTCTCCATGATGAAGTCGCGCAGCGCGAGCAGGCTGTCGGTCTGGAACAGGATCTCCTTCTCGGTCTTCTCCCCGGTGGCCACCACGAGGAACGGCGGCTCGCCGGCCAGTGTTATGGGCTCGTTGTGCGAGAGCAGCGCGGAGAATTCATGGCTCTTGAAGAAGGCCAGGTCGATCTGGCTTTTCAGGCGAATTGCGGGCGCCTTTGGCTTGCCGTTCCCGTTGCCGTCCATCAGCTCGGTCTGCACCTCGGCGGTGTTGATGACATCGGCGGCGCCGTCGCCGAACAGCTCGCGCAGCTCGGTCGGCGAAAGCGACTCGGTGGTGACGTACTTCTCGCGCGGCAGGGCCAGGCAGCGCGTGAGCGCCTCGCGGTCAACGCCGTAGACGCGGTGGACGCGGCTGATCATGCGCTCGCGGTCATGGGTGGCGCGGATGGCGCGCAGCAGCGGCTTCTGCAGGACGGCCGGGCCGGCCGGGTCGCTGCCGGAAACGGCCTTGGCCGATTCGAGCACGGACTCGAAAAGGAAATCCTCGAATTCGGCCTCCGTGTTCACGTAGCGCGACTTCTTGCCCTTGCGGATCTGGTAGAGCGGCGGCTGCGCGATGTAGAGGTGGCCGCGCCGGATGAGCTCCGGCATCTGGCGGAAGAAGTTGGTGAGCAGCAGCGTCCGGATGTGCGCGCCGTCCACGTCGGCATCGGTCATGATGATGACCTTGTGGTAGCGCAGCTTGGCCGTGTCGAAATCGTCCTTGCCGAAACCCGCGCCCAGGCTGACAATCAGCGAGCGGATTTCGTTGTTGCCGAGCATCTTGTCCTCGCGCGCCCTTTCCACGTTGAGCACCTTGCCGCGCAGCGGCAGGATGGCCTGGAAGCGCCGGTCGCGGCCCTGCTTGGCCGAGCCGCCGGCGCTGTCGCCCTCGACGATGAACAGCTCGCACAGCGCCGGGTCGCGCTCGGAGCAGTCGGCCAGCTTGGCCGCCTGGCCGATGGAGTCGAGCGCGCTCTTGCGCCGCGTCATGTCGCGGGCCTTGCGCGCGGCCTCGCGCGCGCGGGCCGCCTCGACCGACTTCTCGATGATGCGCTTGGCGATGGGCGGGTTTTCCTCGAAGAAATTCTGCAACCCCTCGTACACCAGCGAGTTGACGATGCCCTGCACCTCGCTGTTGCCGAGCTTCATCTTGGTCTGCCCCTCGAACTGGGGCTGGCTCACGCGCACGGACACAATCGCGGTCAGCCCCTCGCGCGAGTCGTCGCCGCTGATCGAGAAGCTTTCCTTTTTGGCCATGCCGCTCTTTTTGGCGTAGTCGTTGAGGCTCTTGGTCAGGGCCGCGCGGAAGCCGCTGAGGTGCGTGCCGCCCTCGTGGGTGTTGATGTTGTTGGCGAAGCTGAACGTGGTCTCCGTGTAGGCGCCCGTGTACTGCAGCGCCACCTCCACCTCGGTCTTGTCGCGCTCCGCCTCCATGTAGATGACCTTGCGGTGCAGCGCCTCCTTGTTCCGGTTCAGCCACTGCACATACTCCGCGATGCCGCCCTTGTGCTGCATCACGATGGCCTCTTCGTCGTTGCGCTCGTCCTCAAAGACGATCTTGACGCCCTTGTTCAGGAAGGCCAGCTCGCGCAGGCGGAGAATGAGTGTCTCGGAGTTGTAGACGGTCTCTTCAAAAATGTCCGAGTCGGGGAGGAAGGTGATTTTCGTGCCCGAGCCGCGCGCGCGGCCCTTCTGCTCGATCGGCCCCTTCGGCGCGCCGCGCTCAAAGGTCATGAACCACACCAGGCCGTCCCGGCGCACCTCCACCTCAAGCCACTTGGACAGCGCGTTCACGCAGGACACGCCCACGCCGTGCAGGCCGCCCGACACCTTGTACGAGGAATTGTCGAACTTGCCGCCCGAGTGCAGCACGGTCATCACAATTTCCAGCGCGCTCTTGTTCCGGTACTTCGGGTCGCGCATCTTGTCCACCGGAATGCCGCGCCCGTTGTCCTCCACCGACACGCTGTTGTCGATGTGGATGGTGACTTTAATCTGATCGCAATGGCCGGCCAGCGCCTCATCGATACTGTTGTCGACGACCTCGTAAACGAGGTGATGCAGACCGCGAAAACTGGTGTCGCCGATGTACATGGCGGGACGTTTTCGGACGGCTTGAAGCCCCTCAAGAACTTGGATTGAATCGCCTGTGTAACCCGTGTTTGCCATTGCACTTACCTCGATGTGGACCCCCGGCGCGGGAAGACTATTGTGTGAATCACGACATTATATCATGCGGAAAAGATCAAAACAACCTTGCAACCCCAATATTTTGAGGTATTGCGCAGTTTTTACAGGCTATCTTGTGGAATCGGGGCCATTATTCCCGGTTCATAAGGCTTGGGGAAAGAGCGCCGAGAAATGAGGGTGAAATGGGGGTCAGGAACGGCCTGCCATGAACCGGTCCCACAGGTCCTGACGGATGAACACGGTGAGCAGGCGCCCGGGGCGCAACCCATGGGTTGCCGTGAAATATTGGTCCCTGAGGAGCGGCTGGAGTTTGGGCACCAGTTGCGGGGCGGTGATAATCACCGGGGCGTCCGGCGACGCGGGAATGTCGCTCCAATACCCGACCTGGGTCATGTCTCGGAAATACCAGGGCAACGGCCAGTAGTCGCCGCCGGGCTGGATGATGTACACCGGCATGGCCGTGCCGGCCGGGTCCACCGCGCACAGGCCACGCACAAGGTCCACCAACCGGGTGACGGCCGTGCTTGTGTGGGCGTAGGCATAGGGGTTGCGCGCATCGGCGGCATACACGAAATTGCCCTGCCAGGCCTGCCGCGCCTCAAACGCCGCCATTGCCAGGACAACCGCGCACAGCGCGGCCTGCACCGGCCGCCACCGGCCCGCGCGTATGAGCGCCGCGGCCCCCACGCCGGCCAGCAGAATTATCCCCTGGAAGAAAATCAGGACGTTCCATGGCGTCTTGTAGGTGAGCAACGAGAAGACTGCCGACAGAATCAGCGTCAGAAAGACCAGAAAACGGCCGAGAAGCACCGACCGGGCCCCGACCCCGGTTTCCCTTCGTACCAGCAGAACGAAAGCCCCCAGGGCCGCCAGAACCAGCACGGGGGCCTCGCTCCATTTTGGACCGGCCGTGCGGTAGGTCCAGCCCAGCAGGGAGCCATAGTAGTACCAGGGCTTGTCATGCAACGCGGTGCTGCCCGCCCCTTCCGCACCCCGGTGCAGGTAGGTGGTGAACGCCATCACGGAGTCGACCACGCCCTGCGGATAGGTGAAGAAGGACGAGAAGAAGGTTACGGACACGAAAACCGCCGCCACCAGCAGCGCAGCACCATGCAGGGCCAGCAAACGGCCGGAAAGTGCCGCGGACGGGGTGTCCTCCCCGAAGAGGACGGGCCAGCGGCCGTCGCGCACGCGGCTGTAAAGGATTGTGAGCACCTTGGCGAGGGCCATCGCACCAAAGATGACGATGCAGGTTTCCTTGGTGGCATGGGCCAGTCCGAGGCAGGCGCCCGCCGCCAGCGCCCAGCCAATGCCCGGTTTGCGCCACCAGCGCCACGCGCAGGCCAGGGCCGCGTAAACAAACAGAACGAGCAGCATTTCCTGGATGTAGTAGCGGCTGTAGTAGCTCATCGCGTGGGACACGGCGGTCAGCAGGGCCGCCCAGAACGCGGCCCAACGGCCCAGCGGCAGAACCAGCAACCCCGCCAGCGCCACCATCAGGATACCGCACAGGGCGGGCACCAGGCGGTATTCGGTGATGGTGGAGTCGCTGAATTTGTCCACCCCCGCCATTTTAAGCACGGCCAGCGCCGCGTAATAGAGGGTCGGACCGTGATGCTCTTTCGGGTCGTAGTGGTATATCCCCGTTTCCAGCAGGCGTCCCGTTTTGACGGCCTGGTTCGCCTCGTCCCCGTGCAGCGGGCGCTTTTCGAGTCCGGACAGGCGGAAGGCCGCGCCGATCACCACCACGGTGGCGAAGAGCAGGACAAACAATGCAAACTCATAGCGTTTCATGCGGTTACCTTACGGGCTGTGCCGGGGGAAAGCAAGTATGCCGCAGGGGGACTGGCTCCCATTTCCGCAGCGGACTTGCCCTCTTCAGCGCCTGCGCGCACCGGAAATGGGTGCCTGTACCCGGGAAAGCACAAGCCAGGGCTTTCGTGGGCACGGGTACAGCCACCGATTTCAGGGCTACACGTTGGTTCCCGACGTTGGGCTGTTGGCTGAAATCGGTGGCAGTCCCCCGGCGGTCCAAAGTAAACGCGCCGTTCCGGAAGGACCGGAACGGCGCGCAATACCTGCAATAGATTCAGCGGGTCATTTCCGCTTATTTGCCGAACACCTCGACCTCGACATAGTGGCTCTTGTCGTCGGCCGTGTTGCCGTTGGTGTACAGGCGCACATAGCGGCCCTTGGCGCCCTTGGCGTCAATCAGGCGGCCCTTGTTGTTCTCGATGTACTCCTTGTCCTTGCCAACGCCCAGGCCGGCGCTGTTGTCGACGTCGTTGTTGTAGGCGGTGGTCACGCCGGTCTTGAACTCGGCGTCATCGGACACCTGAGCCACCACGTCGAAGTAGACGCGTTTGCCCTCGTGGAAATGCCACACAAGGATGGCGTAGACGCTGCTCGACGCGCCGAGGTCGACCTGCACCCACTGCACGCCGTCACCCAGCTCGATCAGGCTGTTCTTCGCGTAGTTCTTGTCGCCGTCGACCAGCATCTTGAGCTCGCCCAGGTTCGGGTTCTTCGCGCTCGAGGTGACCGTTTTGCCCTTGGAAATGAGCGTGGCGCCCTTGGGGGCCATGAACGGCGCGCGGTCCTTGAAGTCCTCCGGCTCAAGGTTGGCCGACCAGTAGTCAATCGGCGTGCCGCCGAAGAACGGCTCGGGAAGTTCAATCTTCAGGGGCTCCATGTCGCCGGCCGGCGCGTCCGCGGCCACGGCGGGCAGCGCGCAAAACAGCATGATCGCCGCGACCAGACCGAAAGTCAGTGTCCAAAACGCCTTCATGTTCCACTCCTTGTTTGGGGCCGCCCGACAGTCCGGAGGCCGGTTTTCATTGATTTAACGCTGCCGCGTTCCCCTGTGGTGACACGGCAAGGGGCGCTATTCTATCAAAATACGGTCCGTGGTTTCACCTGAGGGGGTCCGGTTTGGTTACAGACCCGGCGCACGGCGGAGAGGTTTCAAATGTGGTCCGCAACTGGGCAACTCTCGGCCACTTCACGGGTATAGATATTGCGCTGCCATTTGAAACCGTCACCGCTACCCAGCCCTTGAATTTCTCCAATTCGAGGGTGGCACCCCAAGGGTCACTGGAAGGACGGCGCAGGCAAGTCTATCTTGATGGGAGCCTTTCCATCGGTTCCGTCCACCGTCTGCGCGCGGTCGACAGCCCTCACAGGCCTGCCGAACACCTCTATTTCGACATAGTTGTTTTTGTCATCAGAAGTGTTTCCGTTGCTGTAACATCTTAAGTAACGGCATTTTATGCCCTTGGCGTCAATCAACCGGCCCTTGTTGCTTTCAACGTATTCCTTATCCTTACCCTTGCCCAAGCCCGTACCGTTGTCCACGTCATTATTGAAAATGGTGGTCACGCCGTTCTTGAATTCGGGATCATTCGATACTTGGACGATTAGATCAAAATAGGCCCGCTTTTCAAAATGAAAATGCCAAAGGAGCACCGCGTAGACATCGATTTCAGCACCCAAATCAATTTGTACCCAC
>CAIUWO010000695.1 GCA_903902895.1 Candidatus Hydrogenedentota bacterium | reverse complement strand
GTTGATGGCCTCCTGTTGAGGTTGTCGTTGATTGTTGAGCTGCTCAGCCCATCTTTGCACACAAATCGGGCTATTTTCAACAGATATGCCGTTGTAATATCAACAAACACAAACAGTTACAAAAACACGGGATCACTTAGCCTTTTTATCCATCAGGTTGCATCGCGACGGGCGATGCGCTAGCATGAGCCGGTAGGAGAATCAGCCGTGAAAATAAGAACCTTTCATCTGACGCCGTTTGTCATGAACTGCTATGTGGTGTCCGAGGGCGATGAGGCCGTTGTGATTGATCCGGGCGACGCGGCTCCGGAACTCCTGGCGTATCTGTCCCCGCTCAAGGTGACCATGATCGTGAACACCCACGGTCACTGCGACCACTGCGGCGGCAACGCGGGCGTTGTGGCGGCAACGGGCGGCCCGCTGGCCATTCACCGCGCCGACCTGCCGCTTTTGCAGGCGCTGGAGCAACAGGGCAGCATGTTTGGCGTGCCCTTTCCCCCCTCCCCGGCGCCGGACCTTTTCTTGGAGCCCGGCCAGGCCATCGTCCTCGGCGAGACCCGTTTTGAGGTGCGCCACACGCCAGGCCACTCTCCGGGACACATTGTTCTTGTGACGCCCGGGACGGCCTTCGTTGGGGATGTGCTCTTTGAGAACAGCATCGGCCGGACCGACCTGCCCGGCGGGGATTACGGCCAGTTGATTCATTCCATCAAGAGCCAGTTGCTGACCCTGCCTGATGACACGGTCGTCTATAGCGGGCACGGCCCGGCGACAACCATCGGCGCCGAGCGCGCCGGCAATCCGTTTCTGGTGTGACCATGAGTGTGCTTGCCGCGCTTGGTTTTCTGCTGCTCACGGCGGATGTCCAGATGACGCTGGCCCCGGACCAGCCGCTTGCCTACGTGTACGTGGACGACCCGCTCATTGTGGAGCTGCTTTCCCCGGAAGAGACCACCGCCCGGGTGCGTTTGCGCATTCTGGCCGCCGACCGGCCGGACGCCGCGGAGATATCGCTGGGCGACCTGCAACTCCCGGCACAGGCACCCCGGTGGTGCGCCGTCAAGGACGCGCCTCATGGGCGCGGTTTGTACACGGTGGAGGCCACCATTGAGATTCGTGACACGGTGCAGAAGACTTCGGCGCGGTTCTGCCGCGTGGATCGCGCCGCAGGGCGTCACCCGTTGCCGTTCTATGTCGCCGCCGGTGACGAATATGACACCAGGCTCCTGCTGGCCCTCCAGAGTGTCGGGTTGGCCGTCCTGCGCCTGGACGCGGGGTGTGAGGATTTTGCAGTCCGGGCGAAGCAGGCGGCCGGTCTGGGCTTGTCGGTCGTGGCCCATGTGGACCAACGCTCCTATACGGCCGTTGGCGCATTACTCGCGGGCATGAGCGGGAAAGGCCCGGCCCCTGTTCTCTGGGAAGTGGAATATGGCGATGACCGCGCCGCCTTTTTGGGATTTGTCGAGACCCTTGCCAAATCGGCGGGCAGCGCCCCCGTGGCGGTGGTGCTGGCGGACTGCGCCGCCCTGGATCGGTACTTTGCCGAATGTGGCGAGGCGCCTGTGTGGCAGTGCGTGCTTTCGGACAGGGACCTGCCGGAGCCGTCCGAGGTGGCGGCCGCGATGACCCTTGCGCTCAGGCAGGGCCACGAAGGCTGGAGGGTGAATGTTTTTTCGCACGGCGCCGCACCGGCCGGAGTCAAGGGGGCGCAGGGGCTTGTGAGGCGCAGCCTTGAGCTGCTTGCCGCGGGAGCGTCGGGCATCGGCATGGGCGTTCAGGCCGTTTACGCGGGCGGGGAACTGTGCGATGCGGCCGGATACCTCAACGGCATGGCGCTTCGGCTTGACGGCGTGGAGTTTGCGGGGATGCTTCCGCTGGCCGACGGCGTGAGCGCTCCCCTGTTTCGCCGGGAAGGCCGTTGGCTGGCGGCGCTGTGGGCCGCCGCGGAAACGGACGTTTCCATCGCGCTGGACGGGGTGGTGGACCCGGTGCTGACAGATGCGCTGGGCAACCCCGTCGAAAACCCCGAACTTCAGGATTCAAAACTTGCGGTCAAAGTGGGGCCTGCGCCGGTGTTTCTGACCGGGGTGGGCGGAATAGTTCCGGGCAAGGCCGCGCAGCGGCATGCGGTGGAGATTGCCGCGAGGCTCCTGGCAGACGCGGAACTTGCCTCCGCGCTGCCTGCCGCCCTCAAGGACCTAGTCAGGGCAATTCAGGGCGATGTGAACGGCGCATCGAGCCGCGGAAGATTTCTTGACCTGGTCCGGTATCTGCCCAGAATCGAGGAGCAATGGCATGCCGGCCAATTGCCCCAGCAGGCGGCCGTTCCAGCCATGTCGGGAATCGCCGCGCTGGCGCGGTCCCTCTGTCTTGTGGAGGACGATCGCGGGGAACCTTTTCTTGAACCCATGTCCGACACCGTTGGCCGGTGTGAAGAGCTGCAGTCGTTGTACCTGACAGGGTCGCCGGCGCATGCCGACGAGCGACTGCGCGGGGAATGGCTGCTGCGCGAGGTGCGCAGGCTGGTGGACGAGGCCGAGGCGCTTGAGGGCGCGGGACGGCGTGTGGAGGCGTCCGCTGTGGCAATGCTTGCCCAGTGGCGCGCAGAGTGCCTGCCCTCCGCGGCGCGGGCGGCGTCCACACAGACAGCGCCCCCATCGCCCGCGCCGCCCGCGGAACCGGCCAAGCCGGAGAGCAAAAAAACGCCGAAGGAAGACAAAACGGGCAAAGGCGCTCCAAAGGCCGGGGACAAGAAACCTGATGCGCAGGAACCGGAAAAGGCCCCTGACAAGAAATCAGCGGAGAAAGCCGCCGCCCCCGCGGAGCCGGCTGCCAAGAGCGGACAAACAAAAGAAATTGTCCATATTGTGGCGTCGGGAGACAATCCTTCGGTTATTGCAAACAAATACAGCGTGGGTTTGGAGGAGTTGCTTGCCTATAACAAGATGAAGAAGAGCGTCCGGTTGAGCATCGGCGACAAGGTCGTTGTTCCCGTCAAAGAAGGGCAGACCAAAGAGACGGAAAAGGCTTCCGCCAAAGATTCAAGCAAGAAACGCCGAAAGGGCGTCAAAAGAGAGCAGTAAGGAGCGAGCGGCTAATGAAACGCATTGGAGTGCTGACCAGCGGCGGAGATTGCCCGGGAATGAACGCGGCCATCAGGGCCGTGGTGCGAACCGGCGTCGCGGGGGGGTTCGAAGTGTTCGGCGTCCGCCGCGGCTACCAGGGCATGATTGACGGCGACATCGTGCCGATGGACGCGCGCTCGGTCAGCGGCATTATCAACCGGGGCGGCACCATCCTGCACACGGCCCGCTGCATGGCGTTCATGGAGCCTGACGGCCGCGCGCGCGCGGCGGAGCAGTTGGCGCGGCACGGCATCGAGGGGCTGGTGGTGATTGGCGGCGACGGGTCTTACCGGGGCGCGGACAAACTCCATGCCGAGCACGGCTTGCGCTGCGTCGGACTTCCCGGCACGATAGACAACGATATCGGCGGCACCCAGTACACCATTGGTTTTGACACGGCGCTGAACATCGCCATGGAGGCGGTGGACCGCATCCGCGACACGGCCGACTCGCACGACCGGCTCTTTTTCATCGAGGTGATGGGACGGCGCTGCGGGTTCATTGCCGTCATGGCCAGTATCGCCGGGGGGGCGGAGGAGGTGCTTGTTCCGGAGGAGGATTGCGACATAACCACCATTGCCATGCGGCTTCAGTTGGCCCGGTCGCGCGGAAAAACGTCGATGATTGTGATCATTGCCGAGGGTGATGAACTGGGCAACGCCTTCACCGTGGCCCAAAAGGTCGCCGACATCACGGAATTCAAGGACAGCCGCGTCTCGGTGGTGGGCCATATGCAGCGCGGCGGAAGCCCCACTGCGTTCGACCGCATTCTGGCAAGCCGCATGGGAGTGCACGCTGTCGAGGCGCTCATGGAGGGCGCGACAGGCATGATGGTTGGCATCGAGAACCAGAACATGGTGCTCAATCCGCTCTGCACCGCCTGGGAGAGGAAATCAACCTTCTCACCCGACCTGCTCCGGGTCAGTCGATTGCTGGCAATCTAAGTCGCAGGCTGAGGCGGAACGGTTTAGACGCCGACCGTGCCGGGCGGCAGTTCCTTCAGTGCGGTGCGCGCGGCTTGAACCATAATAGCGCCTATTCGCCATGAAGGATGACCGTGCGCTCTGCGGTATCCATGATGCGGGCATTGTCCGCATGGAGTCGGTCCATAGCAGGCGCGGACTGGCATGTTGGCAACCGGCAACCGTGCCGCGGTGACCAGTGTGCAACCTAAAATACCATGAGTCATTTATTTCATTCCGGATGGGATTTTTTTAAAAACCCATTGCGTTATTGACCGGATAGGATTATTATAAGTACAGGTTAAACTTGAAGATTGGGCTTTGGGGGAATTGGTGCAAATCGGCATGCACGGCGGTATTGCTTATGTGTAGCCGGAATCGATGTGCAACATGGCCCCCCCGGGCGAGAACGCGCTAAAAGGTTACGGGATCAAGAGGGCGAGGAGAGAAGGCGTTTCATAGACGTTGCCGCCGGCGCGCGGGGCGGATTGCGACCGGAAGTCGACGAAAAGAGCGGTATTCGTAGTCAGGGGCTCCGATGGGTCGCCGCGCTGTGGCGGTGGTTCAGGAGTGCTTGGTTGAAAAGCTGGCAAATGATTGCAGCAAACACGGGGGTTTGGTCATGCAGCAAAGAATACGAATGTTCGTGCGTGTATGTGTCGCGTTGTTGTTTGTTTTTTCCTCCGCCCATGCGGCGGCACAGGACCTGTGCACGGGAGTGGGGGCGTGCAATCGTCCCTGGATGATCCCCGCTGGTGATATCCCGTGGGCTGTCCAGACTCCCGTCAGCCATGACGGAATCAACGCCCTGATGAGTCTCCCATCCAGCGGCGGCCAAAGCAGTGTGGAGACCTCCATTACCGGTCCCACCACGGTCAGTTTCTGGTGGAAAGTGGAACCCGCAGTCCCCGCCATATCGGGTGAAGGCATAACCTTCCTTGTGGACGATGTCGGCGTTACCTTCAACTCATCCACCGAATGGTCAAAATTCACCCACAGCATCTCGTTGCCGGGGCCCCACTCCCTGAAATGGGCGTTCTTTCCCAGTCAGCCCGGGGGCTCGGGTGTATTGGACCAGTTTCTGGTGGAAGAGACCGTGGTTCCAACCGGTTCAATGGCCATAAACAGCGGGGCCTCCGTAACCAAGACCGGCAACGTCACCCTGTCCCTGACCTATGAGGACGGAGACGGGTCGGGCGTGACAAAGATGCGGTTCAGCAACAATGGGTCCACATGGAGCGGATGGGAAAATCCTGCCGACAGCAAGTCGTGGGCCTTGACCACCGGTGACGGAAACAGAACGGTCCGCGCACAGTTTCGGGATAAAGCAGGAAATGTTTCAGCCGTGTACACCGACTACATCAAGGTGGACGGGACGCCGCCCACGGGAAGTGTTCTCATCAATGCGGGCGCGCCCAGCACCTCCAACCCGGTCGTCAGTCTGGGCCTGACCGGGCTCGATGGAACGGGCAGCGGCGTGACGCGGATGCGATTCAGTATTGACGGCAAAACGTGGGGCGCCTGGGAGTCCTTCGCGGCGACGCGTGCCTACACCCTTCCCGCCACCCCGGCATACTACACGGTGCGTGTGCAGTTTCGTGACCGGGCGGAGAATGTCTCCAGCATATACTCCGACTACATTCACCTGCTTGCGCCGTAAATGCGGAACCGCGGGGCTTCCCGCCGCGGTCTTTTCAGCCAAAAAAGAATGCGCCCTGCCTCTCGCGGAGGCAGGGCGCTTTTCTGTGCGTTACATGCGCTCCGGGGCGCTGATCCCAAGCAGGTCCAAGGCATTCTTAAGCGTCTGGAGCGCTGCGCGGCAGATGAGCAGGCGCGATTCGGTCTGTGCGGCGTTTTCGGCGCGCAGCACCGGGCAATCGTGGTAGAACGCGGTGAACAGGTGGGCCAGGTCCAGCGAGAAATTGGCCACGGGCGCGCAAGTGCGCTGCTGGACCGATTCGGCGACGACGGCGGGGAAAGAGGCCACCTTGAGCAGCAGCGCCCATTCAGAGTCATGACCCGAGGCGAAGGCGCTGCCGGCGTTTTTCGGCAGCGCGCCGGCATTCTTGCGAAGAATCGAGTTGACCCGGGCGCAGCAGTACTGCACATAGGGTCCGGTGTCACCGGTGAAGGACAGGGCGGCCTCCATGTCGAAGGTGACATTCTTTCCGGGTTTCACGCGGAGCACGGCGAAGCGGATGGCCGAGACGGCCACCGTTTCGGCGATGGCCTGCTGTTCGGCCGGGGAAAGCTCGGGACACTGCTCCGCCACGCGCTCCACGGCGAGGGCGGCGGCCTGGTCAAGGAAGTCGGCAAGGAGCACCACCTTGCCCTGGCGGGTGGACATTTTTCCGTCCTTGAGCAGGATATAGGAATAGTAAATGACCTCGGGGGCCGGATATCCCGCCGCCTCAAGGATCAGCCCCACCTGCTGGGCATAGAGTTTGTGGTCCTCGCCCAGCACCATCAGATTCACATCGGTGCCGCGGGCTATCTTGTCGAGAGAATAGGCAATGTCCCGGTAGCCGTACATCGAACTGCCGTTTGCGCGCATGAGCACGAAGAACCGGCCCTCCTCCTGGGTGTAGCCCAGGGGGGCCAGGTCGGCCACCAGCCGGTTCTTGTCATCGGTGAAAAGGACGCCGCGCTCGCGCAGTGTCTGCTGCACCTGTTCCATGCGCGGGTCATTCACATACTTCGACTCCCGGTCGAAGTAATCATAGGCGGCGCCGACGCGCGAGAGCACTTCAAGCTGGCCTTTCAGGCAGAGCGCGGTCACCGCCTCGAAGCGCCGCTGCGCGTCGCGGTCGCCCTCCTCCATCTTCACCAGCAGTTCGTATCCGCGCGCTGCGAAATCGGGGTCCGTCTCGGCCCGGGCATTGGCGCGGACGTAGGCGTCGAGAATCCCGTTGAAGTCCAGATTGGCAATCTCGTCGGCGATGAGCACGAGCAGGCCGATCTGGCGGCCCATGTCGTTCACATAGTAGTGGACCTCCACGTCGAAGCCCTCAAGGCGGAACAGGCGGGTCATGCTGTCGCCAATCATGGCGCAGCGGCCGCGGCCCACGTGCGGGCTGGCGTTGGGGTTGATGCTGGTGTGCTCGATCAGCATGCGCCGGCCCGTTCCCGAGCCGTTGGACCCGAAGCGGCCGCCCTGCTCCAGCACCGCGTTGACGATGCGCGCGCCCGTGGCCGAACGGTCCAGCGACAGGTTGAGGTACGGCCCCGCCGCGCTGCTCTTGCGCACTTCCGGCCCGAAAGCCACCCGCTCAGCCGCCTCGGCGGCGAGTTTCGGCGGCGCCGTGCGCAGTTTGCGCGCGGGCAGAAACATGGGAATGGCCACATCACCCATTTCCAGATTGGGCGGCGCGCCAAAGAAAAGGTCGGACGGTTCCAACCCGGGGTAGGCCTTCAGAATGGATTCGGAGATGGTCGAAAAAAGGTTCACGCGCCTGCCTTTCCATGGATGGGTTCGGGGAAATTCCCCGCGAAGAGTGCATACCGGTCCCCGAGATTATATAATACGTCGCAGGGCGGTTGAAACCCGCCGTTCCGGCCCCCGCTTTCGGGGCGGGCACTTCAAGGAATGAAAACGATGGCCCACGACCAGCATGCGCGACACTTCACGGCTCCCGGGGCAGGGGTGCGGGCTTGGATATGCGCATGGGCGCATTGACCTATGCGAGCGAAAAACAGCGCCAGGTGTGGCGCGTTTTTCCCGACTTGGTTCGGTCGCGGGAACTGCTCCTGGATTTGGTCTGGAAAGACCTGCGCGCGCGCTACCGCTATGCCGTGATGGGTTTTCTCTGGGCGGTGATAGAACCGCTCATGTTCATGCTCATTCTGGCCTTTGTATTCTCCTTCGTGTTTGCCGACCGTGCCGCGCTGACCGGCGGCGGCGGTGCAAGGCCCTTTCCGGTCATGCTGCTGTGCGGCCTCATCTTCTGGCAGTATTTCACCGCGGCCATCACCGCGTCCACCATGTCGCTGGTGGACGGGCGCAACCTGGTCAAGAAAGTCCATTTCACGCGGGAAGTCATTCCAATAGCGGCCTGCTGCGTGCCCCTCGTGAATCTGTGCATCGGGTTTTTGCTGCTCATCGTGCTGCATCTGGTCATGGGCGGGGTGGTCGGTCTGGCAACGCTGTGGATACCGGCGCTTTTCCTGGTGCAGTTCACGCTGACTGTGGGGCTGGCACTGCTGCTTTCCTGCGGCCATGTGCTCTTTCGCGACGTGGGCAACACGGTCGCCGTGGCGCTGATGTTCGGCTTCTACGCATCCCCGGTGTTCTACCCCTTGGAACTGGTTCGCCATTCCACCTCCATGCCCGCGTGGGTGGTCAACGCCTACATGGCCAATCCCATGGCCGAACTGCTGACCTGCTACCGGCAGGTGCTGTTTGAACAGCGTTTTCCCGATGCAATCCTGCTGGTCTGGCCGGTCTGCTGCGCGGTGCTGGTTTTTCTGTCGGGCTTGATCCTGTTCCGGCGCAACGCGCCAACCATGGCGGACCACCTGTGAGCACCGTAATCGAAGTCGAAAACGTCAGCAAATGCTTTCCCGCCCGGCGCGGTGCCCGCGACCTGCGCGGGCGCGGCGGCCTGCGCGACTGGGTGCTGGGGCGCAGACAGGAAATGTTCACGGCGATCAGGGACATCTCCTTCACGGTTGGGGCGGGCGAGTCGCTGGGCATTATCGGCCGCAACGGGTCGGGCAAGAGCACGCTACTGAGCATTCTTGCCGGCGTCACCCTGCCCAGCGGCGGGCGGGTCGCCGTGAACGGGCGCGTGGCGTCGTTGCTGGAACTGGGCGCGGGGTTTCACCCGGTGCTTACGGGCCGTGAAAACGTCTATCTGAACGCCGGACTCCTGGGCATGCGCCACGCGCAGACCGACGCCGTGTTTGACGACATTGTCCGCTTCTCGGGCATCGGCGCCTTCATTGATCAGCCCGTTGAAACCTACAGCAGCGGCATGTACGTGCGGATTGGCTTTGCCGTGGCGGTCCATTCCAACCCCGACATCTTTCTCGTCGACGAGGTGCTGTCGGTCGGGGACGAGGAGTTTCAGCGCCGCTGCCGTGTCAAGATAGGGGAACTGCGCGAGCAGGGCAAGACCATTGTCTTCGTTTCGCACGATTTGGGCGTGGTGAACACCCTGTGCGAGCGCGTGGTGCTGTTGAGCAACGGCCTGATGGTGGACCGCGGATCCACGCAAAAAACCATAAACTATTACCTGCGGCAGGTGGGCGCCGAAAAGGGCATACACACCTTCTCCGGGGGCGACTCGGAGGTGATTCACTGCGAGGGGCGCGTCTCTCTCTTCCACAAGAAAGAGGAGTTGAGCGGGTCCGGCGGTTTCCAGATGGAGATAAACTCCTACGGCCAGCTCCACCTGTCTTCCATGGCCGAATGGACTATTGAGGAAAAAGACGGGCACGGATGCACCGCGCGGGGCCGCATGCCGCGGCTGCCCGTTGAGCTTGTCTGGAAAATGTGGCTGGACGAGGCCGGACGTTTATTTTGGGAACTCGCCCTGGAATGCGAGCGGGAAACCCAGATCGAACACATCGCCGCGCTGATGGGATTTCCCACCTCCTATGCCCGCTGGCTTTATGGCGACTTTGCGGGGCCCTTCCCGGAAATACTGCCTTCGGACACGCGCTGGTCCATGGTGGTTGCGCAGGAGAACAAGCAGCGCGAGGCGGTGCTGCTGCCCGAGAAGGGCAGGACGCTGCCCCCTGTTATTGCCAGGGTCGAGTCCGACAACCCCCACTACGGTGTCGTGCTCTTCAATTCGGAGTATATCAAGTTCAACCGGATGGTCATGGCGGCCGCGGCCTACCCGCAGCACGCCTGCCTTTTCAAGCCCGGCCGGCACGACCTGATGCGGGTCGTGCTGGACTTGAACCGCACCGAAAGCGAATTGGAAAACATGATTCGCGCCCCCAGGATGCTGGAATGCGGCCCCTTGACAGTGCAGTTCAAGAACGGCTCGCTGTGCCTCTTCCACCACGGGGAGGAGCTGACAAACTACCTGAACGTCTACTCGTCCATGCTGATTCAGCAGTTGTGGAACGACAGCCAGAGCCTCCAGTGGGGCGCCGCCCAGGTGATAGACGGCGGCATTTCGCTGACGGGCACCTCCAGGCGCTTTCCTTTCTGCCAGCACTGGGAACTGCGACGCGACAGCGACGCGCTGCGCCTGCAGATATGGCTCGAAACCTTCGAGACGCTCGAGGTGCAGGAGTGCCATGTTTCCGCCCTCCTGCGGCACGAGTACGACCAGTGGAGGACGGAGCACGAGCAGGGCCGCTTTGCTCCTTTTGAGCCCGAGGGCACCCATTGGGTCCATTTCAACCGGAGCTATGCTCCCGGCCGAAGCGTGACGGCCCTGTGCGGCACACTGCCTTCCGTAACCATCGCGGCCGACGACGACTGCCCGGCCGTTCGAATGACGGTGCTCAACACGACCCTGCAGGAGAACTCGCGGGGAATTCAGGCGCTTCGACCGTCGGAGAGCGGGCGGCTTTGCTTCGAACCGGGCAGGCACCTGTATTTCTCCGGATGGATTCGCATCGGGTCGGAGGCGGAAGGCGGCGGAGCCAAAGCGGCCAGCGCAGAGTAGGCAGGGGGCTCCGCCGTTACCGGTGCTTCTCCGTGCCATACCACTGGCGGCCGCCATGGTCGAGGTGGAGCACGTCCACCCCCTCCAGGCGGGTCTCCTTGCCGAAGCGGTTGATCACATCGCGGCCAAATATCCAGTCCGAACCCTCGAAGTGGTCCAATTCCTGATACGGAAGCGCCTCCAGCACGTCCCGGCGCACGGCCTGAAAGAACCCGCAGGGAACGCCCGCGCCCTCGCGGTAGCGATAGTCATCCGTTGACGCGGCCACCGCGTCAAACTCCTCCCACGGCCTGACCTCGCCCAGGAGCACGCGGGAGGTCGTTTCTGGCGTGAGCATCCTTCGCCCGTCCGGTGCGATGAAGTGCGCCCCCGATTCGGCTTCGGCGAGCTTCTCAAAAAGGTTCGGCGGCACGATGATGTCCGAATCGATGAGGACAATCCATTCGCCGGAGGCCACGCGAAGGGACTGGTTGATCATGAACCCCTTGGACCGGGCATGGTCCGGCGAGAAGCACGAACTGACAATGCGCAGATGGGGATGGGCCTGCCGCATGCCCTCAATCAGATCGTCCGTCGCGTCAATGCCGGGAACATGCGCCAGAACCACCTCGAAGCAGGCCGGGTCCACCCCGCGTTGGTGGGCCAGCGCAAGCAGCACGGCCTGAAGCCGGCGCGCGTAGCGCGTGCTGACAATGATGACCGAATACCTGAGCTGCCCGGCCCCGTGCGCCGCGGGCGCGTCCCCCTTCCAGAGCATGAGCGTTTGCGTGAGGATGAACCCGTCCACGTTGCGCATGCAGATGCGGGGTTCCAGACGGCCCGAGAGCCGCGCGGGACACCGCGGCACCCCCTCAAACTCGGTCGGACGGACCTGCACACCGTCGCGCAGCAGCACATAATACCCCGCCGCGTCCACGTGCAGGGTGAGCCGGTGCGAGTAGTCTATCATGGGGCACACCACCTTGGCGTGCGGTCCGAAAGAGAATCCTATTTGTTCCGCGATTCCGCCGCCAAAGGTGAGCGCCAGCGTGAAGGGCGGTTCGACCTTGCCGAACTCGGTGCTCAGAAGCTCGCCGCGCGAGAAGGAGTACCAGCGCTTGGACGCGTCATCCTCCGGCGTGAAATGGTTCTCTATCGCGTAGGCGCTCACGGGAATCTCGCGGGTGGGCGTCTCGCGCATGGTGATGTTTCGGGCTATTTCCGCCAGCGCCGCAAGGTGTTCCGGCAGCTTTCTGCGGGCCCCGTCAATCATGTCGAAATGGCGGGGCCGTCCAGTCGCAAAGTGCCGCGGGGACACGGCGGGCTCACCCGCCGCGGCGTGGGCGCGCAGCGTGGGCAGCAGGCGCCTGAATGGTTCTGTCTCATGGTCGCAAATGCGCTGAAAACGGCACTTGGCGCACTCGGGGCCAAGGGTCCGGCGCTGTTCCAGACGCAGCGCCTCCAGCGCCGCCTCACAGGCGGAAACGCTCTCCGGAAAGGGCTGCTGCCGCTGCAGGAAACGAAAATGGCGGGTGACCTTGTGGAGCATCCACAGGCGCACGTGGGCGGCCGGATGGTCGAATATCCAGGGAAGCAGAATCCGGTCTATGGCGTGATGCATGGAGGCGCCGCGGGCCAGCAGGTTCTCCATCACCTTGGACATGCGGCGGGGCCCGCACACGGAGATTTTCTCCGCCAGCTCATAGCTGTTCTTGTTGTACTGCTGGTGGTCAAGGAAGAACTGCTGCCGGTTCTGCAGATGCGGATAATTCGCCTCGTCCACATGGCAGTAGGGCAGCCCAATCAGATTGACCTCCACGCCGCGGTCATCCAGCGCGCGCACGAGCCGGTTCATCCACGACACCGTTTGGCGGTCATCCTCCCCGGCGGACCCGGGGGCGGTGGTGAACGGGTCGTAAAGGGCCACGTTGACTGAAACGGCCCGGGCGAGGCAGGCCGCAAGCGTTTCCGGGTCGGGCAGGGGACCCGCCGGGACGGACAGTTGAACCCGCGCCTCCAGTCCTGCGGCGGCAGCGGCGTCCAGCCACGCGCCGAGCGCGGCGGTGTCCGGTTGGACCGGGCACAGGAACACATCGTGGAGGCCGGCATCGGCCCAGGCCTTTAACGAGGCGGGAGCCTCATTCTCCGCAGTCCGCAGCGACAGGACCACGTGCTCCTCCCGCACGAAAGCGAGCAGATCGGGCACGAAACCAAAACAGCCGAACTCCGCCAGCAGGTCAATTTTTTCAACCTTGAACACCCTGGCATTGAGCCGGACCCATTTCTTGATGTCCGTCAGCGCATAGGGCACTCCCCGGCGGTTGTGGGTCAGGACCAGCCCCCGCACCGGCGGTATCGGCTCTTCCGGCATGGCGGCTGCCTTCTGCTGCTCTTCGGGTTTCAGCATGGTCGCATGTGCCTGTTCTTTATGCCGACCGCCCAAGTCACAGCGCCCAGGACTCGTCTTCCGGTTCGACGGTCTTTTCCTGGCGGTTTATGTAGTGGCGCGGATCCTGTATGCGCGAAATGCCCGTGATGGGCCGCGCCTCGTCGGTTCCGAACAGCTCCGCGTAGTCGCCGTGAAAACCGTCGCAAATATCACGCGCCGAACAGGTCTCGCAGGCGGTGTGGTACTTGTACTGGCAGTCCCGGCTGGCGCGGATGCGCGCCTCCTCGCGGTAGATTGTGTCCAGCCCGCGCAGTTTCTGCACGACCCGTGTCAGGGCGCGCTGGCCGATGAACTTGATGCCCTGAACCAGGGGCCGGCGCTCGGCATGAGCGCGGATGTAGACGGCGTCGCCGTTCTGCAGCTCGCGCCCGTAGGGTCCGCCCATGAGGAAGGGCGGCATGATTCCGCCTTCCTTGCTCATCTGGGTGACCCGCATGGTCCATGCCCAGCTTTGAAAGTCCCATTCGTGGGTGTCATAGGTCAGCTGCTGGAAATTGTAGAAGTTCTTCCGGTGCCGTTCCTCGGCCATGCACAGGGGCAGATAGCGGACATTGGTCTCGATCCCCGCCTCGTCAAGCATGTCCATGGCCTTGGTCAGCTGCTCCGCAACCTCCGAGTAGCGGGCCACCGTTTCCGACTGGCGCGTGCCGTACTGGTCGCCAAAGGGATTGAAGGCGATGAAATTGACCGCGTAGGCCCCGTACCGAATCGCGTGCCCGGCCACCTCCGTGAGTATGGGTATCACGGGTTTTGACATGGTGCAGTTGATGCGGAAGGGCAGGCCGATTTCCTGCATGCGCTCGATGGACGCCACAATCTTCTTGTAGGCGCCCTTGACCCGGACGACTTCGTCGTGAATGTCGCCGATACCGTGCAGACTCACCAGAAAATCCCGGACGCCGGCGTCCCGGTACTTTTCCAGCACGCCCGGCGTGCCCAGCACGAGGCCGTTGGTGATGAGCGTGGGAATGAGGCCGATGTCGCGGCAGTGGCGGATGAGCTCCAGGATTTCCTTGTATATGGTCGGTTCGCCGCCCTGGATGTCGATCGCCGTGTTGCCGAAGACATTGCGCAGGGTGCTGCAAATGTCCTTCGCCTTTTCAAGGGACATAAAGGCGTGTTCGGGGTGCGAATGGTCCTCAATGCGGTTGATGAAATAGCAAAAGTAACAGCGCTGGTTGCACGTTTGCCCCAGCCAAAGCACGCCCCGCCGGGTGATGGCGCGCTTGTCGGTCTTCTTTAGTCTGTCCTGCACGGTCTGCCCCGTCCTTTCAACGCCAGTCCCGCAGGCAGCGCTCAATCGTGCTGCCCGCGCAACGGATAAGATTAAACAAAAACACCAAGAAACACCGCGCCATTCCCGGGGTGCAGGCTATCCGACAACGTCCGACAACAGCATAATCCGCATGGTTGGCCTCCGCTAACAGGGGAAAATTCCCTCGGGACAGGCCGCCAATTGGAGCGGCGCAAGTATAGCAGAGGGCGGGGGGGGGCTCAACTCATCGAGCGGAGGCCGTCGTGGTCTTGCCAGACACCCGCACGCATGGAACGCGGCAGCATGCCGCGGCAGCATGATTCGTCATTGCCCCCCCCCCTCGTTCTTCTCTGTACTTCGACCAGTCAACTTCATTCATCTTTTCGAAGATTCTAAACCATCACAGACATGGGCCCGTTCGAGCGGAAGCGGGAACGGGGCCGTGGAGCGATAGCTGCGTCCTCTGCCCTTTCTGATTTCCTGAGTTCCCGATTTTGACCACGGAACAGCACGGAATTACCTGGAGCGGCAGCGACGGACCAAGGAATTCAGAATTCAGAAGAAGAGGACGGAAAAAGGCAGAAAACGAATTGACAAAGATGAACGGGATGGAGGGGATAGGACAGCGTTCACGCAAAGCCACCAAGGCGCGAAGACGCAAGGAAGAGGGAACCAAGGAACAAAAGATGAGGGGGTGGGCCATCTGGCGGTGATTTCGAGACATGGTAGTACAGAGGGATGGGGCGGCTATCGCTTCTTATTCATCCTGTTCATCCTGTTAATCGATGTTAATTTGTCTTCTTCCCTTTTCCGTGCCACTTGTGAACAAAGCCAAACCATCTTAAATTATACTTATAATGCTAATACCGTACTGCCGCCAAGCGGAAGTGCCCTAATTGGCCTGACCAATAACAAAAGAGCTTGACTTTCTGGGCTGAATACCGTAGATTGGTAATACCATTATGTGTTCTGGTGTCTGCCACTCTCGGTCGAGCGGCGCCCCTGAACAGATAAAACACGGAGAATTCATGGCATGAAGAGAAGAGGCTTCACACTTATCGAGCTGCTGGTGGTTATCGCCATCATCGGCATCCTGGCCGCCATTCTGCTGCCGGCACTGGCCCGCGCCCGTGAAGCGGCGCGCCGCTCCAGCTGCCAGAACAATCTGAAGCAGTGGGGCTTGGTCCTCAAGATGTACAGCAACGAGGCCAAGGGCTCGTTCCCCCCGATGCAGGCCGGAAAGTTTGTCCATCAGGATGGAAACAAGGGAACCGCGTTTGATTTTGGCCCCAGCCTTTTCGCGTTGTATCCCGAGTACTTGACAGACCCGAACCTGCTGTTTTGTCCGTCTAGTCAGGGCCTTACCGCAGCCAAAGCGCGCATGCTGGACGCAACGGGCAAACCTTGCCTTAATTACATTGAACCCAAAGACCGGTGCGCCAGCGATGTCGACAACAGTTATGGCTATGCCGGCTGGGTATTTGACCAGCTTGGCTATAACCCGCAAGCTCCCGTGGTTCCCATGGACCCGCTTATCTCCATGATGTCCACATTCACGAGCTATGACGCAAGCAAGATACCTGCGGACTTGGCGGCTGGCGGCATCCCGCAGCTGGTGAATGCGCTCAATTCGCTCCTGAGCAACGGCCTTATCGCCGCATTTCTCCCGCCCGGTGATGAAGTTAAGATCGCCCAAATTATTGATGGCGACGTTAACATGTCGGCCTATCCCGGACAGGGCAACGGCGGCGGGAACACCGTTTACCGCATCCGTGAAGGCATCGAGCGCTTCCTGATCACCGACATCAACAACGCCGGCAGCGCCAACGTGGCCCAGAGCTCGCTCGTTGTCCTGTTTGACCTGTTCGCCACCAACGTAATGGCGTTCAACCACGTTCCCGGCGGCGCGAACATCCTCTACATGGACGGTCACGTGGAATTCCAGAAGTATGCGCCCAACGGTGCGGACACTCCCTGCAACAAGGTGGTGGCCAATACGCTTGGCGTGCTTTCGACGGTGCTGTAAGCCAGAGCCCAAACGTTCAGAAAATCTTATTCTGTCCAAATGCCATGCCCGGAGCGAAAACGCTCCGGGCATTTGCCTTTTTGGGAACTGGGGAGACAGACCGGGCTATATGCCCTTGCCCCACAGGATAGAGATGACCAGCATGAAGCCGAGCACCCCGGCCAGCATGAAGCCGGCGACGCCGATGCTGGTCATGCTGCCCTCGGTGGTGACGAGCAGGCTGGACCCGACGATGAGCGCGGCGATGACCGTGGCGACGGAACTGCGCTTGCTGGCGCGGTCAATGGTGTTGGACAAATTCTCGAGGTGCTCATGGTGCACCTGGAACCGGAACTTTCCAACGCGCAACTGGCGCAGCACGCTGGACAGGTCCCCCGGCGCCTGGCGCCCCAGGCGCATCAGCGCCCCGAGCTGCTGCTTCAGGTCGTCGAACACGCGCACGGGCGAATAGCGCGCCATTGCGGCTTTTTCCATGTAGGGCTGCAGGATGGGCAGCACGTCGATGTTCGGCTCGAGCTTGCGCCCGACCATTTCTATGGTCGCCAGCGCCTTGAGCAGCAGCGAGAAGCGGGGCGCCAGTTCGAGGCTGTGCCTGCGCGCAATCTGCACCACCAGTTCGATGCCCCGCGATAGCTGGCCGCCGGCGATGATGGACGGCGCCTCAAAGGCAATATACTCGGCGACCTCGTGGGCGAACGCCTCGGGCCGCACCGGTTCGTCCTGGGTGGTGAGGGCGAGAATCGCGTCCACGCACTCCCTGGAGTCATCGTGAAAAATCGCCATGAACAGGTCGGTGAAGGCGGCCACGTCGTTCTTTTCGAGATGACCGGCCATGCCGAGGTCGAGGAAGGCCAGCTTGTTGTCGCGCACCAGGAAGATGTTGCCCGGGTGTGGATCAGCGTGGAAAAGGCGGTGCTCAAAGACCATCTTGCACAGCACGTCAATGCCCATCACCGCCACCGTGGCCGGGTCTGAATTGCGCCCGGGGTAGGCGGCCAGGTCGTCCACGCGCACGCCGTCGATCCACTCCAGGGTGACCACGCGCCGCGCGGAATAGTCGTGGTGGACCCGGGGAATGATGACGCGGTCATCGTCCTCGAAATTGGCATGGAACATGTCGAGCACGCGCGCCTCGACGCCGAAGTCCAGTTCGCGGCGGATGCTGCGCGCGAATTCATCGACGATGCCGACCGGGTCGACCATCTTCCCCTCTTCCACGTGGTCGGCGATCCACTCCGCGACCGAGCGCATCAGGCTCAGGTCGGATTCGATAATCTTCTCGATGTCGGGCCGCTGCACCTTGACGGCGACGTTCTCCCCGCCCAGCGTCACGGCGCGGTAGACCTGGCTGAGCGAGGCGGTGCCCACGGCCTGCTCGTCAAGGGACGCAAACAGTTCGTCCACGGGCCTGCCCAGTTCCGCCTCCATGACCTGGGCCATGCGCTCAAAGGGAAGCGCCGCGACCTCGTCCTGCAGCGCCCGCAGGTCTTCGGCGATTTTCGCGCCCACCAGGTCCGGGCGCGTGCTGAGCACCTGGCCGAACTTCACAAAGGTCGGCCCCAGTTCTGTGAGCGCCGACAGCAGCCGGGTGCCAAAGGTCTCCGGTTCGCCCTCCTGCGCCTCCATCAGGTTCATCCCGCGCAGCAGACGGGCGGGCAGACCGTCCTGGAATCCGGCCCGGCGCAGCAGGTCCGCAAACCCGTGGCGCACGAAGACCTGGAGGATTTCGGCAAACCGAACCGCGTTTACCGTGTTTCTGCCCAAGCGTGTGTAGTTCATGTAAGGCTCCAGACAAGACATCCGAACAGGCCGCCGCAAAGCGGCATCCCCACTATAATGAACGGAAACCGCAGAAGTGTCAACTGTAAACCATTCCTTCATGCCGGGAACAAGAAAATCCGGGCTCTGCCCCCGAAAGGGGGCAGACAATTTTCAGTACCCGCGCCGAGCAAACGACGGTGCCGACACATCCCGCCCCCAGAGGGGGCCAAGACAAGAATGCCTCCTGCACAGAAGCGCAGGAGGCTCATAGGGAGTCAAGTTGGTTGAATGCCTATTCCTGGAAGGGGGCCTTCAGGGTCTTGTTCACAAAGTCCCAGTTGACCACGTCCCAGAAGCCCTCGATGAACTTGGGCCGGAGATTGCGGTAGTCGATGTAGTAGGCATGCTCCCACACGTCCAGGGTGAGGATGGCCTCGGCGCCATGCTTGAGCGGGTTGTCGGCATTGCTCAACGGCATGATCTCCAGCTTGCCGGAAGAATCCACCGCCAGCCATGCCCAGCCGGAACCGAACAATTTTGCCGCAGCCGTGGAAAAGGCCTCCTTGAACGGGGCGAATCCGCCAAAATCGCGGTCGATGAGTTTGGCCGCCTCGCCCGTGGGCGCACCGCCGCCACCGGGGGCCATGCAATGCCAGAAGAAGCTGTGGTTCCACGCCTGGGCCGAGTTGTTGAAGACCGGCCCCTGGGACTGAATCATCACTTGGCGCAGCGCCAAATCGGATTCGGGCTTTCCATCGACCAAACCGTTCAGATTGGTGAAGTAGGCCGCATGGTGCTTGCCATAGTGGTAACTCATCTGCTCTTCAGAAACGAATGGCGCCAGGCCGTTCAGTCCGTAGGGCAGTTCAGGCTGCTTGAAACTCATGGCTCGTCTCCCTCTCTAGGTTCTGTGTTGTTTTTCATTGTCTTCGGAGGAGGCGAGAACATGCCTCCACTTCTTCGTTCAGGTAAACATGCGCCAAGCCGTACATATTTCTCAAGTTGGCGGCCGCCGGGGGGGGCCACAAAATTCAGCCAAAATGCCCGATGCGACCAGGCAACGCAACCGCTTGAAATCGGCGGCTGTGAAAAAGAGAGACGCTTCCCATATGTCCGCATAGCAAGGCCGCAGTGTCTATGCCACCCTTGGTTCTTGCCACGAGCATCGCGCATGGTGGTTCCGGGGATACCCTATCACGTCACCCAGCGGGGCAACCGCCGGGAGGATGTTTTCTTTTCGGACGGGGACCGGGGACCGGAACCTCAGAATCTCTGGGACAGTCACAATCCCCTCGAAGACGCGGCCTGGGAAAGTCCCGAGGTTTGGATTTCCAAAAAGGGGGAGATTAAATGGTGACCGTCCCGAATGGCGCTCGCACCCCGCGCGCGACCGCGTGACAAGGTCTACCACGGGTATCAGGCCCGTGTGTCATCCCCTTACCTTGAAAATCCCGATCGCCTACGCAACGCGCAAATGTAGGACAGCCGCCCCCGGCTGTCGGCCCCCATGCAGGGGATAGAACGCCCTCACGCGGAAGATTGGAGACGCGCTCGGATGACATGCCGTCGCATTCTCTCTCGCGTCGGGGCTACAATGGCCGTTGATTGCTCTCTCACTTGACGCACACCACCGGCAATTGGGAATCCACGAAATCCATGGTCAACTGAAGGAACGGCGCTTATGTCCATCTCTGCATCACTGGCCAATGCCATGAAAGCCCGCAATTCCCGGGGCATGGTCCTGAGGCTCCTGATCATCGTTGTTTCACTGTCCGCAGCCGTTGCATCGGGAATGTCGGACGCCGACATGAAAAGCGCGCCTTTCGTGGTGGATGCGTCCTATCTTTCACGGCATGACGTAGTCTATCAGCAGCCGATGCAATTGGAGGCGGAGGGCTTTCCACTGGGCAATGGGGACATGGGCGGGCTGGTCTGGACCTGTCCGGAGGGCATCGAATTTCAGGTCAACAAGAACGACGTCTGGTCCTGTCCGGAATCGGGCAGTGCCGCCGCGACCATGGCCACGCCCCGCCATTGTGCACGGGTTAAAGTGGACTTTGGCATGCCCGTCTTCAGTTGGATTCACCACCTAAACGACTTTGAAGGCCGCTTTTCCTTGGCCAGGGGAGAGGCCGTCTTCCATGCCGACACGGGCTATTCGACCGCAACGGTGTCTTCGTGGCTTGCGCAGGACAGGAACGTGTGGGTGGTCGAGTGTGACAACACGTTCAAAGAGAAATTCATAGAGGGCGGCCAGTCCGTTGCCCGCGTCACGCTGGAACGGCTCGGCAGCCGGGCCTTCGCCGGCTGGTACTCGGGCGGCTACTCGCACAATCCCGAGGCCGGTATCGGAGAGACAAAGGCATCGGTGGCCGGCCGGGACCTCGTCATCGAAGAGACCGCCGACGGGATGAACTTTGCCGTTGCCTGCCGCGTTCTCAGCGCGCCTGGCGAACGGCTTCGCAGGAACAACCACTGCGCCGAAGCGCTGGCGGAAAGCCCCAAGTTCACGGTCCTTGTCAGCGTGGTCACCAAAGCGGAGGCGGATGGTCCAAGGGCCGCGGCCATCGCCCTGCTGGACCAGGCCGAACAGGAGACCGTCGCCGCGATAAAGGCGAAGAAGGACGCATGGTTCGCCGCTTTTTGGGCCCAGTCCTTCGTCAAGATCGGCGACGATTACCTGGAGAACATCTACTGCATGCGCCGTTACCTCATGGGTATCGGTTCGCGCGGCAAATTCCCGGTGGTGTTCAACGGCGGCCTGTGGCGCTGGAACCGCGACGTCATCAACTGGATGAC
>CAIUWO010000694.1 GCA_903902895.1 Candidatus Hydrogenedentota bacterium | reverse complement strand
CGCCACCGGTTTGAAGGTCACCTGCCGTTTGGACAGAAGAAAGTACGCAACGGGACAGAAGGTGACGGATGTGGAAATGCAGAGTGTAAACGTCAAGCCGGGCAAATTTCATGGCGAATGGAACTACACAATTCGTCCCCATTCCAATCAGCCAATATGATACCTTTATTTATTTCCGGCGCCTAACGTCCCTGGAGTTGGGCCGGGGCAACCCGCTCACTCAGGAACTCGACATTGCCAACATGCCCGAGGTAGGCAATCTCATCGCGAATATCAGCCCCCTTGCCGATCTGAGTCACCTGCAGTCGCTCGGGCTCTCCGGAAACAATATCACCGACCTGTCACCCCTTTCCGGTCTGAGCGGCCTCTCCTTGCTGCTGCTCGATGGAAACCCGGCGCAGGGCCTTTCGCCGATTGAGGGACTGGGGAACCTCGTCATCCTCAGTCTGGGCGGCCTGGGACTGAACGACACGATCCTCGCCGGCGGGCAGGCGCCACTGTTTTCCCACTGGCCCGGCCTTACGGCGGTCCTCATCTCCGACAACCCCGACATAACGACACTGGCGGGACTGGAGTCCTGCCCCAAGCTGGTAGCCCTGGCCTGCCTCAACAGCACGAACCTGTCCGACATCTCGGCGCTGTCCAATCTCTCCCAACTGGGCATTCTTCTGATCGACCATTCCAATGTGTCCAGCGTGGCGGCGCTGGCCAACAAGCCCAAGCTCAACATCCTGTACCTTGCCTCCAACCAGATCACCGATTTGTCCGCGCTGGTGGGCACGCCCCCCGCAATGTTCACCAATGCATCCGTCTTCCTCAGCGGCAATCCGCTCGTTCTAACCACGGCCTGCCCGCAGATAGAGTCCATTCGGGCGTACAACAACACGGTCGATTACGACGAGGCCTGCGGTGCATCCCGGTTGCTGACCACGGCAATTGCCGTCGAGCCCGCGGAGGGCGAAACGGACGGACCGGCGGGCTCGATTTCCCCCTTCGTGGGTTCGCACCTCATGCCGGAGGACGCCACCGTGTCCCTCGACGCCATCCAGTCCAATGCGAAGTACACCTTCCAGCATTGGACCGGCGACGCGAGCGGCACGAACTACAACACATCGGTCATCATGCCCGCCCGGGCCGAGACGATGGTGACCGCCGTATTCAAGCGGGGCGGCGACCACACCCTCACGGTGCTCGAATCGCAGGGTGCCGGCACGGTCGAACCCGCGCCGGGCGAATACGCCTGCCGGGCGGACGAACTCCGCTGCCTGCACGCGGCGGCCAAACCCGGCTGGGCGTTCAGTCAGTGGTCCGACGCGCTTGGCGATTTCGTTTCCTCCGACCCCGGCTACTGCATGGAGATGGCGTCCGACGCGACCTTCCAGGCGGTGTTCCTCCCCGCGGAAGTGACCCTTGACACCGCCAGCATCGGCGACGGCTACATCCAGCCCGCCCCGGGCCGCCACTACTATCTGCTGAACACCCCGGTCTCGCTCAAGTCCTGGCCGTCCGGCGCCAGCTGCTTCGAGTACTGGCTTGGCGCCAGCGGCGACGATTTCTTCGGCATCTATCCGTTCACCGACATCGTCATGGACCGAAGCCGCTCCATCTACGGCTACTTCGGTTCCTGCGACTCGGTGATACTCGACGTTCACGTGACGGGCCGGGGTACGGTCACCCCCGGGACGGGGCGGCTCACCGTCCCGCAGTATGCCCTTGTGGACTTGGTTGCCGTGCCGGCCGACGGATGGCGGTTCGACCACTGGGAGGGGGACGCCGCCTGGGGCACAGATCCCGCGTTCACGTGCCACATGTACCACTCCTACACGGCGGTGGCCGTTTTTGTGGAGAAGCCGGTTGAATTCCCGGACGCCAATCTGGAACAGGTGATTCGCACCGCCCTTAACAAGCCGACGGGCCTCATCTATCGGGGGGACCTGGTGAACCACGACCTGTACACGCTCCAGGGCTACAACCAGGAGATTCAGTCGCTGGAGGGGTTGCAGTACTGCACCGACCTCAAGTTCGTCTTCCTCAACTGCGATGCGGCCCACGCGTCCAACGAGCCGATGGACCTGGGCCCGATTGCATTCCTAAGTCAACTCGAATGGCTTGATCTGCAAAATACCCCGGTGGTTTCCCTCGGCCCGCTGGCAGGCCTGGTCGGACTCAAGACCCTGACCATCACCAATTGCGGCGTCTACGACCTTTCTCCCCTGTCCGCCCTGCTGGGCCTGGAACATCTGGACATAGACTACAATCCCGTGGCGAACATCGAGGCACTGGGCGCAATGACAGAGCTCCTCTGGCTGAATATCAACGAGGGTCCGGTGAGTGACATTTCCGCCGTCGCCGGAATGTCATCCCTGCAACACTTCGTCGCCTACAACGCCGACATTGTCGACCTCGCGCCGCTGGTGGCCAACACGAGCGTCGGTCAGAGACTGACGGACACCATTGTCGTGCCGTCCAATCCACTTGGCCAAGCCGCGTTGTGCGACCAGATTCCGATTCTGCAGGCACGTAACGGTTCCGTCGAGTTCAACGGCGAGTGCCGCTACAACCTCACGGTGCAGGTGCAGGGTCAGGGCTCCGTGAGCGGGAACCCGGCGGGAGCGAGCTTCACGTCCGGCACCGAGGTGGATCTCACCGCCTCCCCCGCATCCGGCTGGGAATTCCTGAACTGGACGGGTGATGCCGCGGGCGTGGACAGCGCGCAGATCATCACCATGAACGGTAATAAGACTGTCACTGCCATTTTCAGCCCACTCTATTCATTCACACTTCAGATCGTCGGGAGCGGGACAGTCGGCATGGAAGCCGGGCAATACACATATTCCGCGGGTCACACCGTTGCGTGCGTCGCCGCAGCCGCTTCGGGCTGGGTGTTTGACCACTGGGAGGGGACGACCCTGGCCTGCCCGTACGTCAAGGCCCAGACCTTCACCATGGACCAGGCCCGCACCGCGACGGCAGTCTTTATCGCAGTCCCCCAGGAGGAAATTCCGGCCAACGCACTTGCCATCACCGACGCCAACCTCAAGCTGGCCATCTTCGCGGCCATTGGCCGCCCCAACGCCCAGGCGACGGACCCGCTCTACCTGAAGGATGTCATCGCGCTCCAGGTACTGGACGCCGCCGACCGGCAGATTGCCAGCCTTACCGGCATCGAGAACTGCCGCGCGCTTCAGGAGGTCCATCTTCAGGGAAACCAGATTACCGGCGTTTCCCCGCTCGCCGCACTCGGTGAACTGGTGAAGGTGGACTTGGGGGGCAACCCGGTTGCCAGTCTCACGCCCCTGGCACAGGTCTGCGGTCTTCAGGAACTCGGGCTTGAAGACGTTTCCATCACCGACACGACGCCGTTGGCTTCCAGCACGACCCTGACCTCCCTGTCAGTCGCCGGCTGCGGCCTCACTTCGCTGGACTTCCTCTCCGGACTGACACAACTCCAAACGCTGGATGTCAGCCGCAACGCCGTCGGCGACGCGGAAATGGCGCAAATCGGCGCCTTGTCGGCGCTCACCACGCTGCGCGTTTCGGAAACGGGCCTGACCACGTTGGAGCCGCTCTCGGGCCTGTCCGCATTGACCGCGCTTTCAGCCGCGCAGAATGAGCTCACGGATCTGTCGCCCCTGGCGGCGCTGTGCGGCACCATCGTTCTCGAAGTGGCCCAGAACGCCATTCAGGACCTGTCCCCGCTGGCGTGCATGACGGGGATGACCCGTCTGGAAATCGACGGCAACCCGGTATGGGAACTTTCCCCGCTGGCGAATATGGCGGGCCTGCAGTACCTCTCGGCCGACTCGTGTAACCTGGGCGATCTTTCTGCGCTGACGGGTATGACCCAGATGACGCACCTGTATCTCGGACACAACCAGTACATCTACGACCTGTCCCCGCTGGTCGGAATGGTGAGCCTGGCGCATCTTGAGGCGCAGTCGTGCGGCCTCTATGACGACTCCATAGACGGCCTTGATGACGCCAGCCTGGTCGCACTGAATATCCTGAACCTTGCGGACAATCAGATTGAGAACATACAGCCGCTGGTTGACAACACCGGTTTGGGCACCGACGACACCGTACTGCTCACCGGCAACCCCCTGTCAGAAACCTCGCTGTGCACGCACATTCCCGAACTGCAGGCTCGCGGGGCAACGGTGGAACCGGTAAACGGCTGCCTGTACACGCTCACCATAGAAAAGCAGGGCAACGGCACCATTGCCCAGAACCCGACGGGAACGTCCCTCGCGCAGGGGACCGAAGTGACGCTCACCGCCTCGCCGGACACGGGATGGACCTTTGCCGAATGGCAAACCGACATCACCGGCTCCACAAATCCCGCCACCATCACCATGAACGGCCACAAGACGGTCAAGGCGGTCTTCCAAACCAGCGAATACACCGTCCACGTGGTGACCGCTGACGCCGCGTCGTCGAATCCACCGACGGGATGCACCGTCACGCTTACAGTGGGCCAGGATGTCACAACCGGTGTCGACGTGTCAGATACAGTGACCCACGGCACGGAATTCCTGGTCGAGGCGGGCCTCCCCGCCTCTGGATGGCGGTTCAAGGGATGGAGCGATACTGGGCTGGAAGGGGCGCTGCTGAGTACATCGGCTGCCTACTCGGTTTACTGCACCAAGACGACCGAACTCACCGGCGTGTTCGTGCGGCCGTTCACCCTCACCGTCGACAAGGCGGGCGTAGGCGACACCAGTGGGGATTCTGTCCTCGTGGACGCGCCGGGCAGCACGAGCACGGCCTCGCCCTACACGGTCGACGACGGCACCCACGTGCTGCTCACGCCGCAGGCGGGCGAGGGGCGCGTCTTCAAGGAATGGCAGGGCCCCGACGCGGCCGAAGTGGTGGACGGTGAACTGCTCATGACCGGCAACAAGTCGGTCACCGCCTACTTCGTGCCCCTCTGGCACCTGACGGTGGACGCGCCGGTGAACGGTACCCTCACCACCGAACTGACGGGCGGGACCGATCTCGGCGGCGGCGTCTACATGGACGGCGCCACGCTGACGGTCAGTGCCGCACCCGCACCGCATTACCACCTCGCGGGGTGGACCGGCGCCCTGCTGGGCGCTTCAACAAACCCAGCCCCCCTGGTCATGACGGCCAACAAAGAGGTGGGGGCGCTGTTCGAACTCGACACCTTCACCATCACACCGACGGCAAGCACCGCAGGCGGCACTGTGGACTTGGATGTGTTTACAAACGACGCATGGGTGCGTCAGACGCACGCGGCCTCCTACACACTGCCCTGGGGCACTCGTGTCCGCGCCGTGGCCAGTCCCACCGTCACTGTCGCGACGGACACCTACTACCGCTTCAACGGATGGACAAGCGCCCCCGGGGCGGTCAACGGGGCCGAGTGTGAATTCACCGTGGATGGCAACACGGCATTCTCCGCCGCCTTTACCCCGCAATACGAGATTAAGCTCCAAGTCGGGGGGAAGGGCAATGCCCAAGTCTATGTCACTGGTTCCAACCCGCAGGACATCAAGTGCAGCCTCAGCAACGTCACCGGAGCGATGCAGGAACGGACAGTACGCCTCGACGCCGGCGCGAACCTCAGCGCAGACGCGTTCCTGGGCTCCCAGGCGGGCTGGCAGTTCGGACACTGGGAAATCCAGCACTTCGGAAGCCAGACGACCACCGACTCCAGCCATCAGCGGACTTTGGGCGCGCTTAACCAGAGCGTCCGTCTCAAGGCCGTGTTCGAGCAAATCCACACGCTCACGGTCACCGTCAGTCCGGCCACCGTTTATACCGGAACGCAGGGAGTCTATGCACCGCCGGGGACCTACGAGGCTCTGTGTGCCCAGTTGGACCAGTGCAACACGCTGAGACTCAAGGCCACACCGGCCGTTCTGGGTTACCGCTTCGCGGGCTGGCGGGAAGGCGTCTCCCTGACGAGCGCCAACCCTTATACCATAACACTGACGCAGGATCGGGCTCTCTCGGCGGTCTTCGAGGCACTGAACCTGCCCAAGGACATGCAGGCGTATTTTGACTACACGGGAATCCGCCTCACCATTGGCACATTCTCGACGACCGTTTCGTCCGTGAACGGCAACACCATTCCAGACGTGTTTTGGATGGCGACCTTCAGCCAAGTCCTCAACAATTCGGGCAAGCCGTGGCATGCCGAGCTGTCCGCCGTCTACGCGCACAATCTGGAGGTGCTGCACGCCTGGTTCGCGGACCTGGAGGCGCGGGCCCCGGGCTACAAGCGCCCCTCCGTCGGCGTGATCAGCACCCTTGCGGCGGTCGCCATCCTCCGCCAGAATTCGTTTGACATATACTACGGGCTGTTCCAGAACGTGGCCAAGGCGGGACTTGGCTCGGGCCTCATGACCAAGCCCACAGGGCTGTGGCCGCAGGGCAACGCCGCGTATGCCGGTCTGGCCGCGGCCGTTACGGCCAGCGGCGATTTGGACGGGGACGGCTATTCCAACGCCGATGAATGGCTCTACGCGGACTGGTATCTGCGAAACCAATGCGCATTCGCGCTGTCGAACCAGGCAACTTGGAGCGGCTTGATGGACTTGGCTCTGGGATACGCGGTGCCGTATCAGACAGGCGCGCTCCCCACCATCCCGACCGGCACCATCATACCCGGTGCCCCGCCCACGGTGAAGGTG
>CAIUWO010000693.1 GCA_903902895.1 Candidatus Hydrogenedentota bacterium | reverse complement strand
ATGGCCTCCTGTTTAGGTTGTCGTTGATTGTTGAGCTGCTCAGCCCATCTTTGCACACAAATCGGGCTATTTTCAACAGATATACCGTTGTAATATCAACAAACACAAACAGTTACAAAAACACGGGATCACTTAGGTCTGGTCGGTCCTGCGTGGAATCGAGGTTCTCGGATAAGATAAAATGTGCTATAAACGGGTTTCGCTTAGGAACTGGCAGTGGACTCATCGGTAGAGAAGCATAACGAGGTGTCAATTATCAATCGGATAAGAACGGACCGGGGATCGACTCGTGTCCTCAGTCCGCCTTGGCCATTAACGAAAGGACACTATGAAGAGCACAGAAGCGACCCGTGTGATTAATGCCACGGCACCTATTCGTATTTGCGATTTGGGCGGTTGGACGGACACTTGGTTTGCAGAAGGAGGCGTGGTCTTAAACATTGGCGTGTACCCGTATGCGGAAGTTCAAATCCGCATCTCTCACGAGGCAGGTGATACGGGCGGTCGCATCACTATAAACGCGGAGAATTTCAGAGACCGCTATGTGCTCGATAATATGCCTTGTGAGTACTATAAGCATCCACTAATTGCCGCCTGCGTGGAGATAATGGAACTGCCGCCTGATTTATCTTTTGATGTCAATATCTACTCAAACGCTCCTCCTGGTTGTTCCACTGGCACCTCGGCAGCAGTGAGTGTAGCTCTTTTGGGCGCGCTTGACCTTCTGATGCCGGGGCGGCGCATGACTCCGCATGAGGTGGCCGCCATGGCGCACCGTGTGGAAACCGAAAAACTTGGACTGCAATGTGGGATTCAGGACCAGCTGTGCTCGGCTTACGGTGGCATCTGCTTTATTGAGATGAACCAGTACCCGCACGCTTCCGTGTCACAACTGCAGATTCCCAACAGCATCTGGTGGGAACTGGAACGACGTCTTGCTTTGATCTTCCTTGGAAAATCACACTCGTCCAGCGAGGTGCACGGACAGGTCATTGCGAACTTTGAACGTCAGGGCGCGGATAAGTCTGCGCTGGAGCCGCTGCGCGCTGCCGCCCGCGACGGAAAGAACGCACTCTACAGCGGAGACTTCGATACGTTTGGCCGGGCCATGGTCCAAAACACCGATGCGCAACGATCGTTACACTCGGCGTTGGTCTCTGCCGAGGCAGACAGTGTGATTGCGCTCGCCAAGCAACACGGGGCCGTAGGCTGGAAAGTCAACGGTGCCGGCGGCGAGGGGGGGTCGGTTACGCTTCTGTTTGGTCCCGAAAGTGAACACAAACGCAAATTCATCACCGCCATGCCCTCCCTGAACCCCGCCTTCCAGTCCATACCCATCTACCTCTCCCGTTTTGGACTGCGTCAGTGGGAAGGCATGTGAACAGTTTCCGATTAATTATAGAGCTTCTTGCAAAACACTTTTAAATTTGGTCTGACAGGCGTCAGAGTATCAGGAATCCGGTGTGAGGTCAAAGGATTTGTGCGCAAACTCTCGCTCCGGCACCCTGTATTGGCTGTTTACGCCCTGTCAGGGCACGCCTTCCCCAGCGGGTTTGCATCTGGAGCCAGAAAACGGCTGTATTTAAGCCTGTCAGCACATGAGCCGGGCAATCTGTGCCGCCGTAAGCGCCGAACATGAGATGGGTCATAACCTTGGCTACGCCCCAGACCCGGATGAAGCGCGCCCCGTAGCTGTCTTTTAGTGCCGAGTTGACCCGCTCAACTGAACTGCGCTGGGCGTACCGAGCCTTTTGTGCGGGGGAAAACGGCGTCTTCTGGCCCCTTCTGGCGTTTGCATCAATGAGGGGCACCTGCCCTTGGGCCTGGCTGAACGCACGGATGCCCTCTGCGTCATAGGCTGCGTCCATGAGGTCATAGAGATGGGTGACACGCCTGTCGGTCATCTGCATTATTGGAATGGCGGACTGGCTGTCGTGCAGCGATGCGCTGGTGAGAATCGCCGCGCCCGGAATGTCGCCATCAAGCACGCACAGGTGCAGTTTGTAGCCGATCCAGTGCATGGCGTGGCCCTTGCTGTCGGACTTGCTGCCGATGTCGCACAGCACCGGCAAATCGGCGATGTTCTCCTCCAGGGAGCGAAGCGGCTGCAGGTCAATACGTTTGGGGTCGGGCACCGGTGCCTGCTCGCCTTTTTTGCGCCGCCCCCTTTTGGCCTTCACTTTGGGCGCGGCCTCCCGTTTGGGCTCTGGCGAGGGCTTTTCCCGCGCGTCAATGGCGGTGGCGTCCATGCTGGCATGTCCGAACAGTTTGTCTTTGACCGTGGCCTCAATCAGCGCGACATGGACTTTCTGAGCGATCCCGTCCCGTGCAAAATCGGCGAAAGCCCGCGAAAAGGTGGATTCGCTTGGGAGCTGCGACCCGCTGTCGTAGCCACACAGGGCGCCAAGCGTCTTGTCCGCCTTGAGACGCAGTATCAGGCCGGATGTCTGGGAGATGTTGAAGACGGCCTTGGCGACAAAGGCACGAAAGAGGAACTCCGTAAGCGTCCGGTGAACGGCATCTTCCCAAATCCCCGAACCTGTGCGAAGATATCGCCATTGCAGGAGGTACATGGCAATGGCGGATACAAACGGAATGAGCCGGGCTGAGCGTGAGGTCTATTGGCGGGAGCAGATTGCGACTTGTGCCGCGTCGGGGATGTCGGCGGCGCGTTACTGCCGTGAGTCGGGCATACCGATCGCCAAGTATCGCTGGTGGAAAGGGGAACTGAAGCGTCGGAGCGCGCTGACGGTGTTGCCAACGCTGTTCGCGGAGGTCCGGCCTGTGCCGTGGTGCGGCGCAGTGGCCCCGCCGTCCATTGAGATTGCGCTGGGGGGCGAGCGGATGGTGCGCGTGCCTGCGGGGTTCGACGAGACTACCCTGGCGCGGGTGGTTCGTGTGCTGGAAGGGCTGTGATGCTGAGGCTTCCGCCGTCGGTGAGAATCTTTTTGTGCCGGGTTCCGGTGGACATGCGCCGCTCGTTCGACGGCCT
>CAIUWO010000692.1 GCA_903902895.1 Candidatus Hydrogenedentota bacterium | reverse complement strand
CGACGGGTCCAAGGTTCTCACGGGATCACCGGAAGACAAGAGCGCAAGAGTGTTGGGTGTAAAGACGGGGGACCAGCTTAAGTTGTTGAACTTGGGCGAAACCAGGGGACGCCTCCCCTATTAAGTCTGAATAATGCGTGGCGAAATCTGGGACAGACTTGGAAATAGTGGACACGTCGAGCAACGCCGTGCTGGAGACGTCCGCTTTAACGCTGGACGCAAACCGGGGCTTGACTACCGGGCATGTAGCCGGTTTGGCCCCTATCCGGGACGGTTCAAAGAATAGCTGCCAGGGCTAGCTTATTGGCACCGTGTATGAAGCGCACGGCATGAGGCACACCGACGGCCTGTTCACGCCCGCCTCCGCCAACTCCCGCAGACACAAATCGACCGCGGCCTGAAACGATTCCCCCTTGCGGCCACCCGTCAGGCCCACGTCCGCCGTTTCCATCTCGGTCACCATGACTGCGCTGGGCGCCTTTTCCAGGGTTGAAAGTGCGGTCTGCCCGTTGATTTCCGCTGATTCCCGCAAGCGCCTAATGACCGCATGCCGCGACCCCAAGGCCAGCCATTCGCGAAATCCAGCCGCGCCAAGCCCTTCATGGGCAGGGCTAAGAAACACAATCCTCCCCCCAGGCTTCATTGCCTGGTAAGCATTAAAGAGGGCCTTGTGGCTTTGCACAAAATTATGCGCGGCCCCCGCCGAGGCAATAACAAGGTCCGCGGCGTGGGGGAGGGGGGCCTCGTACATCTTGGCCGCAAAATCACAAGCGGCCTCATGCGCGGCATTCCGTTCCCCCACAAACAGCCCCGCAATTCGGTTTTCCCGGTTCAGGACGGTGTTCACAATACAGTGTACGGGGGCAAACGCGGCGGATTCGGCCATGTCCTCCGCCACTGGATTCCCGACCAACCGCCCAATTTGAACATCCGGATTGAGCCGGTCATCGCTTGGGTGCAAATTGAGTGAATGATTCGCGGCGATCGTCTGCTCGCCGGCCAGTCCGGGAACTATGGATTTGCGGCCACCGCCAAAACCGGCGAAATAGTGCAGCACGACCGTACCGGTCAAGATAACGCGGTCCACCGCGAAGAGACGGCGGTTGAGCCAAACCGGGGTGCCACGCGACGTGTTGCCCGCGAAAAGCAGGGCATTGGCGTCTTCTGGAACATGCGGGAAACACTGCGCCCCATAACGCGCATACAGTTCCGCCCCCATGATCTTCCCCAATTCATCTGAAGTGGGGGGGCGGTGGACGCCCGTCGCCACGAGAAAACTCAAGTCCGCTGCATTTACACCACGCCGAAAGACCTCCTCGACAAGCGCCGGAAGTAGTTCGGCTATACCGGTATGGCGAAAGGCGTCGGACAGAACAATCGCCACACGCTCCCCGTGCTGAATTCCTTTCAGAGCGCCCTCGTCCATGCCAATGGGCCCGTGCAGAGCCGCACGCAACGCTGTCACCGGGTCTGCTATTTCAGGAGCACGGGCCATCTCCATTCGGAAAAAGGAGACATCATGGGGTAAGCCTGCGCGCAGTGTCGTACGCCCGTAGGGCATTTCGATGGTGTGGCCCATGGGTCCCCTAGAAATCGAAGGGGTTTCCGCCCCCCTCCATCGAACGGTCCCGGTGGATCATGCATACCCGCCACATCATGACAAATGCGAAACAGCTGATGTAATCCAACACGGCGTCATAAAGCCCGATCCACAGAATATCCAGACCCGTATCCGTCGGTATTTTCTCGGCACCTAGATAACTCAAAATCCACTGCCCGAAACCGATAAACAAAACGGGGATAACCAGCAGGAACTGCGCATAGATCGGCTCCAGAACTCCCGGCAGGTGCGCCCAATCCAAGCGCCCCCAGTACATGATGCACGCGCCCACGGGCAGGAAGAACACCCGCAATACCAGGTCGAGCATAAGCAGCGACGGCAGGGAACTTTCCATTCCCGCCTCGTTGAGTTTGATCATCACGTCGATGACCATAATCTGGCACAGGTTAAGGATAAACCACGCCAGAAAGAAACGTCTTACGCCGTCCTGCCAACCGGAACATTTCCAGAGCGGACGGTCCACCCGTCGGCCTATGAGGGAGAAAAAGACCGCCGCGCACAGCGCCGCCCCGACCGCAAGCCAAAGCAGCGAACCCAGCCGAAATGCGGGCAGCCACGGCGGCGGCGCGTCCTTGTCGACAATGGCCGCGATGCCCGCATTCGCGCCGCGGTACACCGCGGCCACCACGGCCGCACAGCCCACATACCCGGCCGCATATGCCGAATTCTGGCGCAAATGCCTGTAACTGTCCGACCAGAGGCTGAGCAAAGCGTTGTACTCCGTGGAATGTGAAGACCCGAATGCCTGTCTGGATTATAGCCGCGCCCGCTTACGTGATCCAATGCCCTCGTCCAGAACCCCAAGATTCCCCTAAATCTCGCCCCAGGCTTGCGCCCCTAATCGACAATAAACCCTTCCTTTTCAAGCGCTTTCTCAAGGTCCCCCCGTGAAACACCCTCATACCGCACCGTCTTGTGCGGATCGATGCCCTCAAAGAATTTCGCAAACTTCCGACGGTGCACAAGGTCGGCCATGACAAGCGGGTCATCCGACTCTATCACGTGGTAGGTCCTTACCCGCACCCGCTTGATCGCGCCACCCCAATCCTCCAATGTGGCCATGACGTTCGAAGGCAATGAATGGCCCCTATTGTGCCTCACGAGGAAATCAATGAAACCGGCGCCGCTGTGGCCGTTTTGAACCGCCTGCACAAAGGATTCCTTGCTCAGGCTGTACACGGCCACCTGTCCGGTGCTGACCCGCACCCCAAACTGGTCCAGAGGAACGGTAAGCAGCGGGTCCATGTCCTGAATCGGGACCACAATATCGAAATTGGGCTGCACCACAAGCTCGGCGCTGAACTCCTGATATCGCTGGCCAACCGCATCTTCCTTTTTTCCACGCAACAGCATCTCGCCCAACGGCGTGATGCGGAAACAGTTTTCTCCGTCCGATACGCCGCGCTCAACCACGCCAAGCCAGTAAAGCGACTCCTCCAGCGCGCGCGCGAGCCGGTTCTCATTGCGCGCGGCGGCGGCGGGATTGATGTATTCGTAGTGCCCTCCGGCAGCCCTGAGCACCGGCCGCGCCTGGTCCTCGCTGTGCGTCATGGCGAAACTTACCGCATCCAGCGTCCTATACCAGCTGTCCGGCTTGATTTCTTCCAGGATGGCCTCGAGCGAGTTTAGCGCCGGCGCCTCCTCCGGACGCCGCATCATCCAGTCAAAGACCACCCGGTGCCGTTCGATGCGGCTCATGGAGATAACCGGTTCGAGGTTTTGCGCCAGCAGCGCGTTGTCCACCGTGGCCAACCAGCCCACGCCCGCCCCTATCCACAGACAGGTGCTCAGCGAAGGGTCATCCTCATCCCCGCAGATTTCCTCCAGCCGCCGCCGATCCTCACGGAACAACTCCCCGTCGCCCCGCATGCGCACCGGTTTTCCAGCGACACAGGCGGTAAGCCGGCAGGTCGTCTCGGAAAGGCCCAGGTCCCGCGCCATGCGCGACTCAACATGTCCCTTTACAGCCTTCAAGCGTGGCACACCGTCCCGTCCATCGCCGGTATTTTTCCGGTATTGCCGTATTTCCGACAGCAGTCCCGCCACGCGGACAAGCCGGTCCTCCCCGTCAAAACGAAACATCTCAAAACACGCGAACCCCTGAAACAGCTCCCAAAGCGCCTGCTCCACCTCATACTCCGAACCGCCGTGCAGCGCCCGGATCTGGGAGACCGACATCACGCCGTCGTGCGACTGCCATAGTATGTCGAAGACTTCCAGCGCGGTTCCCGAAAAGCCCCGCGTCGCCACATAGTGAACCGGCGAATCGGCGTGCTTGTAATACTTTTCCAGAAGCAGTTCGGCGGCCGCCTTCTTCGTCAGCGTTTGGTCGGCGCCAAGCCGTTCCTCAAGACGCCGAAAGTCATGGGGGTCCAGACTCTTTACCCGCGCGATCATGGAGGGAACGTCACCGTGGTTTTCCAGCCCCTCGGCGATGCGTCTCACCGCCTGATGCCCCTCGGGAACGACCTTGATCTTTGTCAGGTCGGTGAACATCAGGCGATGGTTGATGTCCAGCAGGTATTCCACCTCCTCTTCGGGAACACCGAGCTTCTTGGAAAGGAACCTAACCGTAAGGCCCGATCGGCTGTTGTTGGACAGTTCACGGGCGATACGGTACGTGGTACGGCTGATGCCTTCCAGTGACGCCAGCAAACTCGCCCCATTTCGCATCGTGTCTCGTCCTCCTTCAATCGTCGCGCCCTCAAATTCCGCGCCGATGGAAGTTTGTATTATAACGACTGGTCCCTCTACTAACAAGAAGTCATTCCAAAATGCTAACCGAGCCCCTCACAGGGCACCTCCAGGACCCGCCAGCAGCCCTCGTCTCCCCTTCGGATGACGCCAATGCCGGCAGGGTTGACATGGCCCGCGTCATGCGCCACTATATCAAAGGTTTAGCGGGCAGCCTCACTGTTGTGCTCGCAGGTCTTCTACACCAACCTTTCTTGGAGGATGAAGCTGATGACAACGACAACTCAGAAACGCCTGGTCCTGCTCGGCCTGTGCCTGTTGCTGCCGCTATCGGCCATGGCCACGGTAAGCGTGCCAAGCATAATCGGAGACCACATGGTCCTGCAGCAGGGCAAGAGGGTGCCAATCTGGGGGAACGCCGCCCCCGGCGAGCCGATAACCGTGACTTTTGCCGGCCAATCCGTCAAGGCCACAGCCGATGCCAAGGGCCAGTGGAAGGCGACGCTGTCCAAATTGAAGGCCGGTGGTCCCCTCGAAATGACCATAACAGGCAAAGACAACGCCCTGTCGCTTAAGGATGTTCTCGTCGGCGAGGTCTGGATTGGCTCGGGCCAGTCAAACATGCAGTGGTGTGTCAAGGACTCCTTGAACGGAAAGGACGAGTGCGCCGCCGCCAATTACCCCACCATTCGCCTCTTCTATGTCGAACGCAAGGTCGCCACAAGTCCACGGGACAACTGCAAGGGGGAATGGAAGGTCTGCACCCCGGAAACCGTTCCCGAATTCTCCGCCGTGCTCTACTTTTTCGGCCGCGACCTCCACAAGGAACTCAGCCTCCCCGTAGGTCTTATCCATTCCTCCTGGGGCGGCACCCCGGCCGAGTCCTGGACCAGCCGGCAGACGCTTGAAGCGGACGCCGACCTGAAAGTCATCGCCAAACAGTGGGACCAGAAGATCGACAACTATCCAAAGGCGAAAGCCGCCTATGACGCCGCAATGAAGGATTGGGAAAAATCGGCCGAACAGGCCAAGGCCGCCAACCAGCCCGAGCCCAAGAAACCCTCAGCACCCCAGGGTGCCGATAGTCCGTGGCTCGCCTCCGGTCTCTATAACGCCATGATCGCCCCGCTCGTGCCCTATGCCGTCCAGGGCGCCGTGTGGTACCAGGGCGAATCCAACGCCAACCGCGCACATCAGTACCGAAAGCTCTTTCCCGCCATGATCAAGGACTGGCGCAGGGCATGGAATACAAAAGACTTCTCTTTCTATTTTGTCCAGCTTGCCAATTTCACGACCACCAAGCCCGAGCCGGACGCCTCCGACTGGGCCGAACTGCGTGAGGCGCAGACCATGACCCTAAAATTGAAGAACACCGGCATGGCCGTGGCCATCGACATCGGTGAGGCAAAAGACATCCACCCCAAAAACAAGCAGGAGGTGGGCCGTCGTCTGGCGTTGAACGCCCTCGCCATGGATTACGGCAAAGACGTCGCCTATTTCGGACCCATGTACAAGTCCATGCGCGTGAAGGGCAAGGAAGTTGTGGTCAAGTTCGCCCACGCCAAGGACGGGCTTGTGGCAAAGGGCGGCGAACCCCTCAAGGGCTTTGCCATTGCCGGCGCCGACAAGAAGTTTGTCTGGGCGGACGCCAGGATTGAGGGGAGCACTGTCGTGGTCTCTGCCCCCACAATCGACAAGCCCGTCGCCGTTCGCTATGCATGGGCGCACAACCCCGTCTGCAACATGTACAACGGGGCCGGTCTCCCCGCATCCCCCTTCCGCACGGACACGTGGCCCGGCGAAACCGTCAACAACAAGTAAACCCTGCGTTCACTTTCGCTGCGCAGGCCCGCGAACCAACGCGGGCCTGCGTTTCTCTTGGCGCAAGCGCGCAAGACATGTCGCTCACTCCATAAGCCCCCGGTCGCGGAGAGCGGCGGCGATACGTGTCGCTATTTCCTTGGACATCCTTCCGCTGTAATGAACCAGGTCCACGTAAAGCATTCCTGGAAGGCCCTCCTGCATGTCCGCAAGCCACAGGAAGCTTGCCGGCATCGGCTGCTGCAACACATAATCCGCCATCATCCTGTAACCGAACTGTGACCGCGTGTGATGGCCGAACCCTGCCAGCTGGAATGGATGGTATCCCTTGTATTTATAGTGCGGCACCGGCTGCCAGACAAAAAGAGTTTTGACGCCGTTGGCGCAGGCAACAGCCTCGATGTTCTTCAGATTGTTCAGATAGCGGGTCTGAATCGATTCCAGAACATCCTTACGCCCCCATTCCTGCTGGTTTTCCCTGTCACCCTTGCCATCGTCTCGACAAAAGCGCTCGCGGAAGACCTGCACTACCGGCAGTCTGTCAACCAAAAAGCGGAGATGATAGGGCACCGAAGTGCTGCTTTCAAACAGCGCGCCAAGTTGCGCGGAGAATCCCGGTTCATCCTGAACATGAAAATACTCGTTCAGCCCATCCAGGAAGATAGCCAGGTCAGGCCTGTGACCAGCCACAATAAGCCGCTCGAAAAGCACCCCTTCCGGGCTGGAGAAGAACAGCGGACACCCAAAGTTGTACACCCGGACTGGCTTGCCCGCCTTTTCCTTCGTAGCCTCCTGCAGGTGGGAGGCGATCATGTCATCTTGGGGAACACCGACATTGTAGGCCGTTGACCCACCGAACAGGAAGATATTGTAATTCTCAGGCGATGGCGGCCACGGCCCCTGGTCTTTGCAGGTGCGGAATCCCGCGGGGCTGTTGTTCGTGTACTTGCCCCGGCTGGGCTTGGGCTGAAACTCCCGGTAGGGGGCGTATTCATAGGCAATCGCCCGATTCTCCCGCAGCATGCTCCCCAACTCTTCGGAACTCATGCCAGGATAAACTTCCTCGCGCAAATACGCCGGGAGTTCAAAAGGCAGATACCTCTTGTCAATACCTGAATTCTGGTCCCTGTCGCCTAAATAGGCCCGGCAAAGGGCATTTGCCCCCAAAAACGTCAGGACCACAGAAAACAGAATCACTGCCAGCGTGGCATAACCTCTCGCCAGAGCCCTAAAGGCACCGGCCATCGCCGACATCCTCCCTTGACCGACCTCACAGTGTTGAAACACAAGCCTGCCTCCATTTTGTTCGTATGACTATAGCAAAGCTGACCGGGAATCCGAACAAATTCATCCAACATTGCGCGGCGTTTTCCGCAGTATTGACAACCGCAGGACTTTCACCCTACTATCTGTCACGACAATGGGCGTTGGCTGGATTTTGCCTTTGGCATGACTTGGCCGCCCGCGAATGCCCTCTGGAGATGGTGCAGTATCAATGAAAAGACTGTTTGCGACTAAGTCCCTGGACCTCCTCCTTGAAGAAATGGCCGGGGAACATCGACTTCATCGGGTTCTGGGTCCCGTGTCCCTCACCGCCATGGGTATCGGTACCATCATCGGCGCCGGCATTTTTGTGGTAATTGGCGCCGTTGCCCATGACACTACCGGCCCAGCCATTATTGTGTCTCTCATGGTCTCCGGAGTTGCCTGCGTCTTCGCTGCGCTCTGTTATGCCGAATTTGCCTCCATGGCGCCGGTGGCTGGCTCCGCGTACACCTATGCCTATGCGACCCTGGGTGAATTGTTCGCATGGATTATCGGTTGGGACCTCATTCTCGAATACACCGTGGCCGCATCGTCTGTCGCGTTGGGCTGGTCCCATTATTTCCAGAACCTCATTGGCATGTTGGGAGTTTCCATACCGGAATGTATCGCGCGGGCGCCTTTCGATAACGACCCGCTAACGGGACATCTGGTGCTCACAGGAACCTTTATAGACCTTCCCGCATTCCTTGTATCAGCCCTCCTCACAATCATTCTTGTGCTCGGAATCAAGGAAAGCGCCCGCTTCAACGCCGTCATGGTGGTCATCAAGCTTTCCGTCGTGCTGTTCGTCATCGTCGTCGGCGCCTTCTACGTCATCCCCGAGAACTGGCACCCCTTTGCGCCCTTTGGTTGGAAGGGGCTCAGCTTCTTCGGCGGCTCATTGACCTGGGGGGAAATTTCTGCCGGAAAACCCCTCGGCATGCTCGCCGGCGCAGGCATCATGTTCTTTGCCTACATCGGTTTCGACTGCGTTTCCACGCAGGCCGAGGAGGCCAGAAATCCCCAGCGCGACGTGCCGATCGGCATTATCGCCTCGCTGATGATATGCACGGTCCTGTATATTGCCGTGGCTGCCGTGCTCACCGGCATGGTGCCCGCAAAGGACATTCAAATAGACGCCCCCATCTCTGCCGCATTCGGCCAGGTCGGCATTCCCTGGGCACAGTCAATAATCGGCATCGGTGCAATGGCCGGCCTCACCTCGGTGCTGCTCACGCTCATGCTTGGGCAGCCCCGAATACTCCTTGCCATGGCCCGCGACGGCCTGCTTCCCAAAAGCGTCTTTGCCGCCATCCACCCCCGGTTCCGCACGCCCTGGAAATCCAGCATCATCACCGGTGCTGCCGTCGCCACCCTATCCTCGCTCATCCCCCTCCGCGTGCTCCTCGAACTGGTCAATATCGGCACACTGCTCGCCTTTGTGATGGTCTGCCTTGCCGTGCTCATCATGCGCCGCACCAACCCAAACGCAACCCGGCCGTTCCGATGCCCTTTCGTTCCGCTAACCCCTATCTTGGGAACGGTGCTCTGCCTGGTCCTCATGCTGGCGCTCCCCCCGGCAAACTGGTGGCGCTTGCTGCTGTGGCTCCTGGTCGGATTCTACATCTACTACCGCTACGGAAGGCATCACAGCGTCCTGGCCAAAGAGCGCGCCAAAGAAAAGGACTAACCGCGCTTCTTCCTCCAATGGACCCCCAGGGTCACTGGCAGCCATGCGCCATCACCTCCGCGTTCGCCGCCATCCTGCGCAGCACCGACACGGCCACCTGCTGCTCCTCCTCGCTGATCCCCTTCAAGATTCCCTCGTTCCATTCGAAAAGGACTTCGAAGAAATCCTCCTCTATGGCCCGGGCCGCCTCCGTTACAAGCACCCGCACCACACGGCGGTCATCCGAATCATGCCTGCGCAGGATAAAGCCAAGGTCCTCCAGCCGCTGCATCGCCCGCGTGACGGTCCCTTTGTCCATCTTCACCAGGCTGCGCACATCGTCCTGGCTCACATCATCCCGGAGGTAAAGCTCCGCCATGATGAATGCCTGCCCCGTGCCAATCTTGAACTGGGCAAGCCGTTTCGCCACATACATCATGCCGCACCGCGTTGTCATCGAGGCCAGTCTTCCCGCGATTTCGTCCCGGTGCGTGCGCAGATAGGCCATGCGTTGCTGCGCGTCTTCGTTCATTCCCTGTACGGGGGTCATGAGCGCCTGAACGCCTCCACCAGTCCGTTCATCCGGTCACCCGACTGCAGCAGGCACGCGTCTTCAAAACCGGCTTCCCTAAGCGTCTCCCTGATCTCGTCGAAGGTATAGCAATTGCCCCCGCTCGTGGCGACCAGCATGTTCACCGCAAACATCGCCCCGCTTGCCGGCTCCGTCCGGTCTGCGTTCATAACATGGTCCCGGATTAGAATGCGCCCTCCCGGAATAAGCGCATCGTACACCTTGCGGTAGAGGCCCACATTCTGTTCTGGACTATTCTGGTGGATGATGGCCGACAACAGGGCCAAATCATGCCCGCCGGGAAGCGCATCCGTGTAGAAATCCCCCCCCACAAGGCTTATCCGCGAAAGCAGACCCGTTGCTTCAAGGCGTTTTAGCGCCATCGCGATAACCTCCGGACGATCAAACAGCGTCGCCCGCATACCCTCGTACCTCGCCAGAAAGGCCTCGCTATAGGTTCCCGTGGCACCGCCGACATCAAGCATATTCTGCGCCTGAGACGCCCCGGCCGCCTCCGCGATGGACCGTGCTGCATCCACTCCCACCACGTGCATCGCCCCGATAAACGCCTCCAACTCCGCCGGGTCCTCAAACACCCCCCCGGGGCGCTCCGCCATGCCTTTCTGCACAATGGGTGTCAGTTCGGACCAACGCGGCCACAGCGTCGCCGCGTGTTTGACCATGGGTAGAACTGAACCGGCCGCGTTCGGTGACAAAAGCTGGGCAATGCCCTCCGGACAGGAGTACGTCTGTCCCTCCTTGGTGAGCAACCCCATCGCAGTCAGCGCGTCCAGCAGAATGCCGCCCCCCCGGCGGGAAATCCCCAGCGAAGCGCACACTTCATCGCTTGTCCTCCAGACCCCGGCAAGCAAGCCAAACACCCCCAATTCGGCACCAGACAGCAAAACACGCGCCTCCATGAAACCCCGCGAAAGACCAAGCAGTGACTCAGCGTTCCAGACTCGCATGACTGTTCTCCTTTTCGGCCCATATGATTCAAGCCACCGCTATTCTAGCACTTCCCCACTTCAGGTCGTCACGCGACACCTTGCTGCCTATTCCCGAAATAGCCCCCGCCGAGTGTTTCCCAGAAACGCCAACACCCAATGTGCGTGATGGACTCCGGGGTGCGCCCAATGGTAACCTCTTGCAACCGCTCTGGATACACTTTCATCAGACGGAATAAGAGGGAAAGGACAGTATCTTGAAGATTCGCAAGGCAGTCATTACGGCGGCGGGCAGGGGAGTCAGACTGTATCCCGTTGCAGACACCGTTCAAAAAGCCATGCTGCCCCTGGTGGACCGCGACGGGTTGGCCAAACCCCTTGTTCAAATCATCGCCGAAGAGGCCATTGAGAGCGGCATTGAGGAAATCTGCATCGTCTGCGCCCCCGGCGACGAGCAGCAGTATCTAAAACAGCTTCGTTTGCTGCAGCAGAACCTGCTCAATTCCCGCCAGGGCGCCGACTGGGCGCAGCAGCAGGCGGCAAAACTCGACAGTCTGACACGAAGACTGTCCTTCGCCGTGCAAAAGGAGCCGCTTGGCTATGGCCACGCGGTCCACTGCGCCCGCGAGTTCGTGGGCAACGAGCCCTTCCTCCTTCTCTTGGACGATCACCTCTATATATCCTCGCTCACAAACACACGCTGCGCCGCGCAGCTTATCGGCCTGGCCGAACAGGGCGACAGCGCGGTCTCCGCCGTCCAGGCCACACGGGAACATCTCGTCGGATACTATGGCACCGTAAGCGGCAAGCGCGTGCCAGACGTCCCGGGTGTGTACCAGATAGAGCGCATCATCGAAAAGCCCTCAGTCAGCATGGCCGAAACGCTGCTCCAAACTCCCGGCCTGCGCGCCGCATACTACCTGTGCTTTTTTGGCATGCACGTGCTGCCCCATCGGATTTTCGACATTCTCGAAGAGGCGGTGCACAGGCACCCGGAATCCGCCCTGTCCGGTTCGGAAGTCCAATTGACCCCGGCCCTCCAGGAACTGGCCTGTCGCGAAAAATGCCTGGCCATTGAGGTCGCCGGCGCCCGCTACGACATCAGCGCAAGGTTTGGCCTCATGCAGACGCAGGTTGCGCTTGGCATGGCGGGCAGTGACCGTGACTCCGTGCTCAGGACCATTATCGAACTGCTCGCAGAGGCGCATTGTCCGGCCGCCGCCGACGCGGTGCAATAGCATGAATCGGCTCATAGAAACGATCATCAGCCATGACCCGGCGCTGCGCAACCGTCCCTTCCGCTCGCTCTGCGCCCAATTCTCCGCCCCGGACCTGCTGCGGGCCTGCGCCGAGCTCGACCAATTCCGACGCACCGCGGACAATCTCTACGAGCGCGTCCGGGCCAGTCTTTTCCTTTATGCCGCCTATCGCTTTGTCCTCCAGGAATCGCCCGCCTACCCGGAGATCGGCGCCATTCCCCACGAGGGATTCCACGCATTGCTCGCCAGACGCTTCGAGGAGGCCATAGACTGTTTCTCCGATGCGATGCAACAGGGGGGACCCAACGCAGCCCTGTTCAGCGCGCTGGCCGAAAGCTACCACCTGCTGGCATTCCAAACCCTGAGCGACCAGGTGCGCCGCAGTGTCCGGGCCAGCCGCGGCAACCAGTGGATGTTTCGCGTGGGCCATGCCGACGATCACCCCGTCCGTATGCGCCGCGAATTGCTCCAGCGCAGGGATGGCACGCTCCTATACCCCGTACTTGCCGAAACCACCCCCGTGCGCCTCGACCTCAGCCACAGTGGCTGGTCGGACATCTTTTTTCTCGGCATGGATTTCCCCGAATGCGCCCGGGTGCTCAACATTTCGGTGGACTTGGGCGTCTACGGGCGCGATGAAAGCGTGCAGTCGCCCATTGAGTGCTATGTCAGGGTCATACCCGAGCCCCTGCTGCGGCTGACAAGCATCGACCTGAAGTCCACCAAGGACATCACCGAACTGCGCGACCTGTTCAACTTCGGCAACGACTACCTGAGCCTGCTCAAGGCGGGCGTCATCGCCTCCGGCCTCATCCCGCCCTCTTTTGAGGGCACCAGCCAGACCGTGGCCCAAATCCTTGCCCGTGTCGTCGCCCCGGGAATGGGTGTCGAACTGGTCACCAAGGTGAACGACATTCCCAAGGGCTCGCGCCTTGCCGTCTCCACAAACCTCCTTGTCTCCATTATCAGTGCCCTCATGCGCGCCACCGGACAGACCGCCGCCCTGGATAACGGCCTCAGCGAGGAGGAGCGGCGCCTCATTGTGTCGCGCGCCATTCTCGGCGAATGGCTCGGCGGCTCGGGCGGCGGATGGCAGGATTCCGGCGGGACCTGGCCCGGCTTCAAAATCATTGAGGGCGCCGTCGCGGCGGAGGGCGACCCCGAGTTCGGCATCAGCCGCGGTTGCCTGCTGCCCCGGCACAGGATTCTTGAAGGCGCCGACCTTCACCCTGAAATGGCCGAAAGACTGGCCCGTTCCCTCGTGCTCATCCACGGCGGCATGGCCCAGAATGTCGGGCCCATTTTGGAAATGGTCACCGAAAAATACCTCCTGCGCGGGCAGGCCGAATGGGAGGGCCGTCTCGCCGCCGGCGATATCTTTGACGGCATCCGTGAAGCGCTGCGGAGCGGCGACGTGCGCGCCTTGGCGGCGAACACCACCCTAAACTGGAACGGTCCGCTCAAAACCATCATCCCCTGGGTCACCAACCAGTTCACCGAATCCATCATTCGGCAGGCCGGGGAGCTTCTCGGGGATGACTTTTGGGGCTTCCTGATGCTGGGCGGCATGTCGGGCGGCGGAATGGCCATGTTTGTGGCCCCCCAACGGCACGACGAGTTCAGAAGCCTTATCCTGGGCATCATGGCCTCAACCAAGGGGCAGTTGGAGGACGCGCTTGCCTTCGCCATGGACCCCGTGGTCTACAACTTCGATGTGAACACCACCGGCACGGCCGCGCGCATGCTGCACGGCGATGCGGCGGTCATGCCATCCGCATATTACGGGCTGCAGATTCCCGAGTTGGTCCGGCAGAACTCCGCCACCCTCTCGCAGCTCCGCCGTGTCGAATTGGACCATTTCACGGCCCGCTGCGACAGGCCCGATGAAACCTACCGCATGCTGCGCACGCTCGTAAGCAACCTCTTCTGCGTCTCCGATCCCGCCATGCAGAATGAGCGCCTTGAATGGGACGCCCAGGCGGACCAGATCAAGGCCGCAAACGGTTTCGATGAGATCCAGCACGAGCACATTCGCGCCGACCTCCAGAACGGACGCATCGGCCTCGCCCACAACCGCCTGCCCGTGGACACCGAAATCGAAAATGTCCGCGACACCGATGTCATGAAGGTGACCGGGGACGCGATCCGCCTCCGCCTCGGCGAAGCGGCGCTGCGCGAAGGGCGCGTGGCCGTCATGTCCCTGGCCGCGGGGGTCGGCAGCCGCTGGACCACGGGCGCGGGGGTCATCAAGGCCGTCAATCCCTTCGTCTCCCTCGCCGGAAAGCACCGCAGTTTTCTGGAGATACACATTGCCAAGACGCGCCGCACAGCACGGCGCTACGGCGCAAAGCCCGCGCACATCGTTTCCACCAGCTATCTCACGCACGGGCCCATTGAAAAGCATCTGGGCCTCAACCATAACTACGGCTATGACGGACCGGTGGTCCTGTCGCCCGGACGCTCCATAGGGCAGCGCTTTGTCCCCATGGTCCGCGACCTTGTGTTTCTCTGGGAGACTATGCCCCAGGAAACCTTGGACGAGCAGAAACAGAAGGTGCGCGACGCCGTCCGCGGCACGCTCATGGGCTGGGCGCGCGCGAAAGGGGAGGGCACGGACTACGTCGACAATCTGGCCGTCCAGCGCTTCAACCCGCCCGGACACTGGTACGAGGTGGCCAATCTTCTCCGAAACGGCGTCCTCGCGGCGCTTCTCGAGGAGCGGCCTGAGCTTGAAACCATCATGCTCCACAACATAGACACGCTGGGCGCCGACCTCGACCCCGAGATCCTCGGCGCGCATCTTCAGAGCGGCAACATCCTGACCTTTGAAGTCGTGCCACGGCGCATTGACGACCGCGGCGGCGGTCTTGCCCGCGTCAACGGACGGGTTCGTCTCCTTGAGGGACTGGCACAACCCCGCGAGGAGGATGAGCTCCGGCTGAGCTATTACAACAGCATGACCACGTGGATACAGATTGACCCGCTGCTGGAACTCTTCGGGCTCACCCGCGCGGACCTCAATGGACCGGAGGCAAAGATCGCCGAGGCTGTCCGTCACGTGGCCCACAGAATGCCGACCTATGTCACCATCAAGGAGGCAAAACGCCGCTGGGGCCATGGGCAGGAGGACATCTATCCCGTCGCCCAATGCGAAAAACTCTGGAGCGACATGACCGCCATCGTGCCCTGCGGGCAGGGCTGCGGATACATCGCCGTACCCCGCATGCGCGGCCAGCAGTTGAAGGCGCCGGACCAACTCGACGCCTGGGCCAACGACGGCAGCAGGGACCACGTCGCCGGCCTGGCGCTTTTGGACACATAGCCAAGCGCAAAACAATATGGACCGACCCAGACGCAAAACGTGGACAGACCTGAAAGGCGCCAAATTAAGGCAGATACTTCTGCAAAAGACCGGCTTTCGTACCGCAGGCGTCTCGCCTGCCTCGTGGATTTGGCCACGGCACGACGGCAAGGAAGACAAGGCAGGCGAGACGCCTGCGCTACGAAAGCTGCCCGATGTTTCACATTCCAGCCTAAGCTAGCGCCATTCGGGACAGACCTGTCTTTTTCGCCACCCAGCGAAGCTTGTCCGCCTCCGGCGGCCGCAGTCCTCACAGCTCCGTTTTTGTTCATTGCGCTGCCATTATCCCACGCGCCGAAGGCGCAAAAGAAGACAGCCCGGGGCAACGCCCCGGGAAGGCACATTGCAACGATAGACAAGCACTGAAAGTGCGAAACAAACGTTGCTTTCACCTCCCAGAGAAACGCAGTGAAACGGAAACGTCCCCGCCCACCGCACAAGGTTACTTCCTGACCATAAGTTGACACATGCCAAGGTGGGGCAGACATTCCTGTCTGCCAGTCCACCTCATGACGCCTATCAAATGTCACACCCTGTCGCGGCCTGAAGTGGCACCAGAAATCCACCACAGTTAACCTCAGTCCCCTTCGCGTCCAGCGTGACCACGTCTATAGCAGGTGCCTGTCCGTGTCTACCCTCATTGAACAGGGGAAGCGCCCCCCGGCACCCCTTGCTACTCGTTCGGCTCCACGGCTATTTCGCAGGTCCCGGCCAAATCGTTATGATCAATGTTCGCCATGCCGAATACATCTACCTGGAAAATCTTGAACCACTTGAGCACATCGTCAAGAGAGTCGAGGCGCTTCCTATATACCTTTAGAATGATGTCGCTCTTAGGTACTGTGCGAATGTACTCAGGTATATTGCGCCCATTCAGAACGCCTGTGTCGATGGTGGATATCTCAACCGAAACCCCGGGTGTCTCCTCGTCCCCATTTCCCGGACACTCGTTATTGACGCCATAGAGGCGGCTAATGCAAATGCGAATTGGGAGTTCTCGCTCAGAGACGACAAAACCCATGCTCTTGAGCATCTTCCGTGACATGAGACTGTCGCTATGAAAATGCATGTACGCCTTTCCTTCCATATCATGATTCATTGCGATACCTCCGTTCTGGTTGGTGCATATACCCTTATACTTTGCAGTGTGGGTCTGCTAGACACAGATGGAACACAATAAAACTAGGAATGGGCATAACAATAGGACAATAACGCCGAAACAACCTCGCCTCACAGTCACGCGGGTTCCTTGGTGCTCTGCGGTGGCCGTAAATGACACTGTCGGATTTTGCGCTAACCTCTGAGCTACATCAATAACTTGATCGATCTTATTCGCTGTAATTCCGCTGTCAAGATTGCTTTCTGCCTGCTTGACGTGAAGCCGGAGCGACTCCTGAGCCGCCTTCTCCGCTACGTTTCCTTGCTGTTCAGGTGTAAGTTGTTTGACTAAGTCAGTTAGACCCTTTAGACTCAGGTCCTGGGTTACTAGAGACCTTTGATTTCCTGAGTCGCTTCTGCCCTGAGAATTGGAATCCGTCATAAACAGTCTCCCTAACAGG
>CAIUWO010000691.1 GCA_903902895.1 Candidatus Hydrogenedentota bacterium | reverse complement strand
GTGAAGCAGGAGCCGCTGGTCCCGCCCAAGCGCGAGAATCCGTTCTCCGCCCTGAAGGACGGGGCAGCGAAGAAGTCCGGCGGCAAGCGCAAGCAGCAGGTTGCCGACGCCGAAGAGACTGTCGGCGCTACGGCCGCCGATGACGCCGACGCAGCCGATGCCGACACCACCGACGCAGCCGATGCCGAGCCCTGCATGGCCGAAGCCTGACCGCACATCCATCTCCGCGCCCCATCCCCGCCCGCCGACGCAACAACCGCGCCGGACACCGCAACCGGGCGGGGATGGGCGCTCCAAGAGCTTGGGCGGGCCAACTCCGATTACCACCTTCCATCGCACCTGCCCCGCCCCGGATGCCGGGTGCCCTCGGCACGTCGCCGGGGGCACCGTCGGGCATCACGCCCCCGCAAAGAACAGACCCTTCACAAGGACCTGGACTTTGCCGCAAACATAGCCCAGGCCGAGCGGCTGCTGGAGAAGAGCCCGTTGGAGAGGACCGTTTCTTCTCGCCGCCAGGAGCCATCAACCGCGCCGCCCGACCGCGTCGGGCTGCAGGAGCACACTACCATGCACAGCGATGAACACACCCACACCACCACCGTCTGGACCTCCGATGCCTGGCCGGAGTTGCACACGACCGAGCCCGCGCTCGCCGACGTGATCGCCTGGGCCGACGCCCATCCTTGCGCCTGGGACGTCGTGACCCATGCCAAGAGCAAGGCCTTTGGGATCGGCTCCTGCGAGTACATCGGATGTCCTGCTGGCCAAGGAGCGTCATGGCGGATACATCGTCATCTCCGAGCAGGGCGACGTACGGCGAGGCCAGTCAGCAAAAGAACTCGAAACCGGGAAGTAGATTGAAGGGTGCACAGAAGCAGATACTGCGATGAATTACTCAACACTCAGTTTCGTAATCTTGATCATGACGGTCATGCCGGTAGGCTAAGACTGCCGCAACCTCGTATGGTGAAAATATTCATCCGTGGCCCAAGCCCCGACAAATGAAAGACTTGAGTGCAGAAAAAGCCAGAATGTGGATTTGCTTCCGGTCCCGGTCCGATCTCCGGGGGAAACTCAGCCTGCTGTCATACTGATCGACATCTTCATGCGGAGCATCAGCTTCTGCATTGCACAGAGTCGGGCGACTTCCTCCGGTCCATCCACCCCGGCCTCCCGTCGGCTCGTTTTGCCTTATCCTGCATCGCTTTTCCGCTCACAGGCCAGGCCGCACCCACTCGGCATCGCAAAAGTCCGATTGACTCCGACAGGTGCTTCGCCGCGCGGCGACCATCGGCGCGGCCAGAAGAAACCGGAACCCGTGCGGGGGTTTCGGTATTCCATTTCGACCGTTGGCGGTCAGGCCGGGTCAGCGATGTCCACTTCGGGGAAGTGCTCCTGCAGGATGCGCAGGCATCGCTCCACGGCGGTGTCGTAGGGCAGGAACAGCACGACCAAGTGCCAAGGCTCGAGGGTGAATTCCTGCATCTATTTGATACTCCTTGGAAGCAACAGTAGCACCATGGCTTTCGGCTGTGCCGGTGTCAACCGTCTGAACGGTGCAAACAGGGCAAAATATTACCCCGTTGAAAAAACGGCACTTACCTTTAGGCTGACTATTTCGACCCCACGGACTAAGGGATTTCGCAGTTAACAATCAGGAAATACCCGATTTTTTAGAATATCTCTTTTTGCTAATGTTATTAAAGCCTAGGATTAGCTCTTGGGTTCATGAAAGGTCTTTTGAAATGTTCCACATGACCTTGTTCATGATACAGGCACAAGTGTGCCCATAACGCTGCGCCGAGGTTGGTGCAGCATCTGGGAAAGGGTGGGAGATGAAAACGGTAAAGGTTGGGATGAAGGTCGTGTCTGTCCTCCTGATTGCGCTGGCCTTCGCGGGGTGCACACCTTCAGACGTAAGGCTGCATCGTGCAATACTGGACGTGACTGACTGGGTGGACGCCACGGAAAAATGCAAAGGGGACGACGGGAAGGTGGAAGCGCACTTGGCCGTGCTGCCGTGCCTGGCCCAGAATCTCAAAGATGCGCTGCACGACAAGGATGTGGCCGTGCGCAATGCCTCTTTGTCGACGATCCGGCGATACATGTACACGGTGTTTCCTCAGAATCTTCAGGATTTCAGTGACGCGCAGAAGGTTTATCTTGCCTTTGGCATCAAGCGGGTGGTTTGGAATCTGGGAGACGACTTGAGTTCCACGGAAATGGGCAGTTTGGGGGGAGTCCTCCTCCAGCAGCGCAGGCCGACCATGGAAGAATGGAACCATTTTGTGGCGATCTTTAACGACTGGAACGGCAATGGGGTTCCAGATGCCAATGACGCGGAGATGAAGGATGCGGTCAGCGACCTGCACGGTCTGCCGCTTCACGCCACCCCCTACGACTACTCCGGACTCCTGCGACACATTGCGGGCGATGTGGGCGCCAAGGCGCGGTACCACGGCCTGGTGCCGGTGGACCAGGAACTTCCCGCGTTTGCCTCCGTCGCTGAAGCGGAACAATTCCTCGGCACCAACCCGTATTTGCACCCCGATGCTGCTGCCGCACCGGAAAAAGACGCTGCGGTGACCGACCTCAAGGCTATCGGCAGCTGGACCGACACGGACATCGATGGCTTGACCGACACCCAGGAAGCGACGGGCTGGGATGTGACCGTCACCACCGGCGGCACGACACAGACCTATCATGTGACCAGCGACCCGACGCGCGCGAACACGGACGGCGACGGCCTGTCGGACTACGCAGAGTACTCGAACAGAACCGACCCGAGAAAGGCGGACACGGACAGCGACGGACTCACCGACGCGGCCGAACTCGCCGGCTGGGACGT
>CAIUWO010000690.1 GCA_903902895.1 Candidatus Hydrogenedentota bacterium | reverse complement strand
TTCAGCGACAACGGCTCGACGTGGACCAACTGGATATCGCAGAAAGCCACCCGTTCCCACACGCTCCCCGCCGGTCTGGGCAACCACACCGTGCGCGTGCAGTACGCCGACGCCGCGCAGAATTACTCGCCCATCTACAGCGACTACATCAGGCTGGTGGCCCCCTGATTATCCGCACCCGTGAACTGGCCATATGTGGATATCCGGTTGAGCCGATTACAGGACAAACAAAAGGAGTTGGACATGCGCCGAAGAATGAAACCGTCACACGCATTTATGGCCGGCCTTGCCGCATTGGTTGTGGCCCTTGCATGGCCGAATACGGCCGCCTTTGCCATGCTCAGCAGCACGCCACGCGCGGAAACGTGGACAACGAACGGCTATGTGACCGCCATTGCCGTAACGCCCACCACCGTCTACATTGGTGGTGAGTTCACACAGATGGGACCCGCCACAAGCGCTCCCGGCTCCGCCGATTGGGTCCCAAGAAAGTGCCTTGCCGCGTTCGACGCAGGCACCGGCCAGGCAACCGCATGGAATCCCAATCCGGACGGCAATATCAACACCATTGCGGTCTTGGGAGGGGTCGTGTACATCGGTGGCTGGTTTACCAATGTCGGCGGGCAAGACCGGTTCCGTCTTGCCGCGATTGACACCGCAACAGGCCAGGCAACCGCATGGGACCCTGCCATGGAGGGCCTCATCATTCTCAGTTTGGCAACGTCGGGAACAACCGTGTATGCGGGAGGGGGGTTCAGCAGCATCGGCGGGCAGGCGCGAAGCAACCTCGCCGCGCTGGATGCCGCAACAGGGCTGGCCACGGCGTGGAACCCCGGCGTGGACAATGGAGTCCATTCGCTGGCCGTAACCGACTCCACGATTTACTTTGGGGGCGATTTTGACGTCGCCGGCGGGCTGCCGCGGCACAACGCGGCCGCGGCCGACAAGACCACGGGCCAGGTAACCGCGTGGGCCCCCAATCCAAACGATATCATCTATGGAATGGCGGTGTCAGGTGCGACAGTCTATGCGGGGGGGGTATTCACGAGCGTTGGCGGGCAGGCGCGCAACTACCTGGCCGCGCTTGACGCCGCCACGGGCGAAGCCACGGCCTGGAACCCCAGCCCGAACGGTGACGTCCGTTCCATCGCCATGTCGGGCTCGACACTCTATGCCGGGGGATGCTTCGACAAAGCTGGCGGACAGAACCGTATGGGCGTCGGCGCACTTGACGCCGTCACTGGACTGGCCACCGCTTGGGACCCCCAGGTCTACGGCTGCGTCTTCGCACTGGGCCTCTCGGGAAGCACCGTTTACACCGGGGGAAGTTTTAGCAAGGTTGGCGGCGTGTCCCGCACGAACTTTGCCGAGTTCCGCGAGTCGGACACCACACCGCCGACCGGCACCATCGTCATCAACGGCAACGCAACCGCCACAAAAAGCGCCGCCGTCACCCTGGCGCTGTCCTGGAATGACGGCGCCGGCTTGGGCGTGTCGCGGATGCGTTTCAGCAATGACGGGACCACATGGTCCCCCTGGGAAGCCTTGGCGTCTGCCCGTCCCTACACATTGCCGGACGGGGACGGATACAAGACGGTGCGGGTCCAGTATCTGGACAGGGCCAACAACCGCTCCGCCGTATGCAGCGACTACATCCGGCTGGACACGGTGCCGCCCACCGGCGGCATCCTAATCAACAACAACGCGGCAACCACGGCCACCCGGGCCGTCACGCTGAATCTGAACTGGGCCGACACGGGTGCCGGCGTGACGCGCATGCGCTTCAGCGACAACGGCTCGACGTGGACCAACTGGATATCGCAGAAAGCCACCCG
>CAIUWO010000689.1 GCA_903902895.1 Candidatus Hydrogenedentota bacterium | reverse complement strand
GCCATTATGCGACGCGCGCGCTCATCCAAAAGCGGCCACACTGCCGCGAACTTCAACGCCAATCTGTCAAGCAGTTCCATAGCAGGAAATATACACGCCCCATCAATAAAGTGCAACCTTTATTTATTTCCAGCTCCTTAATCCAAATTCGGGCGGACGGCTTTCGCGCCGTCCACCCGGATTCTCATTTTGCGGCAGGGTCAAGGACAGTCCGTGATTTCCGCATCACGGGCCGGACATCCGCGCGGTCTTCCCGTGGCGCCGCCCTCGTGGCGGGCGGTCCCTGGTCCTTCTTGCCGCTATCCCTCTTGCCGAAGCTCCATGCGCACCGCCTCCAGCGCCGCAACCACCCGGTCCGCACCCTCCGGCGGAAACAGCATCCAGCCGCAGCTCAGCCGACCCGCGCCCTTTGCGTGCAGCACCAGCGTTGGCGCGGGCTCGGCCGCGCCAAAGCGCGGGCAATACCACCCCTGGTCCGGCCCGTGCGCGCCTTCAATGCGCTCGATCCTGTCCGCGCCCTCCGGCAGGATGCCCAGCCGCGCCTCACCACGCGTTGCAATCCAGAACCCGTCCTTTTTCGTCAGTTCCGTGCCCGGATGAAAATGCAGGCAACTCTCCACCGCAAGCGGGTCCCCGCCGTCCACGCGGTCCACCACCGCCCAGAACCCCGTGTCGCGGTCATACCGCGCGTACCGCGCATGCGTCCAGCCCTGCGGCCAGCGGCAGACGCCCCGCAGTGTCGACGCGTGCCCGCTCATCTCCCAGTCCGCCGCCGTGACCTGGTAACGCCGCCCCACGCGGAACACGTCCCACGCCTCCATCGGCTCCTCCCCGTTGATGCATACCGTGTTGTGCGCGCGCACACTGCGGCAGTAACCGCGCAGCGGGCTTTCGGCGTATCCATGGCAGCCCCCGTCCACAATCATCCGCTGTCCCGCCACGGAAAGCTCAAAGGAAAACGGGTCGGCGTGCGCGTGGCCCGGCTGATACGCCGGGCTGGGCCCGGCCGCCTTGAGTATCATCCGGTCCGCCCCGCTGCCAAGCACAAAGAAACCCGAATCCAGCAGGGCGGGGCGGGTCTCCTCACGCGGCTTCATCCCCAGCAGTTCATGGGAGAGGCGCACCAACGCCCCGCCCGGCATCGTCTCGCCAAACGCCGCGTCGCTGAACAGCGGAATGTCGCCGTCCGGATGCAGCAGGTCCTCCAGAAAATGCGTCATGCGCCGCAGCGCGCTGTCGAAAAACGCGGGCGCGCCGGCCGACGCCGCATGCAGCACCAGCCCGTCGAAAAGGGCCTGCGCATGATACATCGGGCTGCGCTCATAGTGGCCGCCGTCCGGAAGTGTCTGCTCCGAGACCTGCTCCTCCACAAGCGCCCAGGCGCGCCGCCGCAGGGCGGCATTGCCCGTGACCTCGCCCACCAGCGCCAGCGCCATCACCTCCTTGAGCACGTGGTTCGCGCACAGGTCATACTCGATGCGCGCCTCCAGCCACGCCGCCTGCAGCGTGCAGCGCGCCGCCGTCGCGCCGTAGCCGGCGCCGAACGCGGCCGAACTCAGCACCCAGTTGAACAGACGCTCCGACGTGGGGTGCGAGTCCCAGGCCACATCCGCCCCCGGCGGATTGTGCCGCCGCCAGTCCTCCACCCAGCGGGCCGCATGCGCCGCGTCGCCAAGCGCCGCCGCGTCGGAAAACGCCGTCGCGGCAAGCATGCGGGCCGTGCGGAATCCGTGCAGTTGATAGCGCCAAAGCCGCGAAACGGACTTGTCCTGCCAGGGCATCCGGGCTTCGCAGTCCACGCTCTGGCCAAGGAAGGTGAAGATGTCATCCCGAAGCGCCAGCGGGTCGGCGTCCGCGTCAAGCCCGTGCGCCCGCGCCACCGCCAGAAACTCGCGCAGCCGCTGCAGGCTGGCGCCGTCATAGTGCGCCGGCGTCCGCCTGTCCTCCGCGGGCACCCGAACCGGAAGCCGCCGCCGCACCATCCGCAGCAGCCGCCACGCGATCTGTTGCGGGCGCAGATGCCGAAGTGTCCGCGCGTACAGCGCCAGTGTTGCCCGCCGTCCGCTCATCCCCGCCCCCCCCGTGCCGCCATCCACGCGCGGGCGACGGCCTCGCTGCGGTCGCGCAGCCAGTCCAGTGTGTTCTTCATCGAATCCTCCCGCGACACGGGGCCCGGGGCAAGCGCGAAGGCCGCCGTCACACCCAGGTCATAAACCGCCTTGTACCCCCCGCCCAATTGGCCGGCCAGCGCGATGCACGGCAGGCCCCGCTCCCGCGCCATCCGCGCCACGCCCAGCGGCGCCTTGCCGCGCAGGCTTTGCCCGTCCAACGACCCTTCACCGGTAATTACCAGGTCCGCGCCCTCCAGCGCCTTTGCCAACCCCGCCTGCTCCGCCACCAAATCAAAGCCCGGTTTCAGTTGGGCACCCAGAAAAGCCATCAGTCCCGCCGCTAGGCCGCCGGCCGCGCCCGCGCCCGGCGTGTCGCGCAGGTCCACGCCCAGCGCCGCGCGCAGCGCCGCCGCATACAGCGCCAGCGCCCCGTCCAGTGTGGCCGCCTGCGCCGCATTCGCGCCCTTCTGCGGTCCATAGACATGCGACGCGCCCTCCGGGCCGCAAAGCGGATTGTCCACATCGCACGCGACAAGGACCGTGCACTCCGCAAGGCGCGCATCCATTCCGGAGGCGTCAATTTCCGCAATGTTGGCCAGCGCCGCCCCGCCCGGGTTGAGTTCCCGGCCCTCCGCATCGCGCAGCGACGCGCCCAACGCCTGCGCCATGCCCGCGCCGCCGTCATTTGTCGCACTGCCGCCCACGCCCACGATAAAGCGCCGCGCGCCCGCCTCCAGCCCCGCACGGACCAGTTCGCCCACGCCCCGCGTCGCCGCCGTCATCGGGTCGCGGTGCTGCGGCGCGACAAGATGCAGCCCCGCCGCCGCCGCCATCTCAATGACCGCCGTGCCGTCGTCCAGAAGCGCCCACCGCGCCGTCACCGCTTCCCCCATCGGCCCCGTCACATCCGTCTCCCGCAGTTGCCCGCGCGCCGACAGCGCCGCCACAGTGCCCTCACCGCCGTCGGCCACCGGCACCACGCGCAGTTCCGCCCCCGGGTCGGCGCGCAGCCATCCGGCCGCCATCGCCTCAGCGGCCTCCGCCGCCGTGGCGCATTCCTTGAACGAATCCGGCGCTATGACAACAATCATCCCAACACTCCGGTTTGGACCAAGTCCGGCCGTCAATGTACCATAGCCCCGCGTTCAGAGTCGCATCAGTGACGCGTGGGCAGGACCGCCCATATCGTCCATATCGTCCATATCGTCCATCGCGCCAAATGTCCGGCATTCAGTAGCCTGGGGCGTGAGCCCCAGGAAAACCCGGCACAAATAAGGAGGAAATAACCCATGAGCCTGCCCGTCACCACCACCTTCACCATCGAGGGATACAGCATCGTCGAATACCGCGGCATCGTTCGCGGCCTCATCGTCCGCTCACCCACCATCATCCAGGGCATCCTTGGCGGACTCAAGAACTTCATTGGCGGAAAGATCGGCGCCTACACCGAAATGTGCGAGCAGACCCGCACCCAGGCCTACGACCTCATGGTGCTGCATGCCGTGGAGATGGGCGCCAACGCCGTCGTCGGATTCCGCTACGACACCTCCGACGTCGGCGGCGGGCAGATGGCCGCCACCGAAGTCCTCTGCTACGGCACCGCCGTCGTCATTGCCCCGGAAACCCCGCAGACCTGACCGTCCCGCCTATTGCTTCCGCAACAACGCCCGCCCTTGTGGCGGGCGTACGGCGGGTGAACGCCCGCCGCCTCCGTCATGCCCGCGCAGGAGGGCTTGTCCGCCTCTGGCGGGCTTGTCCGCCTCTGGAGGACATCCATGCCCGGCAAAAGGCCGGGCACCACGGAAAACATGCTCTTCAAAAAAAACGCGGGCGGCCCCGAGAAACCGCCCGCCTTACGTTTGTCACATCCTGGCCATAAAAGGACTCATATCAATGTGGGGCAGACATTCCTGTCTGCCCTTTCTTCTGTCTTTGGATTCTCTTCCTGCGGCTCCGCCGCGCAGCCTATCCCCGCGCCGGAACATCCACCTGCCGCTTTTCCTTCGCCGCCACATAGGCGTACTGCATCAGCTCCGTGAGCTGCGTGCCTTCGTCCAGGCCAAAGAGGATCGGCGCGCCCGTCAGGATGCCGTTCACCCACATGGGGATCGTGGGCGGCAGCGCCTCGGGCAGCGCGTCCGGCGTCACCCAGCCCTTGGTCTTGAGCTTGCTCGACGTGATCAGCACCTTGCTTTCCTCGGGGCCGCCAACGCGCAGGCTCCCCTCGGTGCCGTCCAGTTCCAGGGTGAATGGGCAGTCGCTGGAGACGAAACCCGTTTCCGCCACGCCAAGGCACCCCTTTTCAAATTCGATCACCGACACCGCATTGTCTTCCAGCGGGTGCTCGGTCACCGACGAGAAGGCCGACACGATGCGCTTGGGCTGGCCGCCCAGCCAGCGCACCAGGTACATCGAGTGCGCGCCCAGGTCCATCATCGCCCCGCCGCCGCAGGTCTTCTCGTCCCAGAAATACTCCGGCAGCCATTTGCCGCTCGCGCCGTCGTGCGCATTGCGCACCCGGATGAACGTCACCTGCCCAATCAGCCCCTCGTCCACCACCTTCTTCGCGTAAAGCGTTTCGGGCTTCGTCCGGAACGGGAAGGAGATGCAGAACTTCACATTCGCCGCGCGCACCGCCTCGGCCACCCGGTCGCAGTCCGCAACCGTCAGCGCCAGCACCTTCTCCGTGAAAATGTGCTTGCCCGCCTTCGCCGCCGCCACCATGATGTCCGCGTGCATGCTCGACGGCGCCGTAATCATCACGCCGTCCACGTCGTCCCGCTTCACCACCTCCTGGTAATCCGCGACAAAGGGCGCCTTCAACTGCTTCGCCCACGCCTCGCCCCGTTTCGCGTCCTCGTCCCACACCGCCGTGATCTTGACCCCCGGCATGCCCGCCAGCGTCTTGGCGTAGCCGTTCGCGTGCGGATGCCACTTGCTCATCACCGCCACCCGCAGCTTCACCTCCGCCGTGGCGTCCTGCGCCGTCGCCCCGGCCGCCGCCAGCCCCGTCAGCGCCGCCGCGGTCACAACCCCGCCGCGCGCCAAAAACGCGCGCCGGTCCATCGATTCATCATGATGCTTCGTTGTCATCGCTCAAATTTCCTTTCAACGTTGGATGCCGTCATTTTTTGAGTGCGGCGGCCATGCCGCCGCTTTTCTTCGCGCTGGCCATGCCGGCGCGATCCGATCCGCCGGGGCGTTGCCCCGGTGGAGTGCGGAAGCATGGCCGCCGCACTCCTTGGAGAAGCACAAATCTCCAGCCTGCGGGTTCGCGCGCCGCCAACAGGGTGGTGACGCGCGCATTCCTCGGTTTTCCTACTGCGCGGCCGCGGTCGTTGCGCTTCCCACGGCCGCCGTTCCCGCGGCCGGCTTGGGCATCATGCTCGTCACCATCTCCATCATCTCCCGCTGCTGCCGCACAAAACCCTCCACCTCGGCGTACTGTTCCGGCGGCAGCGAAGGCTGCAGCCGCTGCAGCGCCCGGTCAAACGCCGCCTGCTGCGCCTCCGTCATCGAGGCCATCTGGTCGGGCGACGCCGGCGCGGTCGGATCGGGCTGGCTCGGCAGCATTTCCTGCACCAGCACATCGCGCACCATCGTCCGGTTCTCCGGGGTGAGCCCGCCCGCGAAGAGCCCCAGTTGCATTTCCATCGACTGGCTGATCATCCGCTCCGGCATTTCCGTCTGGTACGCGTCAAACTGTTCAAGGCCGTCCGCCCCGATCACGGCCGCCAGCTCCGCGCGCATCTGCTCCTTGGCCGTTTTGCTGTCCTCCGCAATCGCCGAGAAGTCCCCCTTGCTGCCCAGCGCGGCCATGCTCTTGCGCATCAGCTCCGCATTGTTCCGGTTCAGAATCTCGCGCACCCGCTCCTTCTGTTCCGCCGGCAGTTGCAGCCCGTTGATAAAAGGGTCGTACTGCATGTTCGTCGCGAACTTGGCGCTCATGTCCATCATCTGCTCGCCCTGCGGCCCCTCGAACATCGCCGCTATCCCGCCCGCGCCCTCCGCCCCGTTCGCCTTCATCAGCCCCTTCACCAGGCCGGCCACGTCCACCTTTTTGCCCCCGTCCGCCGCGGACGAATCCTTGATCAGGCTCATGGCCGACGCAAACAGGCTCGACCCGGCCGGTGCTTCCGTTTCCTCCGCCTTGGCCTGCCGCTCCGCCGCCGCCCCGCGCGCCGCCAGTTCCTCCACCGCCGCCCGCGTCCGCTGCAGATCGTCCCGAAGGGCCGCCACTTCATTGCCGATCCGCTGCATGTCCACCGCCCCGCGCTGCGCGTCCAGCACGAACCACACCGCGCAGGCCGTCGCCGCAAGCGCAAAGACCCATCCCGCATGCGCGTAGACACGGTTCACGGCAAAGTCCTCCCTTGGCGCGCCTACTGCGCCGCCTCCGAATCCGGTTTCTCCCGCAGCGAGCGGATCGCGTCCAGCTCCCGCCAGTACGCCCCAAGCGCCGCCAGCCCTTCGGGCGTCACGCTGTAGTCCGTGTGCGGCATCCGCCCGTTGAACGACTTCACCACCGCCACATAGCCCGCCTTCTCCAGCTTGTCAATGTGCGACGACAGGTTCCCCTTGGTCAGCCCCGCCGTGGTCAGCAGAAAATTAAAGTCCGCCGCCTCCAGACCCGAAAGCAGGGTCAGGATGCGCAGCCGGGCCGGCTCGTGGATGAGACGGTCGAGCTCAGCCATTCGCCCCGCCCCCGTCTTCCGAATCCGGCTCGTCTTCCGATGGAAATTCAGGCAGCTCCGTGCGCGTAAGGCTCTTCAGCTTCCACAGCGCGTAGCGGCTGTACGCATGGCCCGTCAATATCGCGATCAATCCGTAGCCAAACACCGGCACCACCATGTCCAGCATCGGAAACGCGGCCGGAAAGCGAACCGGCGCGCCGCACAGCAGCGCCACCGCGTGCGCCCCGTACAGCACCGGCCAGATCCACGCCCACAGGCCAAGACCCTGGTACATGATCAGCACGCAAAGATAGGGCGCCATGTACGCCGCCGAAAAGGGCTGCATGTTCGCCATGCGCAGATAACCGAAACTGACCAGCATCGCCCCCACAATGTGGTACACCACCAGCCCGCCCCCCAGCGCCGTCAGCCACAGCGGCAGCCCCTGCCGGTCCGCCGGGCACGACACCGCCGCATACCCCTCCTCGCCGTACAGCCACTGCGTCACCCGCCAAATCAGATCGCCCCCCCAGCGCGAAAGCGAAAACCACGCCAGCGCCACCACCACCAGACCCATGAAAACCATCGAAAGCCAGAAAAGGCCCGTGTTTCCCGCCCGGTACGCCGTGTTCGTAAGGCTCGCCGCCAGCCCCACCGCCAGCACCATCGCCACGATCACCACCCATTGCACCAAAAATGAAATCGTGCGGCTCCGCGCATAACTCCGCGCCCAAAGCACCACCAGCCTTGGGTCACCCATCTGAAGTTTTTCCGGTGTCTCTTTTACGGCCATGCCAGGCACTCCCAAAGCCAAGTCCCCGTTGCTCCCGCATAAATATAGCGACTTTGACGAACCAAGACAACAAAAAGCCGCCATTGCGCCCCGTACCGCAGGCACCCCGCCCGCCTTGTCCCCTCAGTCCACCGGTGCCTCCGGTGCCTGCGCCACAGTTACCGCCAGCGTGAACGCCGCCGGGGTCTCCGCCCTCCACTGCGACCAATACCACGCGGAAACATCCGGCCAAGCCGGCGCCTGCGTCACCCAGTCGCCAAGGTCGCCCCCGGCCGGCAGCGATGGCAGCCCAAAGATACACTGAGACACCACCCGTTCTCGTCCGTCGGGGTGACGCGCCAGAAACCGGGTCCACAGCCGGCCCTGTTCATCCCGCTGCGGCGGCATTGGCGTGCAGTTCCAGCCACTGCCCCGGTAACAGTCCTCCGACGGATGCAACCGGCGTGTGGTGCTGGTGCACGTTCGAAGGAGCACGCTCTTTTCACCCATGCGAAACTGCGCCATCGCCCCGGGGAAACTTGCGGCAAAGCGCTGCGTCATCCCGTCCGGGGGTTGCGCCTCCAGCGGGACACCGTTCCATTGTGCGGGCCACTGCGGCGCGGGCATTGCCGCCAGTGCCGTGTCCGACCCGGATTCCGGTGAAAACACTGTGGCCAGGCACGCCGCCGAAACAAGCAATCCTGCGCCCCTAAACTGTGCCGGTTGCCGCAGCCACACCGCCCAACGCGGAGACCATGGCATCCACCGCAGCCGAGATAGCCCCGCTGCCGCCGCGATCAACAGCACCACTCCGGGCACAAACGCGAACACGCCCACCGCCTCATGCATCCAGCCCGGGGCGCCAAGCCGTGTTTCCAGCAGAAACAGTGCCGCCGTGCGAAAAGCGTTGCACAGAAACATGGCCAATACGCCGCTCGCCTGCATCACCAGCACCCGCACGATACCGTGCCCATGCATCAGCGACAGCACCGCAGCCACCACCAGGAAACCCGACAGCATGCGCACGCCGCTGCACGGCGCATCAACAAACACCGTATGCACGCCGTCGGTCAGCGACACGCCCGAAGCGTCGGCCATCCCCGCCAGCAGCCACGACGCGCCAACCGTCACAACCCGTCGCATCGGGTAGCCCAGCGCAAACTGAAAACTGTCCTCCATCGGTACCGCCAGCAACAGCAGGGAAACCAGTCCCCACGCCTCTCCGCGCGGTCTTCTTCTGTGCCTTTTGTGCCCTTTGTGGCCATCCGCAATTCTTGGAAGCATCCCCAGCACTGCCAGCCCCAGCGAGGTCATAAGCACTCCGCCCCGGACCAGCCTTGGCGCATCCATTCCCCAAACCGCCAGCAGTGTCAGCAGGAGCACCGACCCCGACAGGCACAGCACACCGCCGCGATCGGTCGTGTCTTCCGTGGGGTGTCGCATGACCTGGCAAAGGGCAAAGCCCAGTCCGCCCGCGAACGCCAGCCCATGCAAAGGTGTTTCCATCCACATCCCCGGCATCCACCGGCAAAGCACGGCAAAAGGCACCGCAAATGCCGCCAGCATCGCCGCATTCGCGATGCGGGTCCGCATCGCGCCCCGCTCGTCGGTCGCAGGCGGAAACTTCATGTGTGCAACCCGCTCAGCAAACATGCACTGCCACCCCTATTGCGCCCCGGTCGCCGACATGCGGACCTTGCGCCGCCACCATGCCAGCGCGGACAGCGCGATGAGTGTGACCGCGATCAACGCCCATTCCGAGGGCTCCGGTACCGATGGAATGGAATCAGGATCGGCCCCCGGATTCAATTCGTGGTCCTTGTACTGTTTTTCCGTCTCCAGCACCACCGCCCCGCTGGCCGGAGTGACCAGTCGGCATTTTGCGGCCATTTTCGCCGCCGCATCGTTCTGCTTCTCCGCATGCAGCCGGTTCACCGCGTCCGCCACGGCCAGCCGCGCCACGTGGCCGTAACGTGTCTCGGTGCTGCCGTTCTCGGCAACACTGTATTCGCGCAGCACGTCTTCGGACGCCAGCGTGCGCAGCGTGAATTGCAGGGTGTCCTGCGTGCCATTGAAGACCGGCACAGGCGCGAACCCCGGCAGCGCTTCGAGCGGACCCAATGCCGCGTCCTTTCCCGTTTCGGTGCACAGGCTCAGCACCTTCGGCATGTCCGATCCGTTCTTGTCGCCGCGACGCAGCGCCCACTGCTCCAGTGTCTGTGCCGAGTCAAAGTGCACCGGCAAGGGCGCATGCACCCACAGCAGCACCGCGTTCTCATGGTCACGCAGCAGTTCCAGCGACTTCACCAGCCCCGGATAGGGATCGCACCCGCCGGCATACGGCCGATCCTTCAACCATTGCGCAAGCGCCGCGCGGTCCGTTGCGGGACAGGTCTCCGCTTCGTTAATCCCGCAGAATATGACCGAAACGTCCGTGTCCTGTGGCAGCGCCGACAGTGCCCTGTCCCAGTCTATCGTGTTGCGTGACATCCCCGCCGATCCGTCCACCACGAGGCAGAGCTTCGCCTTGACCGGTACGGGCCGGGGCGACATGCGCATGGTTCCCCCATAGCCCGAAATTTGTCCCTGCCATTCTCCCGGCAGCGCGGGAAGTTGCTCCACCATCACCGTGCCCCGGCCGTTGTCGCTCAGCGCCGCATCGGCCAGTTCGCCCCGTGTCGTCTGGGTACCGTCCGCGGAAGTCTCGGTGGTGAAATTCTCGCCCGGCATGGACACTGGCGTTTTCGCCTCCACCCATGCTTGATGCGCGAAATCTTTTGGGATGTAGAAGTTGTGGTTCAAAAAGCGCGGCAGCTGCAGATACCCCTTGCCGTCCCGATACACTATCGGACAGGTCATGCCCACTTTCACCTTCATCGTTCCTCCGGAGGGAACGGGAAAACAGTTTAGCCGCACCAGGTCCGGCCCATCCGTTACCAACAGCGCCGGGTCCCGACGCTGTACCATCGCCACCTGCCGGTACGCCTGCTCCGTCTGGTGACGCGTCCCAAACGCGGCCTCCTGTTCCGTGCCGTTCACCCACAGCGTCAGCCGGCTCGCCACGCCGCCCGGCGGCAGTTGAATCCGAGCGCGCGCCTCAAGGGGTGACCATTTATCGCCGTTCATGAACGTCATCGTCCACTCAACATAGGCGACCACCGGTACCGTGTCCCCCTCGCGGGCGCTGCCAAGGCTCGCATCGATCAGGCTTTCCTTGAGCGACAGAGGGCTCTGAACAGTCCTGTTACGGTTAATGCTCAGGATGCGCTCCTCTCCGCTTTCTTCGGGGGGGTGTCCCAGCCGATCCGCGAAGGTTCGCGCTTCCGGTGCCGCGCCGACATCCGCGCCGGTCATCTGGAAGTACACCCGGCTCAACTGTTCTGAGGTGGGTTGCGTCCCCTCCAGATACCATTGCGGCAATATCCTTTCAACAAGGCCGGGGTGTTGGCACAGACGGCGCACCAGCCGTTCCCCGCCGGGCGTGTTCAATCGGGCAATGGATTCCGCCGACCCCGTGGTCACCGCATCGCGCACCGCCAGGTACTGCATCTTCTCGTGTCCGTGGTAGATGCCCCAAAAGGCCCCGGCTGCGAGCATTCCCGCAAGACTCAGGCACAGCCTGGTTCCGGGCCTGATGCCCATCGCGCGTGCGGTCTCTTGAAGACGATGGCACTGTACCGCGGCTGCAATGGCGCAGAACAGGGGGGAGAAGCCCATTAGTCCCAGCCCGAAACCCAGTATTGCGATGGCGGCGATGGGCAAAATGTATAGATAGACGAGCGCATAAACAATTCCCAAGAGCAATGCAAATCCGTTCAATGCCAGCGCAAGCCTGAGCCTTCGTCCTGTGGTGGACATACTGCCGGACTGCAGCAACTGCGCATAGGTCAGACTGAGTAACAGCAGTATCCCGGCCCCGACGTGCCATAGACTGGGAATCGGGTCTACATACATTGCCCCCATATATCCGGTGACTACTTCAAAAAACAGGCTGAACGCCGGCAACACAATGGCAAGCAGCACGAGATACGGAATACTGTTCAGGCACCCCGCCGGGGCTTCGTGCTGGGCGTTCTCCTCGGGCGGAGTGTTCCCGGCCTTCGGTATCCCCTCCGGCCTGCCCAGCACTTCTTCCGGTGTGCCAAGCGCCCGCAGCACGCCCACAACATTCGCGAGACCAACGACCGGACTCGGGGCCCGACTGGCCGTTTCCACATAGATGTGGGCGCGCAGACCGTCTATGATCTCGGTGGCGTCGTCCCCGTTCTGGCGCGCCAGCGCCTCCACCCGCGCCAGGTAATCTTCCAGTGCCTGTTCTGCTTCAGGAGTCCACGTTTTGATCATCTTCCTCGCCTTCCATCAGTTGCTCGATGCTGACCACCAGGCCGCCCCAGTACAGCCGCATCAATTCCATGGCCGCCCGTCCTTCGGGAGTCAACGCATAGTACTTGCGCGCCGGACCGCTCGGCGATTCCTCCAACCGGGAACTGAGCAGTCCGGCACTCTTTAGTCGTGACAATATCGGATAAACGGTGCCTTCCGTAATGGCCAGCGATTTCACCCCCGCGAGGCGCTTGACCAAATCATAGGCGTACACCTCTCCCTTGGAGAGTTGCAGCACCACGCACAGTTCCAGCAGTCCTTTGCGCAGTTGTGTTACCCAGTTGCCGATGTCGAATTGCTGCATCACTTGCCTCAATTATTGCCCACACAGAAATGGTAACACCAAGTACCTTGTTTTGCAAGGTACTTGTCCGCCGTCTATGTTCAATTCGTTCTGCCGCGCCACGCCAACTACCCATTCGGAACGCAGCCACAGCTCCCAGTGCAATACACAATTACCCTATTTGACGAAAAACGGCATTATGCAACTGTTTACAATGGTTTAGATCTTTTTTTGGGCATTCTGACTGCGGCAACGTACTTGAAAATCAATATATGGTTCGATTAGGATGTTACTCATGTCAACACCCACAATATGTTGTGGTTTCGCCTAAATATGGCGGTAATGCATGGTGGGAGACGGGCATCATAAGCGAAAAAAGTTGTTGACTTTGGGGCCAAACAGTGGTAATTTATGGTTACTTCGTAGCTTATTCGTGGGAATCCACCGGGGTAGCAGACTTTGTACTACGGCGAGTCAAATACCGCAGTCGATGAAAAAGGCAGGGTCAACGTGCCCCTCCATTTCAAGACCCTCATGAAGGCCTTGAACCACGACACGTGGTATGTCACCCGCGGTTTTGACGGCGCCCTCTTCCTTTTTCATGCGGCGCGCTGGAGTGAACTGCTCAAAACGCAGCAGACCCCTTCCGGACTTAACCCGAAACTGCTCGATTTCCGGCGGCTCTTTTTGGGCAGTGTGGCGGTGGTGAGGATGGATGCCCAGGGCCGGTTCAATATTCCCGCCCCGCTGCGCCAGTACGCGGGCATAGACCGGGAAGCCGTGATTTTGGGTGTGGACGATCACTTGGAACTGTGGAGTGTCAAGGGCTGGACGACATTCCAGGAAGTTCAGGCGGAAGAATACAAGCGGATGGCGGGCGAATTGTTCGGCGGCCTCCGCGGCGGGGTTGGGCAACCCACGGAGGGCTCACAGAATGATTAGCGTTGAGCGTCTTGAAAGCGGTGCGGTCACAGTGCTTCGGGTCCATGGCGACGTGAACGAGGAGGGCGTGAACGCGCTCCGCCTCGCGCTCATGGCCTGCCTCGAAGAGGGCCGGACCAACGTCGTGCTGAATGTGGCCGGCGTGGCCTTTGTCAGCTACATGGGCGTCGGCGTTCTGGTCGAGCGGCTGGGCCAATTGCAGGTGGCCAAGGGCGACCTCAAACTCGCCTGCATGAGCGTCTACATGCGCCGGTTGCTGCGGCTCATGGGCCTCTCCCACGTGTTCAACACCTACGAGACCGAACTCCAGGCCATCCAGGGATACACGAAACAGGCCGCGGCCTGACGCCTGACCGCAGGGTCTGGCGCGGGGGAGTCGGTCAGTGTCATCCCACCAGCGAGCACCCCATATACCGGTCATGGCGCGGGAAGCGCTCCGCTGGCTGAACGTCCGTCCCGATGGAACCTACGTGGACGCGACGGCGGGTGCGGGCGGGCATTCGGCGCTGATTGCCGCGGCGCTCGAAACGGGCAGGCTGATCGCCCTCGACCGCGATGCGACGGCGGTGGCGCTGGCGGGGGAACGGCTCAAAACTTTTCCCCAGGCGCGCGTGGTGCGCGCCAACTACAGTGATTTGAATCAGGTTCTTCGCGATGCCGGCATGGACGGCGTGGACGGCGTGCTGATCGACGCGGGGCTGTCGAGCATGCAGATTGACCGACCCGAGCGCGGCTTCTCCTTCCAGGAGGACGGCCCGCTCGACATGCGCATGGACCCGGACTCGGGCCCGAGCGCGGCCGAATGGCTCGCTTCGGTAACCGAGGACACGCTGGCCGCGGCGCTGCGCGATCTGGGCGATGTGGGCCCGGCGCGCCGCATCGCCAAAGCCGTGCTGGAACGCCAGCGCGCCGGACGCATGACCCGCACCGGCGACCTGGCCGATGCCGTCCGCGAGACGCTCGACTTCGTCCGCGGCGAGCCCGGCGAGGTGCGCACCGTCTTTCAGGCCGTGCGCATCGCGGTGAACCGGGAACTCGAATGCCTGCGCGCGGGATTGGAGTCGGCGGTGGCGGTGCTGCGACCCGGCGGGCGGCTGGTGGTGATTTCGTTCCATTCGGGCGAGGACCGCGTCGTCAAGGACGCGTTCCGCGCGTGGTCGCGGCCCGAAAGGGAACTGACGCGGGATGGACGGGTGCTCTCGGTGCGCGCGCCGCGCTTGCGGCTGCCCGTATCGGGCCCCATCATTCCGTCAGAAGACGAGGCACGGACAAATCCGCGGGCGAAAAGCGCCAAAATGCGGGTGGCCGAGCGGCGCGAGGCGGCCGCGGTTGAGGGTTAGGCAATGGCTCTGGTGAAAAAAAGAAACAAAAACGAGGTGCGCGGCGCGCTCTATGCGTGGATCGCCTGGGCGCCGCTGCTGGCGCTTTTCTACTTCATGGCCAGGGACATGTCGGTCAGTCTCCAGGCCCGCCAGGCCGACTACGATTTTGGAAAGCTCGCCGCGAAGCGCCGGCAGGTTGTCGCCGACCTCGACGCGGCCCGCTCCAAAGAGGCCAACTACACCGACATAGGCAGGGTCTTCGAGATTATCGAAGAGCTCAAGATGCTCCCGCCCGACCCCCGCCAGATTCAGGTCGTTGTTGTCCATCCCGACACCCCCATGCCCGTCATGCGCGAACGGTCCCTTGACGGGGGGGTGGAGATGGCCGACATGCCCAGCGCGCCCGCCGTCGCCCTGCCGGTGTTCGCCTCCGTGCCGCCCGCGGCGCCGGTTATGCCAGCCGCGGCGCCCGCCAGTTTGGCGCCCGTCAGTCCTTCCGCGGCGGACGCCGCACCGGCCGTGGCGGTGGCCTCGCGTTCCGCCGCGACAGCAACAGTGCTCGATCTTCCCAAGGAACAGATAACGGACATCGACTCCCCCGACGCGCCGACGAACGACCTGCTGGCCAACCTCTAAAGGGTCCGTGCGGGCCGCTCTGGATCGGCGGGCGGCGGGAGGCAACCTGCGCAGAACGGATGCAGTGCCATGAAAAAGCGCCGATTCAACTTGGACCTCACCCCCATGGAGGGGCTGGACGTCCCCATTACCCAGGGCAACCAGGGCAGCGTGCGCTGGCTGCGTGTCTTTTTCTTCCTTATTTTTGTCCTGGTAACCCTGCGCCTTGTCATGGTCCACCTCAACCCGGGAAACATGCTTACCGAGGAGGAGAGGCTCCACATCGGCGAGATTCAACTCACCGAGCCGCGCGGCGAAATCTTCGACCGCAACGGCGTGGTGCTCGCCACCAACAGCCTTGCCCCCTCGCTGTGGGTGGACCCGCGCCTTGTCGCGCTCGGCGACGAGGAGGTGCTCAGTGACTACCTGAGCAGGAAGATTGGCATGACCCGCGAGGAGGTCGCCGAAAAACTCGTCCGCAACGGCGCCGACGGAAAGCCGCGCAAGTTCAACATGATCAAACGCTGGATTCCAGGCCTGACCGAGGCCGACATAGAGGAAATCCGCAGCCGGAGCGGCGGCGCCGTCTCGATGATCATGGAACCCGTCCGCACCTACCCCCACCATGACACCGTCGCCCACCTGCTTGGATTCGTGAACCGCTCCGGCGAGGCCAGCGAGGGCCTCGAGCGCAGCTATGACAAACACCTGGGCGCGACGCCCGGCGTCTTCCGCGCCAAGGCCGACAACGGCCGCCGCCTGCTCAGCTCGGGCACCCAGGAATACACCGAGGCCACCGGCGGCGAGATGCTCCAGCTCACCATCGACGTCGGCATCCAGCACAGCCTCGAGGCCGCGCTCGACGAGCGCATCGCCGAAACCCAGTCCGTCGCGGCCATGGGCATCATCATGGACCCGCGCGACGGCGCCATACTTGCCCTGGCCACCCGCCCCGCCTTTGACCCGAACGAGTATGACAAGGTGGACGCGCAACTGCGCAAGAACCGCGCCGTCATCGACGTGTTTGAGCCGGGTTCCGCCTTCAAGATCGTCACGGCCGCCGCCGCCCTGGAGCACGGCCTGGTGAAGCCCGAAACCATGATCGACTGCGAGAACGGCGCGTTCAACCCCTACGGGCACAGAATCAAGGATGCGCACAAAATGGGCATACTCCCCTTCCGGGAGTGCTTCGCCCATTCCAGCAACATCGCCATGATCAAGGTCGCCGCCATGCTCGGCGAGGAGCGGCTGGAGGAATGGATCCGCAAGTTCGGCTTTGGCAAAGCCACCTCGCCCGATTTCGCCTTTGAAAGCCGCGGCCTCTTCCAGCCGCGCAAGAACTGGTCGCGCCTGACCATGGGCTCGCTCCCCATGGGCCAGGAAATCTCCGTCACCATGCCCCAGCTCGGCAGGAGTTACGCGGCTATCGCCAATGGCGGATACCTGGTCCAGCCCTATTACGTGGAGCGCGCCGTGGCACGCGACGGAAAGGTGACCTACCAGCACCAGGCCCCGCCGCCCCAGCGCATCCTTTCGCCCGAAACGGCCCGCACCATGCAGGAACTTAGCCACGGTGTCGTGCTTCGCGGCACCGGCACCGCCGCCAATATCATGGAATACCGTGTCGGCGGCAAAACCGGCACCGCCCAGATTGCCCGTCTCAGGTCCGAGGGGGGCGGCTACAAGCCGGGGGCCTACACAACCGTCTTTGCCGGTTTTGCGCCTCTGGGCAACCCCAGGCTCGTGGCCGTGATCGTCATCGAGGAACCCACCGTCGGGATTCGCTACGGCGGCACCGTGTGCGGTCCCGTCTTCGCCAAAGTGATGCGCAGCGCCCTCGTGCGGCTCGGCGTCCCCGAAGACCCCGTCACCGACCCCGAAGTGGTCGCCGCCCATGAAAAGCAGCAGAAAATCGCCCTTGCCGCCCAGAAGAAGAACGAGCCCAAGAAAAAAGAAATCGCGCTCAAGCCCTCCGATCCCACAGATGAGGCCGATGCGGACACGGTCGCGCCGCCGCCCGGGCCCGACGCCCTTGACGCGTCACTCGACGCGCTTATCGCCCCGCTCGACGGACTCGAACTCGTGGCCCGGCACACCGGCGCGAAAATGGAAACCGCCATGCCCGACCTGCACGGCCTGACCAAGCGCCAGGCCCGCGAGCGCCTCCAGCGCCTTGGCGTGCCGCTGGACGCCCAGGGCGCGGGATGGGTCGTCGGGCAGAACCCGCCCCCCGGCGCAAGTCTGGAAGATGTCACCGTCTGCGCGCTGCGCTTCAGCCCAAAGGGCGAAATGCTTGCCCAGGAACAGCAGCCGCCCGCTGCGGAACCCCCCGCCGCAGCCCCGGCTGTGCCGGCGGTGGCGGACCCGCAGGAAGAGCCACAGGATAAAAATGCCGTCTCTGACACAACACGAATTATGTGACCTGCTCGGGATTCCCTGCCCCGGCGGCGTTGCCTTCACCGCGTCCTCGGTCACCGAGGACTCGCGCCGCGTCCGTCCGGGCGCGGTGTTTGTCGCCGCGCCCGGCGCCCACGCCGACGGCCATGATTTCGCCGCCCAGGCGGCCGCGGCCGGCGCCGTCGCCATAGTCGGCGGCAGGGACGGTCTTGCGGAACTCTGCGGCCTGCCCTACCTGCGCCCGGCCGACCCGCGCACCGCCCCCGGCCTGCTCGCCCATGCCCTTGCGGGCAACCCCACGACCCGCCTGCGCGTCCTGGGCGTCACCGGCACCAACGGCAAGACCAGCACCGCCCACCTCGTGCGGGCCGTGCTCGACCATGCAGGCCATTCCTGCGCCAACTTCGGCACCATCGGCTACGAGATCGGCGGCACGCTCCACAACGCGCCCCACACCACGCCTTTCGCCGAGGACCTCGCCGCCATGTTCGACCGCGCCGAAACGGCCGGCCACACCCACGTCGTCATGGAGGTCAGCTCCCACGCGCTCGATCAGGAGCGCGTCGCCGGCGTGCGCTTTGTCGCCGCGGGCTTCACCAACCTCACCCGCGACCATCTCGACTATCACGGCGACATGGACAGCTACCGCGACGCAAAACTGAAACTCTTCACCCGCATCGAACCCTCCGCCGACATGGGGGACGACCCGCACTTCACCGTGGTCAACGCGGAAGACCCGGCGGCCCCGCATTTCGTCGCGGCCTCCCGCGTGCCCTGCCACCGCTATGGCGCGGGCGGCGACGTGCGCGCCGAGAAAGTTCGCCTCGATTTCGGCGGCGCGGCGTTCCGTCTTGCCACACCTTTCGGTGCGGCCGACGTCCGCACCCGTCTCATAGGCCGCCACAACCTGTCCAACGCCCTCTGCGCCGCCGCGCTCTGCGCGGGGCTGGGCGTGCCCGTTGAGGCCGTCGCCGCCGGGCTCGGCACGCTGGCCAGTGTGGCCGGGCGCTTCGAGCCCGTCGATGCGGGACAACCCTTCTACGTCATAGTCGACTACGCCCACACCGACGACGGCCTGTCCAACGTGCTGCGCGCCGCGCGCGCCCTGTGCAGGGGCCGGATCATCACGCTCTTCGGCTGCGGCGGCGACCGGGACAAGGGCAAGCGCCCCAAAATGGGGAACGTCGCCGCCACCCTGTCGGACTTCTGCATTCTCACCTCGGACAATCCCCGCACCGAGGACCCGCACCGCATCCTGCTCGACGTGGAGGTCGGCATGCAGCGCGCCGACAGGCGCAAGGGCGACGACTATCTCGTCATTGAATCGCGCGAGGAGGCGATCCGCACGGCCATAGCCCTCGCCAAGCCCGGCGACCTCGTCATGGTCGCCGGAAAGGGGCACGAGAACTACCAAATCATCGGCACCGAACGGCGTCATTTCGACGACCGTGAAGAGGCGATGGCGGCACTGAAGGCGCTTAAACCATGAGCTGGACATGCACCTTGGGAGAACTGGCCCGGGCCATCGGCGCGCCCGTTCCACACAACGGCGCGGCGGCCCGGACCTTTTCAGCCGTCTCCACTGACACTCGCTCCCTCCGTCCGGGCGATGTCTTCTTCGCGCTTTCCGGCGAAAACTTCGACGGCAACACCTTCGTTCCCCAGGCCTTTGAAAAGGGCGCCGTGGCGGCCGTCTGCGAACAGCCTGTGCCGGGCGGCCTGTGCGTCGTGGCGGAGGAGCCCGTCCGCCGCCTTCAGGACTTCGCCGCATGGCACCGAACCCGCTGCGCCGCCAATGTTATCGCCATCACCGGCTCCAGCGGAAAAACCACCGCGAAAGACCTGGTTGCCGCCCTGCTGGCCTCCAAGTATCCCGTGGTGAAGACCCAGGGCAACCTCAACAACGACATTGGCTGCCCCCTGTCGCTGCTGCTCATGGACGAAAACACGCGGCACGCCGTCATTGAAATGGGCGCCAACCATGCGGGCGAAATCGCCGGCCTCTGCCGCATTGCCCGGCCCGACGAGGCCGCCGTCACCATCGTTGCCCCGGCCCATCTCGAAGGCTTCGGCACCATCGAGGGCATCGCCCGGGCCAAGGCTGAAATTGTCACCGGACTCGCCCGAGGCGGCATGTTCTACGTCAACGTGGACAACCCCTGGTGCCTGGCCATGGCCGCGCGCCACGACGGCCCGAAGATGTATTTCGGCGCCCACGGCGACGTGGTGCTGCGCTCCTGCGCCTTTGACGACGCGGGGGAGATGGTGCTCGATATCGACCCGGTGGGCGTGCTGCGCCTGCCGCTTGCCGTGCGCGCCCACGCCACCAACGTCCTGCTCGCCGTGGCCGTGGCCATGCGCCATGGCATTGTCGAAATCGAGGGGCCGCTGCGCGCGGCCTGCGCGGCCCTGAGCCGCTTCAAGACCCTCGCCGTCGGGCCGCTGACCGTTCTGGACGACTCCTACAACGCCAATCCGGCCAGTATGACCGCGGCCCTGGAGGCCCTGGCGGACCGGCGCGTTGACGGCGCGCGCATGGCCGTGCTCGGTGAAATGCTGGAACTCGGCGCCGCCGCCCGGGATCTACACCGTGAAGTGGGCCGCGCCGCGGCGCGCTTTGGCGTGGCGCACCTCTTTGCCTACGGCCCCCACGGGGCCGACATGGCGGCCGGCGCGTTGGAGGCCGGCGTGCCCCATGCCGAGGCGCTGGACGACCACGGGGCGATTGCATTGGCCGTGCGCCGGGTCGCCGCCCCCGGCGACGCGCTGCTGGTCAAGGGATCGCGCGGCGTGCGAATGGAGACGGTGATTGAGGCGCTGAAACGAATGTACGACGGAGGCTGACCCCCCGCCCTGGACAGGACCCAAAGACCCATGCTTTACTACTTGGCAGACATGCTGGAACCCTGGTTCGGCGCGCTCAACGTGCTGACCTATCAAACCGTGCGCGCCGGCGGCGCCGCCGTCACAGGCTTCCTGCTGTGCCTGCTCTTCGGCCCCGCCCTCATCCGCCGCCTGCGCGAGCTCAAAATCGGCCAGTACATCAAGAAGGACCACGTCGCCGACCTGCACGCCCTGCACAAGGGGAAGGCGGGCACCCCCACCATGGGCGGCGTCATGATCATCGGCGGCACGCTCGCCGCGCTCCTCCTGTGGGGAAGGCTGACCAACCGCCTGCTCTGGCTGTCCATGCTCGTCATCCTGCTGCTCGGCACGGTCGGATTCATCGACGACTTCATCAAACTGCGCCGCAGGCACAATGACGGGCTCAGCGCCCGCGCCAAGTTCATCGGCCAGATACTCACCGGACTGATGCTTGGCGTCTACCTTTACTTCAACCCCATCACCGTCAGCGCCTCTACCGTCTACCCGCGCGACATCATCGACTGGTCCGGCCTGGAGTCGGCGCTCACCAAGGCCGCCGCATCCCCCCAAATGACCCCCCAGAAGAAGATATGGGACACCTTCCCGCCCGAGGTGAAGGAAATACTCTCCGACGCCGTCGGAAAGGGTGTGACTGCCGAGCGCGACCGGCTTGCCGTAATTCAGGGGCTCAACACAGCGCTGCGCGGACGCTACCTCTATGATCCAAGATTCTGGCCCGATGACATGAAGAACCGCGAACTCGAATCGCTTTGCCAACGCGGCGCAGACACGCTCAGTTCGCGTGACATCGTCCGCATGAACCGCCTGCTGATCGAGGCCGCCCTGCCCGGCGCGGTCGCGGCAAGCGAGCCCGACCTGCACACCAAGGTCGGCGTGCCCGGTTTCAAGAACCTGTTCATACCCCTGGGCATCTTCTACATCCTCTTCGTCGTGGTCCTCATGGTCAGCATCTCAAACGCGGTCAACCTCACCGACGGCCTCGACGGCCTGGCCGCGGGCGTCGGCGTCATCTCCATCCTGACCTACGCGGGCATCGCCTATATTGTGAGCCGCGCCGACTGGTCCCACTATCTCTTTCTCACCTATGTGCCCGAGGCCTCCGAACTCTTCGTGTTCGGCGCCGCGCTGCTGGGCACGGGCCTCGGCTTTCTCTGGTTCAACGGGCACCCCGCCGAGGTGTTCATGGGCGACACCGGTTCGCTTGCGCTGGGCGGCGCCATCGGCGCGCTGGCCCTGCTGACCAAGCAGGAACTGCTGCTCCCCGTGGTGGCCGGCATTTTCGTGCTGGAGGCCGCCAGCGTGGTCATCCAGGTCGCCTCGTTCAAGATGACCGGAAAGCGCGTGTTCCGCATGGCGCCGCTGCACCACCATTTTGAGCTTCTGGGATGGGTCGAGACCAAGGTGACCATGCGCTTTTGGATTGTGGCGCTCGTGTTCGCGCTGCTGAGTCTTGCCACCCTAAAACTGCGCTAAACCGTATGTCCCACCACGTCATTGCGAGGAGGACACAGTCCGACGAAGCAATCTCTTGAAACGACGGTCCTGACAGGGCGAGTCTATTGCGGACAAGAGATTGCTTCGCTCCGCTCGCAATGACGCTGAGACCCGTGGTCTTTGATTACAAGCGCACCATTGGCATAGTCTTGCAAAGGCGTGGCGTGAACTGGTGAGATTTGCGGACTAAACCGCGGTGCCGCGGAGGATATGATGGACCTTGCAGGAAAAAAGGTAGTCCTCGTGGGAATGGGACGGTCGACAACGGCCGCCGCCCGGCTGCTGCTCCGCGAGGGCGCGCGGCCCTTCATCACCGAATCGTCCGACGCGCCCCGTCTGGACCCGTGGCGCGCGCAGTGCCTGGAAATGGGCGTTTCCTTCGAACTCGGCGGCCACACCATGGACGCCTTCGAGGGCGCCGAAATGGTGGTCACCAGCCCCGGCGTGCCCCTCGCCTCGGACCTGCTCGCGCCCATGCGCGTGCGCGGCATTCCCATCATCGGCGAACTCGAGCTCGCCTCGCGCTTCTGCCGGTCAAGGATCATCGCGCTCACCGGCACCAACGGAAAGACCACCGCCACCGAGCTGCTCCGCGCGATGATCGCCGCCTGCGGCCGCACCGTCGACCTCGCGGGCAACAATGACCGCCCGCTGTCGCTGGTCGCCCTGCTCGAGGACCAGCCCGAGTTCGTCGTCGTTGAGGCGAGCAGCTACCAGTTGGAGACCGCCGGCACCTTCCATCCCTGGATCGCCGCCGCGCTGAACGTCACCCCCGACCACCTCAAGCGCCACGG
>CAIUWO010000688.1 GCA_903902895.1 Candidatus Hydrogenedentota bacterium | reverse complement strand
GTGACGGCCACCTTTGCCATCAACAGCTACGCCATCACCTGCAATGTGGTGGGCAGTGGGACCTGCACGGCGGTCCCGGCCACGGTGAACCACGGTTCGACGAGCGCCATCACGGTGACGGCCGATCCGGGCTGGCACATCGTCAGCGTGGTGGACAGCGTGGAGGGGCCGCAGGCGGGGTCGTACACGACGACGGCGGTGACGGCGGCGCGGACGATAACGGCGACCTTCGCGATCAATACTTATGCCATCACGTGTGACGTGATCGGCAACGGCACCTGTACGGCGGTCCCGGCGACGGTGAACCATGGCAGCACGAGCGCAATCACAGTGACGCCCGACCCGGGCTGGCATATCGTCAGCGTGGTGGACAGCGTGGAGGGGCCGCAGGCGGGGTCGTACACGACCACGGCAGTGACGGCTGCGCGCACGGTAACGGCGACCTTCGCCATCAACAGCTACGCCATCACCTGCAACGTGACGGGCAATGGCTCCTGCACAGCGGTCCCGGCGACGGTGAACCATGGCAGCACGAGCGCGATCACAGTGACGCCCGACCCGGGCTGGCATATCGTCAGCGTGGTGGACAGCGTGGAGGGCGCGCAGGCGGGGTCGTACACGACCACGGCAGTGACGGCTGCGCGCACGGTAACGGCGACCTTTGCCATCAACCAGTACACGCTGACCTACACGGCGGGTGCGAACGGGTCGATCACGGGCGTATCGCCGCAGACGGTGAACCATGGCGCATCGGGCACGCTGGTGACGGCTGTGGCGGGCGGTGGTTATGCATTTTCTCAGTGGTCGGACGGCGTGATGACGGCCACCCGCACGGACACGAACGTGATGGCCAATCTCTCCGTGACGGCTACCTTTATCCCGCCGCCGCCCGTGGTCACCTCATTTGCGATCAACAGCGGCGCGGCGACGACGATGCCGCTTGGGGTGACCTTGAACAACACGGCGACGAACAGCCCGGTGGACTATATGGCGAGCGAGTCGGCGAGCTTTACCGGGGCGGTGTGGATGGCCTACGGCGTTGCCCCGGCCTTCACGCTGTCCTTTGGCGTGGGCACGCGCACGGTGTACTTCAAGGCCCGCAACGGGGCCGGGGAGTCGGGCGTGGTGAGCGACACGATATTCCTGACGCCGCAGACGGTGTCCGTGGCGGCGGGTGCGTTTAACATGGGTCGGCTGGCCAGCGGCACGAACGACGACCGCACATACGGGGGCACCACCGAAGACCCGGTGCACAGTGTGACGCTGGCGGCGTACACGCTGGGCAAGTGCGAGGTGACGAACAAGGAGTATTGCGACGTGCTGAACTGGGCGTTGGCGCAGGGCTATCTGTACAGCGACGCGGCCGGGACACCCTGGGCGGGCACGGGCAGCATCTATGCCGGGGGCGCGGGTTTCCGCTTCCTGATAGTGTCTTTTGCCTCCACAGACTGCAACATCCAGTATTCGGGCGGGGTGTTTTCGTCGAAGACGCGGGTGGGGCTGCCGGGGACGACGAACTATTCGATGGACACGCACCCGATGGTGCGGGTGTCCTGGTACGGCTCGGTGGCGTTCTGCAACTGGCTGAGCCAGTGGCAGGGGGTGGCGTCTTGCTACAACATGGGCGCGGCGAACTGGCCGCTGACGGTGGCGCCGCCGACTACGGGGGGCTACCGCCTGCCCACGGAGGCGGAATGGGAGCGGGCCGCGGCGTGGGACGGGACGAAGCACTGGATCTACGGGTTCCTGAGCGACACGAACGCCACGGGAACCCGCAACCGTTGCAACGATTACAACTCGGCGGACACGTTTGACAACCCGCTTGGTTTGACAGCGTATCCCTACACGTCGCCGGTGGGCTGGTTCAACGGGACCAATGTGAGCCCGAATGGGACGGTGACGACGGTGAACAGCCCGAGTCCGGTGGGCGCGTATGACATGACCGGCAACGTGTGGGAGTGGTGCGGTGACTGGTATCTGGGCACGTACTACACGAGCGGCGGGCCGCCGTGGAATAACCCGACGGGGCCGGCATCGGGCGCGAGCCGTGTGTATCGGGGCGGTGGCTGGTACAACGGCTTCGGCAGCTGCCGTTCAGCGTATCGCAACAGCAGCACCCCGGCGGGTACGAGCAGCTTCATCGGGTTCCGCCTTTCCAGGTCTTAATGCTTGGCTGCTTTACCGCCTTACCGCCTAAAAGGTTTTCTGCTTGAACATGCTTGAGAGCGCAGTGCAGCGTAGGGCTAAGGACACGGCCCGCGATAGCGGAAGGCCGTGTCAGCAGCCCGTAGCGGAACGGAAGAAAGGGCAGGCGGGACGCTTGCGGTACGGGGGCAAGACCAGCGGGACCTGCCTTCGCCCAAGGGCTACGGCGAGGCAAGCGCCTGCGGTACGGAGCGGGGCAGGCGGGACGTGGCGCTTCCTGGGATCGCCAATCTCCTGATTGGCTTCCGGAAAGCATGCCAATCGGGATATTGGCGGTTCCAGGGAAGACGGGCATGGCCGCGCGCACTCCAAAAGGATGGAATAAGACGGTGGCGGTATGCGGCCTTTCCTGGCACATCAATACGGCCGGCCCCTGCCGTCGTATCGGTTCGCACCCGTCGGGCATGACCTGCCTGGGTCCCACGCGCTACAATAGGGACATGGACCCCCAGTTCAAAAACGATGAATCGCTTGCCGCCGGGACGCAGCGCATACTTGAGATGCAGCTCGTTGCGGCGCTTGAATACCTCAGGCTCCCCCCGGAACGGCGCGACGAGG
>CAIUWO010000687.1 GCA_903902895.1 Candidatus Hydrogenedentota bacterium | reverse complement strand
CGTATTCTCTCTCCTCAAACGCCTTGCTGGGCGCCGTTTCAAGATACTTTTTCACCCGGGCCGGGTCGGCCGTGTTCTTGGCCAGGGCCGCGGCCAGCAGCCAACGCGCCGATTCGGGCATGCTCACCGTGTCGAAACGCGGAATGTACTGGATAGCGTCCAGCTGCCCGTCCATGCACAGCACGTAGCAAGCATAGGCGCGCGTGTACAGGTCCGCACTGCTGTCGCTGCGGGCCGTGTTCGGCGTGCCCCGCATGATCTTGCGCAGGTAGTCCTGCAGCGAACGGAAGGACTTCTCGGGCACCGTCGCGGCGTTGTCCTTGAACACCAGCGTGAGGAAATGCGCGGCGTACACCGAGCCGTAGGGATAGGCGTCGGGGCCGCCCGGCCAGTAGGACAGGCCGCCATTGGCCGTCTGCATGGAGAACAGCCGCGACACGCCGGCCTGAATGTACCCCTGCACCATCTTGGCCGGCTCCACGTTTTCCGGCAGGTCCTTGAGCCCCAGCAGCATCTCGGGGCTCTTCTGAATCAGGTAGAGCGGCATGACCGATGACGTGGTCTGCTCCACGCAGCCGTAGGGGTAGTGCAGCAGGAAGTTCAGGTTTCTTTGCAGACGGTACAGCGGATTGGCCGTGGCCGTCAGGTTGAGCGCCACCGACGCGTCGTCGATGAACGCGGTGTTTTGGTAGGTCTTGGTTTCGCCGGGATTGACCGCGGCCAGCGCGTGGTCCGTGCGCCATGCGGCCGGCGGCCGCACCGGTATGGGCGCGTCCTGGACCAGATGCTCCAGCACCGTGTCGTCCCCGGCGTTGAGGATGTCGACCTCCCACAGGATTTTCCCCTGTCCGATGGCGTTGGTGCTGAAGTCGGCCGGGAAGTGCGCGTCCTTGCCGGGCGCGAGGTCGGTCTTCTTCTCGCCCTGCCCGGCCAGCGTGCCCTCCGTCCGCCAGCGCACCACCGCGCGGCGGGCTTCCGCCGTCGTGTTGATCACGGTCACGCCGCAAGAGAACTGGTCGCCGAAGAGCGCGAAGCGCGGCATGCTTGTCTGAAGAATGTAGGGACGGCGCACAAACAGGCTTGCCGCCGTCGTGCCCGTGGCCGACTTGTCCACCGCCACGGCCACCAGCCGCAGCTGCCCGTTGAACTCGGGCACGTCGAAGGACACCGTGGCCCGGCCGCTGGCGTCCGTCGTCACCGCGCCCGACCACAGCGCCACCGGCTTGACCCAGTTGTCGCCGATTTGCGGCGCCCCGCCCAGCCGTTTCTCCATCGCGTCGCCGCCGATGGCGGCGGGGTCAAAGTCGTAGGCCACCTTGTCGTAGTAATGCGCCCGCCGCATATCCACCTGCCGCGAACGCTGGAACCAGGTGTACGGGTCAGGGTTGGCGTAGTCGAGGATGTTGTGGACGCCCTCGTCCACCGCCGCAAGCGTCACCTCCGCCGCAACCGGGTTGCCCGCATTGTCCTTGGTCTCAACCACGAAGTCGACCTTCTGGGCCGGGCGTATCTCCGTGGGAAGGTCCGGATAGCTCACGGTGATGTGTTTGCGCCCGTCATTGACCGGCATATTGACCATGGCGAAGCTGGAGAAGGGATAGGCTTGGGTCTTTTCCTTGTCCACCTTGCGGACCACGGTCACCTCCAGCCAGGCGTTGGGGTAGTGCTGGTCGGTGACGGGGAAGGAAACCATGCCCTCGCCCTGGGCAACGGGCTGGACGAAGGTCTGCTTGAAGCTGTCGCCCTGCACGGCGATGAAGGCGGTCCCGTCGAAGGGCGCGCGGATTTGCAGTTCGCAGCTGTCGCCGATGTCGTAAAGGTCTTTGTTCAGCTTCAGGTCTATCAGCTCGGGCTTGCTGACTACCCGGTCCGTCTCGATCCGGTTCCAGCGGCTGTTGATCACCGTGCTGCTGAAGAGCGGCGTCTCGGCGGCATGCACCCGGATGCGGTAGCGCCCCCAACTGTTGTTGAAGTCAAAACTGGTCTTGCCGGTGCCGTTTTGGAGGGTTACGGTACGGTCCTCCACAAGTCGGAACACCTTGATATACCAGGGCTCGTTGTGGCTCGAATAATGCCGGACGTTGTATATCCAGTCTTCCCTTTCCAGTGCGACGCTCACCTTCTCCAGGGCCGCCGGGGCTTGGTCGGCGGTGATGGCGGCAACAGAGACCTCCGCCGAGGCCTGGCCCGCCACCGGGGCCACGGCCAGGCCCAGCGCGATGGGGGCTGGGAACACCACGGCGTCGGTCTTGGCGCGCACCTCGCGCCCGCCCAGTTCAAACACCATCCCCCGCACCGACGCCTGGAGCGGTGTGGTCACATTGTCCCGGGCGCTGTAGGTGAAGGTGTATTGCGCGTTGCCCTCGCCG
>CAIUWO010000686.1 GCA_903902895.1 Candidatus Hydrogenedentota bacterium | reverse complement strand
CTCTCGGCCAAACGAAGCGTCTTGTCCATGGACCAAGCCTCCTTCAGCACGTCTCTACTGCCTGGGCCGTTGACCCGCCCCCGTTCAGTCCCCGGCCAGCGCCTTTTTCACGAAAACTCTTTACACTGAGTTAACGTGGCGGCCAACGCCATTTCTTCCCCGCGCATGCCTTGCCTCTTCAGTCGTTCTCCACCACGCGGCGCACGGCAGCCAGCGCGGCGGCGTGGACCGCGCCGTTGGTCACGAGCAGCCCCGTGTTGGCCGTCAGTGAGCGGCCCCGCGTGAAATCGAGCGGCGCGCCGCACAGGTCCGTCACGCGCCCGCCCGCCTCTTCCAGCACCAGCGAACCCGCCGCATGGTCCCAAATCTTTTCCTTGTAGTCCGGCCGCGACGGCGACAGCAGGCGCAACAGCATTTCGGCGCGGCCGGCCGCCAGGGCGGCATATTTGGCCTGGCTGTCCATGGGCACCGGCTCGGTGTTCATGCCCATTGCCTCCGCGATGGCATCGGTCTGGCCCGTGTTGGTGTGGCCCGCCTCGAAGGAGCGCATCATGCGCGCCTGCGCCGGGTTGGCGCAGGACGACACGCACAGCCGCTGCCACGCCGCGCCGGGGTCATCCAGCGGCGTGGCCCATGCGCCCCCGCCGCACTTCGCCAGGGCGATCATGCCCGCGCCGGGTGTGCCGTCGGGGTTGAGCCCGGGACAGGCCAGACCGCCCAGCACCGACTTGCCGTGCTCCACCAGCGCCAGTGCCACGGCATACTGGCCGCCGCGCAGAAAACCCTTCGTGCCGTCGATAGGGTCAAGCGTCCAGAAGGCGTCGCCCGGCTCCGCCCCGCCCACATCGATCCAGTCGCACACCGCCTCCGGAGTGGCATCCTTTTCAAAGCGCGACACGTGCCACGTGACCGCCGCCAGCACCACCGCACCGTCGGCCGCGCGCAGGTCGGCGCTGTCCTCCTCGGCCACCAGCGGAATACCCGGAAAGGCGTCGCGCAGGCGGCGTCCGGCCATGGCCTGAATGGCAAAATCGCCCACCGTCACCGGCGACAAGTCTTCTTTGGTAAGGCCCGCAGGCTTCGTTTCGGCGCGCACCGCGCGGCCCAAGGCCGCCGCGTCGCGCAGTATGGTCAACAGCAGGGCTGTTTTGGGTTCGGAAAGGTCAAGCATAAAGAAGACTCCCTCGTTACGCAGTTACACAGCTCATTACCTCTGTCCGCAAAGCTTCGCTCTGCGCGCCGGGGCATGGCCCCGGCGAGAGAAAGCGGTGGCATGGCCACCGCACTCAAAATTAGAGCGCCACCACCACGAACTCCGTTTCTATCTGGTCGCCCTTGCAGTGGAAAAGGCGGCAGCCCTTTTCGGTAGCCTTGTCATGGTTGCCGCGGGTGCCGGCGCAGCAGGCGGTGGTGGTGAAGAGGATGCCGTCGCGCCGTTCTTCCTGGTTGCCGTGGAAGTGGCCTGCGGCGGCGAGGCGCAGGGCATGGCCCTGGAAGAGGGCCAGGACCTCTTCGGCGTTCTTCACGCGGTAGGCTTTTGAATGGGGATTAAGCGGGTGGTGCAAGAACAGCGCGATGGGAGTGGCCGGGTCTATGGCGCCCACTTCCTTCTTAAGCCATTCGAGCCGGTCTGGTGGAATCGTAACGTCCGAGGACACGCCCTGGGTGGAGTTCAGTCCCAGCAGCACCCAGCCGTCGTGCTCGTGCCGCCAGTTTGCCGGGCCAAAGGCCTGTTCAAACCCCGGCACGCCGTCCTTGTCGGCGTCATGATTGCCTGGCACCACAAAGTGGGGCTTGCGCAGCCGGTCCAGACCGGCCTTGGCCAAGGCGAACTCTTCCGGTTTGGCGGCAGTGGTCAGGTCGCCCAGCACGACCGTAAAGTCCAGGTCGTCCCGCGCGTTCAGCGCGTCCACCATGATCGCCAGGGCCTTGCCGCCCTCGTCTGTTTGGAGGTGCAGGTCGTTCATGGCCGCAAAGGAAAAGCCTGCGGGCTGGGCGGCGATACGGCCGGCGGCGAGCCCGCCCAATAGTGCTCCCGTGGCGGCAATGAATTGCCGTCGTGTCATGGGCGCGGTCATTTGGCGAACACTTCGTCCAGGTTCAGTTCGGTGACCGTGCCGAAGGCTTTCAGCGCGTCCAGATTGATGCGGTTTTTGTCGCCCACAATGGAGATAAGTTTGGGCCGGTCCGCGATGGCCTCCTTCTGGAACGCGACCACCGTGTCGATGCTCTCCGCCTTCAGAATGGCGTCGAACCACGCCGGGCGCGGGTCTTCGGCGATGCCGCGCCGCTCCCAGCCGAGGACTGTCTCCAGCACCTCGCGGAAGCCTATCTTGCCGGTGCGGTAGCTGTTCAGCAACGACTCGCGGGCGGTGGCGTAGCGCTCCTCGGCGCGGGGCATGCGGTCGAGCAGTTCGACAAACGCGCCGACGGCGTCGGCGGTCTTGTCGGCCTGGGTCTGGATGATGCCCATCATGACGTTCTGGTCGCCTTTGCGGTAGCCCGGCGTGTAGCGCGCGGCGGCCACGTAGGCCAGGGCCCGCGCCTCGCGCAGTTCCTGGAAGACGATCCCGGCCATGCCGTCGGCGAAGTAGCTGTTGTACAACTGGGCCTGCGGGCTGATGCGCGGGTCGTAGGGCGCGCCGCCGAAGTCGAGCTGCACATGGGCCTGCGCGGCCTCCTTCTGCATGAAGAAAACCTCGCTGGCCCGGGGCGCCGCCACGTTGAGCCGCCTGTAGGGCGGGGGATCGTCCAGCAGTCCGTGGATGGGATGGCTGTTCCGGACGATGTCGAGCAGTTTCGCGGCGTCCAGCGTGCCGGTGTAGCACACGGTCTGGCGGCTGCTCACCATGTTGCGGATGACCTGCTGCAGTTCCGCGGCGGTGAGCGCGTTGACGCGCTCGGTGGAGGGCATGCGCAGGTAGTAGGCGTCGTTGCCGTAGCGGTGCCGCTCCACGAGCGCCTTGGTGATGGATTCCTGCTCCTTGCGCGAGTCGACGCGCTGCTGCAGGATAATCGCCTTGAGCTGGTCGAGCGCGTCCTGCCCGACGGCGGGCTTCCAGAGCAGTTCCATGAGCAGCGCCACGGACTTCTCAAAATTCTCGTCCAGCCCGGTCATGTCAAACACGGTCTCGTGTTCGCCTGCGGCGACGTTGAAGGTGGTGCCGAGCTTGTACCATTCGCGCTGCAAATCATCGGGCGAGAGCCGTTCGGTGCCTGAAATCTGCGCCAGCCGCACGGCGACCGCGGCCAGTTCGTTCTCGCGCGTGCCCGTTTCGGCGCGCAGGGAGAAGGTGAACACGTCGTTGATCGGGTTTCGGTTCACATAGAAGGTGACGCCGCGCCCGTCCTCCTTCTTCTCATAGTCCCGCCCGGCGCGTATGTACACGGGCTCCATGGGCGGGCAGGGGATGTCGAGCGCCTCGCGTGCGAAGGCGGACACGCTCGCCGGGTCGATGGTGATCTTGGGCAGCAGCGGTTTTTCCACGTGCGGCACGGGACGGGCCGCGTCCTCGCGGTATCCGGCGATGTAACCCGCGCCGAAATACTGGTTGGCCACGCGGACCACGTCGTCGCGGGTGACGGCCTCCATGCGCTTTATCCGGCCGAGGGCGTGCTCCCACGGCTCAAAGGCGATCCATGCGCCGCGCATGCGGTCCACCCGGTTGTCGTCCGATTCCAGCCCG
>CAIUWO010000685.1 GCA_903902895.1 Candidatus Hydrogenedentota bacterium | reverse complement strand
CGGCGCCGCGGTGACGGTGCTGGACGTGGCGACAGCCACGCCCGAGGATGTGCTCGCCGCCGACGCGGTGATCGTGGGCAGCCCGGTGTACAAGGCCAATGTGGCGCCCAAGGTTCAGGAGTTCATCAACAGCTGGCCCATCAAGGACGCGCGGCTCCATGACAAGCTTGGCGCGGCCTTCGCCACCGGCAGCGGCCTGTCCGCCGGGGAGGAGCTGGTGCAGACAAACATCCTCCAGTCGATGCTGGTGTGCCAGATGATCGTCGTGGGCGGACCGGGCGCGGGGCAGCCCTTCGGCGCGTCGTCCATGGACGAGGACCCAAGCGGCGGTGCGGATGCCAAGAAACAGGAGGGGCTGGTCGCCGATCATTACCTCAAGAAGGGGGAAGCGCTGGGCAAACGCGTGGCGGAGTTGGCGGTACGGCTGAAGAAAGCGAAATGAATCTGGAAAGCAGGAACTCAGGAACAGGGAGCGCCTGCTTTTCCTGATTTCCGGAGTTCCAGATTGAACTTCTACTACGGCGCGGCCTTGGTGATTAGCTCTTCCGGATTGTGATTCTCGGCGAGGTAGGCGTCGTAGCCGTTCTGCCCCTTGAGGTACTTGCCGAAGAAGGCCGTTGTGTAGCCGTTGATCATCGTGAAGGCCACATCCTTCGCCACATAGGTGATTGGCTCGCCGTTGGAGACGCGCTTCCCGGTTCCCACGCCGTCGCCGAAATCGGGCCGGAGCTGGTACATCTCGGTGAACGAGTAGTGCCCGCCGTTCTTGAACTCCACCAAATAGTGCGGCCCCTTCGACATTTCACAGTACTTGGCCAGTTTGGCCGCGCTGTCCCCGCCGAGCGTGTCGTCCTCGTCGGCGAGCAACACCATGACGGGGGTGTCGAAGTTGGTGCGTTCCTCGGCCGCACCGGCCATCGGGGCCAGCGCTTTCACCCGCGGCTCCAGATTGCCAATCCACGTGCAGGTGTACCCGCCGAAGGAATGGCCCGACATGCCAATGTGCGCCATGTCGACCCGCCCGAAGAAGCGGCTGTCGTTGCCCTTGTTCATGCGGTCCATGGTGTCGATGAGAAAGGAGATGTCCTTGGGCCGGTCCAGGGCGAACTGTTTGCGCGCCGCGTCGCCCTGCTGTATGAGCACCAGGTTGCCGTCCACAAAGGTGCCGGCGCAGTTGCCCGTGTGGTCCGGCGACATGACGATGTAGCCGTGGCTGGCCATGTGCTCGCACCAGAAGGTGTTCTGCATGCGGAATCCGCCGTTGCCGTGGGAGAAGAGGAGCAGCGGAAACAGGCCGTCGCGCATCATGGCGTCGCGCACGGAAAAGTTTTGAAAGCGAGAGTCCGCCTCGGTCAGGTCCACGCCAAACACCGCCAGCATGAGCAGGGTAAACTCGGGCGACTTGTTCTTCAGAAAGAATTCGGAAAGCCGGTTCTTTGGCATGCCCTTCGCCTCGTCGGTGGCGGGATACCAGATTTCCGTCATCAGCGAGCGGGGCCCGTCTGTCGCCGCGTCGGTGCGGCTGTGGTCGACAAAGACCATGGTCGTCACACCGACGGGATAGGGGCCCGGTTTCTCGGGGTCGGGCAGGGCGGCGTCCGCGGCGTGGGCGCGGAAAGCGCCACCGGCAATCAGGCACAAAGTCAGCAGAATTGCGCGCGGCGTGAACCTAAGCATGGGTTGGCTCCTGTTGTAAGCCTCTTGTTGCAGTCAGCCAGATCGGGACAAAAGCATTTAACGCGAAGGCGCGAGGACGCAAAGACGCGAAGAACACGGGCATATGCTTCTGGCGCCTTCGCGTCCTCGCGCCTTTGCGTTAGACT
>CAIUWO010000684.1 GCA_903902895.1 Candidatus Hydrogenedentota bacterium | reverse complement strand
TCCCGTGGTCGGCACGCTGATAGGCGCGGTCGCGGGCGCCTTTGGCGGCGCCGCGCTCTATGAACTGCTTATCGTGAAGAAGACGGCGGGCGCCTCGATCCAGACCGGCGTCGGCGCGGCCCTCGGCCGCATCGCCGGCGTCGCCGTAAAGCTTGGCCTCGGCCTCGCCATGCTGCTGGTGCTGGCGCTCAATTACTGAGGGGGAAGGGCCAACATCCCCCTACCACGCTTACAGCGTGGTTGTCCCCCTTCGAAGGGGGACTTTGAGGCAGGCGGGCGGTTAGTCTGTGGCGGGTGGTCCACACCCCCGCCTGAGGCGGACAAGCCCCGGCCCTTTGGGCCACCCCGCCAGAGGCGGGCAAGCCCCGTCAACGGGGGACAGGGAACGACAGCCGGGGGCGACTGTCCTACATCCTCACTTGGTAGGGGTGTGCAGTGTCGCTTTGTCCGGGTCGTAGGCGAGATAGCCGTCCTGTTTCACGATGCCCAGTTTCTCGTCGAGGCGGGTCAGGAGCGGGTCGGGACCGGTGATGCCCATGTGTTTGCGGACCTCGCGGCGCAGCCACCAGAATCCGGAGTTCCAGGAATAGAGGTGGTGGCCATGGGGCTTGCCGGTCAGCGTGCTGATGGACTCGTGGAAGGCGGGCATCCAGGCCAGTTCCTTCTCCATCCGCCACAGAAGTTTGTCGTCCACCCAGTCGGAGGGCATGCCGTGGATCAGGCCGTCCAGATAGTTCGCGCCGTCGTTCAGGAACCATGACCCGCCGAACACGTAGACGCCGGTATGCTCCGGAAGCAGATCACCGTTGGCCTTGGAGATGACGCGCATGCCGTAGGGCGACTGGATGCGCATGGTGGTTTCCAGATGGCGCTTCACCAGATCGTCCGGCAGCAGCTTCCTGCCGAACACCGCATAGGTAAGCACCTCGCCGTAGAGGCTGTCCTGGCCGATGTTGTCCTGCTGTTTCAGGCTGGTGGCGAAATAGCCGCCGGTCTCGTTGAACATGCGGCGGTATCCGGCAATGGCCTTGTCGATGTCCGCGTCGGTCACGGGAAAGCCGAGCTCGCGCGCGGCCATGAGCGCGCCGCAGTGGAAGCCCTGGTTGGACGACGGCGCGTCGTCGTCGTCATAGGGCAACTGGTCGTGGTAGGTCTTCATGAAGGCCTTGTCCGGCGTGAGCCGGGGCGGGATGTAGAGTCCGTCGACTTCGTGGTCACGGATGAATTTGTAGGCCCGGGCCACGGTGCGCGGGTCCGGCGTGCCGCCGGCCTGCTTGACCAGGTAGGACCAGATCAGGAAGTACTGGGCGTTGTCCTCGTAGTTGACGCGTTCGTAGAACACGGCCATGTTGGATTCAGCGTCGTATTTCGGGTCGTCCAGGCCCCGACTCATCCAGAAACCGTCGCTGACCCACTGCTTCCATCCGTAGCCCACGCCGGAGATGAAGATGTAGTCGCTTTCGGTCCGCATTAGGTTGCGCCGCAGCAGCAGATACGAGGTGTTGCGCAGGATCGCCTCCAGCCCGGAACTATTGAACCGCTTGGCATTTGCCAGGGCCAGATGGGCGGCCATTTGAACGCCATACAGGTCGCGGGCGGGCGATGCGAAGAGCCAACTGGTGAAGGTCTGCGTCTGCCCCGCCTCGATGTGCTGCCACCCGTCGAAACGGGTGCGGTAGATGTTGGTCGCGTCCACGTCCCATGGAATCATCACGACCCGTTCCGCCGAGCCGTCGCCGGTGGCGAGGGAAAACTTTCCCTGTGCGGGGTCGCAGCCGAAAAAGCTGCGGTTCTCCCACAGGCCCGGGGAATCGCCCGTGACGCCGTAGAAGGTGCCATCGACAAGGCAGCCGACCATGGGGAAGGTCTGCCACGAATTGTCGCCAAAGCCCGCGCCGGTGCAGCTGGGACTGAAGGTCTTCGCTTCGGCCTCCTCCCCGACAAAGGTGTAGCACTTTCCCTTGCCGGAGACGCGCCAGGGCATGTCGAGGTAATACCGGCCGTCGGCGTTCGCCGTGACCGTGACGGTCCGCTCCACCAGTCCCGGGTTGAGTTGCCGCCAGGTTTCGGCAAGGCTCAATCCCGGCGCCGCGCCCCCGCCCAATTCCAGCCGCCCCCCCTTCTCCTCGGCCGCGCCATAGCGGACCGCGGTGCGTCCCCGGGGTTGCACCACCACCAGCGCCGCATCCGGATCGCCCGGTTGCAGCACGGTCTTGTCCCCGTTGGAAAGTTCGACCCAGGCGCCTGTCGCGCCCTTGACTGCCTGCGGC
>CAIUWO010000683.1 GCA_903902895.1 Candidatus Hydrogenedentota bacterium | reverse complement strand
GTTGTTTCAGCAGGGCCGTGCGGGAAGGCCCCGGCACTGCTTCCCTCGACAACGCATCGAAGGCGCCGGCCTGGCACAGGGCCACGGCGTCAGCATGGGACAGTTGCGCCCGGGACAGGACTCCGGCCAAGTCGGCAAAAGGAGCCGCCCGCCGGGCATCAAGCACCGCCTCCACGGCGGTCTGCGGAAGCCCGCTGACCTGTCCCAGTCCTGTGCGAATCCCATCCCATTCGACGGAATAGGTGTGTTTGCTTTTGTTTATATCCGGATTAAGCAATAAGACCCCGCATTGCCGGGCCTCTTCCTGATAGACGGCGGAGGAATAAAAGCCCCCCTGATTGGCCAGCACGGCGGCGAAGAACTCGGCGGGGAAATGGGCCTTGAGCCAGGCGCACTGGTAAGCCAGTTCGCCGTAGGTGGCGGCGTGGGCCTTGCAGTAGGCATAGGAGGCGAAGTTGGCGATGAGTTCCCAGATTTTTTGGGCGGTCTCCTCGGGCACGCCCTTCTCCCCCGCCTTCTCCATGAACCCTTTCATGTGGCGGGCCATCTCGCGGGGGCCGCGCTTCTTGCTCATGGCCCGGCGAAGCAAGTCCGCCTCGGCCAGGTCCATGCCCGTCAGGGCGTGGGCCACCTTGAGCACGTCCTCCTGGTAAATCATAACGCCATAGGTGTCGCCGAGCACGGTCTCCAGCGCAGGGTGCAGGTATTCGACCGCCTCGCGCCCGTGGTGGCGGTCGATGAAGTGCTGCTTCATGCCGCTGCCGGAAGCGCCCGGACGTACCAGCGCCACGGCCTGCACCAGCGTGCGGGTACCCTCGGCCCCCATCTTGCGCAGCAGGCCGCGCATGGCCGGCGACTCAATCTGGAAGCAGCCCACGGTGCGACCGCTGCGGAGCATCTCCGCCGTGAGCGGGTCCGGGTCGGGCAGGCGCTCAATGTCCACTACAATGCCCCGGTTCTCACGGATACTTTCGAGGGTGTCATGGATAACGCTGAGTGAACGGTGTCCGAGCAGGTCCATTTTGACCAGTCCCAGGTCCTCGACGGGATGCATGTCGTACTGGGTGATGACGATGCCCTTGGCCGCGCGCTGGAGCGGTACGAACCGGGTAAGCGGTTCGGGCGCAATCACCACGCCACAGGCATGGATGGACAGGTGTCGCGGGAACCCGTCAATAAACTCGCAGGTGGCCAGAATGCTTTTCAGCGGCTCCTCGTCAAGACGAATCCCCCGGCATTCCGGCACCCGCCCAACCAGCGCCCGGATATCGCCCGCCCCGTAATGGGGCAGCACGCGGGTGATGCGCGTAATCTCCGGTCCGGTCATCCCCATGGCCTTGGCCACTTCGCGCACAGCCGACCGCGCGCTGAAGGTGTTGATGGTGGCAATCATGGCCACGCGGTCGGCGCCGTAGCTCCGGTACACGTAGTCGATGACCTCGTCGCGCCGACGCCAGCAGAGGTCCAGGTCGATGTCGGGGCAGTCGCTGCGGGAACGGTTGAGAAAGCGCTCGAAATAGAGCCCGTATTTGAACGGGTCGACGCGGGTGATGCCCAGCGCGTAGGCCACCACGCTGTTGCCGGCCGAACCCCGGCCCACCACGGGAATGTCCCGCTCCTTCGCAAAGCGCACAATATCGGCCACAATCAGAAAATAGGGGGCAAAGCCCAAGTCGTGAATCACGCCCAGTTCCGCGTGCGCCCGGTCAAGCACGGCCGGAGAAAGCGGTTGATACCGTTGTTGCAGGCCCTCGAAGGTCTGCTTCCATAGCCAGGAAAATGCGGTCTCCCCCGTCGGCAGCGGCATGGAGGGAAAGAGCGGCTTGCCCAGTGACAGTTCCACGTTGCATTCCTCGGCCACCCATACCGCATTATCGAGCGTTTCGGGCCATGCGGCGAAAAGCCGCTCCATGTCCCGGGGTGAACGAAACCACGCCTGGGGTGGCGCCGTATCCTCCGGCCCCAAGGCATCCACCGTGGCGTTGCGGCGGATGGCCGACAGCACCCGGTGCGCGGCATAATGGGCCGGATCGAGGAAATGCACCGGTGCCACCGCCACCGGCGGAATGCCCATCCGGCGTGCATGGTCCACCATCGCCTCCGCGCGCCGATGGGACGCCGCACCGCCGTAATGCTCCACCGCCGCCAGCACGGACACGCCCGCCCGGCGCAGCGCCTCCAGTGTGCGCACATCGCCGGACATCAGGAACAATCGCGACAGATCGAGGCCGCAGGCAGACCATGCGGCCGGCTGGGCCCGGTCGGCCGTTCCCAGATGGAGCGCCGTGACCAGCGCGCACAACTGCGCATACCCCTCGCGGTCCCGCGCCAGTACCGTGCACCGCCCCAATTGCGCGCCGATAATCGGGCGCACCCCCGCCTCGCGCGCCGCCTTATAAAAGGGAATCACGCCATACAGGCCGTCCGTGTCCGTGAGCGCCAGCGCGGTCATGCCGTGCTCCACCGCCCGCGCCACCAACTGCCGCGGCGACGCCGTGCCCGAACACATCGAGAAATGACTATGTACCTGCAAATGCACCATCGCCGACACCATGCCACCCCGCCGTCGTCACCAGTTCCCGCACCTATTATACTGTATTTTTGTTCAGTATTGCGCGGAAACACAATTTCCCTGGCGGCATGCAGGAAATGCGGCGAACCGCAACGCACCCAGTTATTGCGAAACTGGCAGCGTCAGCAGCGGCATCATGGTCGTCGTGTCGCCTGACTGCAGATAAAACAGGCTGGCCAGGAAAGAGAAGGTGAACTTGGAGTTGAGGTCCGACTCGGGAACATAGAACCAGTTTCCCTTGTGCCGGACCGACACGTAGGCCTCCGATGGCGGGGCAGCCGATGACCGGATGCACATGACCTTGCCGACCACCTGCTTCCAGTCGAAGTCTTTACCATCCTCAGTCTGCGTTTTCACCACCCACCCGGCCTTCACATCCTCCTCAGGAATCTCCACGGCATTGGCAAGATAATTAAACACCCCCATGAGCGAACGGGTCTGGACGACAAGCGTGGCGCCGCCATCCTTCCCGGCCTCACCCACCCATGCGGGCTGCACCGCGATCCGGGCTGCGTCTGGGGGAAGTTTCAGGATCTGTCGCACCTCCGCCGCACGGGGATGCTCCTCGCCGGCGCCCATGACCAGCGCCATGGAATGTTTTCCCGGTTCGCCGCTGATTTCAACCGTCACAGAGTCATCGATCTGCATTTCCCGCAGCAACGCCACGGCGCGGGCGAAATCCACGTACTCGGGCGCGTACGACGGCGTCGGTCCCGAAGCGCTGGGCGCGTTGGGCAGTCCGTTGATTCGCTGCACGCACATGGAGAACACACGTTCGACGCTCCAGCCGGATGCGGTCAGGAGCACGAGCGATTCCAGCGGTATGGGCGACAGCAGCCGTGTCACGTAATCATGCCCCTGCAGGGGCGAAAAAGTCGCGGTGGGCCGCTCATAATAGTTCACAGTGACCCCGTTCCGGTTCTCGTCCCCCGAACTGGGTCCGTGCACTTTTGTGGTGGTCATGCCGCCCGCGGCGGTGGTTACGGTTCGTGCCATCGCGTCCGGCTTCTTCCAAAGCGGCTCAACCTTTGCCCCCGCCTCGATGCTGTACTGCGTGGTGAGACTTCCCAACTCCAGGAACAGTGGAGGCTCGCCATACTTGGCCCGAACCAGATTGAGCAGCAGCTGCTTGTTCCATGAATCCGCGAATACATCGTTGTACTCGATTTGCGAATTGCGCATCATTTTGGGTCCAAGGGTGCCGCAGCCCCCAAGAAGAAGAACCGGGACGAGACCCAAAGCAATCGCAAGACTTCTACAGGTTATTCGCTGCATGACGCGTCCCTCACATCCGTTTTGGCACGCGACATTCTACCGATTTGGGGAGACAAATGCACCCTTGCTTCTGTGCTGTTCCGGCACCTGCGCCGCGGCGGCAAACACCAAGGGCTTGATGCCGGCCGCAAGGTCGTCCGGCACCAAGCACCGGTGCGGCGCCCTGCGGCGTGTATTTGAGGAACTCAACATGGCCGTCCATGTACAGCACGTTGGAACCGCCGGGCACATGGTTGAAGTAGGAAACATCGGTGGCAACCGTCTCCCACATGATGAAAATGGAACTTTGCGCTATCGATGCGCTGCCCGCGTTGTTGATGTCCGTGATGAGGAAGCGCTCAATGCCCTCGCGCAGGCGGTACAGCACCGTGCCGCCGCCGTTGCCCGCGTTCACATTGCCGCCGATGACGTCAATCACATCCTTGATGTCGTTGTCCATGGCGGCGAACCCGCATAATGCACCTCCTGAACGCGCATGGTCGCCGCTATTGGCACCACCTCTTCAAAGGATGCTATTCCCCCTTTTCGTTGCGCTACAATCTTTCCGTTGAACAAACGCGAAAAGGATATGGACCATGATCATGCTTGCCATCCCACTGTTCCTGGCCGCGCTGGCCCCCCCCCTTCCGGAGGTCGATTACGCCGCCGGCGCGCATCGGACAGACTGGCTGCATCATCCCGTTTACGGCGACCCCTCCTTTGACACCTTTGAACGGCGCACGGGCAATCCCGTCTGTAAAGGTTCCCCGCCCTATGAGTGGCCGGTGAACGGGTTCCTCTTGGAGGATCCCAGGAGCGGTGACTGGTTCGTGTATGTCGGCCTGTACGCGAAAGACTACGCCATGACGGAAGACTTGGGCATGCGCTGCGTGGTGTACCGGTCCAGGGACAAGGGGGCATCGTGGGAGGCACTGGGTTGTCCTTTCCCCGAAGAACCGTTTCGCTTTGACCCTGACACGTCCCCGGTGGGCCATGCACCCGATGTTTCCGTCGTTTATGCGGAAGGCCGCTATCACATGATTTATGACTGGGCCACCACGGACACCCGCTGGCAAACCGCCGCGGATCCCCCCGCCCCTTCCGACAGTGGCGTTGGCTATGCCTGGGCCGAACGCCCCGAGGGTCCGTTCACGCGCACCACTCCGCCCGTATACAGCACCAGGAGAAGCCCGTTGCTCATGGGCAAGTACCGCCGCGGCTATGCCGCCAGCATTGTGAAGCGGGAAAAGGATTGGATGGTCCTTTTCATGATGGACTCCGGTCCCAATTTCAGTTGGGGCTTGTTTGGCACAACTTCCGAACGGCCCGAAGGCCCATACTCCGCTCCCGTTCCGTTGCGAACCGTTGAAGGCGACTATTTTCACCCGCCTCTGCTGGAATTCTTTCCAGCCTTCCAGCACGACGGCTATGTCTATGCTCCGTCCACATCGGTCGCGCTCAACCGTAACTTTCAGGCGGTCTTTCGTGCCCCCACCGAGAAGGCCCATCTTTCGGACTCTTGGGAACTGTTCCAATGCGGATCCGTGTGGCATGCGGACCCGGTGCCCAACGAGTACCACGGAATTTGGGGGCAGACCTTCTCCGGTTTCGTGGACAAGACGGGCACGTTCAATGTCATGTTTCCCTCCCGTGACCCGCAGGGGATGGGCACGATTAACATCGCCCGTCGCCCCTGGGGAAAACCCTACCGCGACCAGGGCTTCGTCCTTAGCGGACATGAAGGCCCGAGCCTGACGCTGCTTCAACAAAACTACACGGACTTCGAACTCCAAACAGCGCTGCGCGCTGAAGGCGAAGTCGCCCTGCTCTGGGGATACAGCGCCCCGCTGGGGCCCGATCGGCCCGCCGCCGGCGCCTCGATGCACCCGCTGTCATTGACGCGCCAATATGCGCTTGCGCTGACCGCCAGCACATGGCGCGTCACGTGGACCGGCGATGCGCAGACACCGAAGGCAATCGCATCGGGACCGCTTGCCGCCCCGGCAGAAGACGTGTCACTGGGCCTCCTTCCTGACGGTGCAACCGTGCTGCGCATCAACGACACTCCCGCCTGGCAGGGACACCTCGACCTCCTCCCCGGTGCCATCGGCCTGCTGGTCTCACCGAACAGCCATCTCCAAGTGCGGCGATTCGCCGTTTCCGGAAACGCCGCTCCGGGCGTTTCAAGTTATCTGTACACCGATGCCGTACTCGGCGCGGGTTCGGCAAGCGAGACATGGAACAAGACCGAAGACGCGCAATTCCGCCATGGCGTTGGAGCTGTGTCCATGAAGCCCGGGGCAAGGGCAAAATGGAATGTCCAGGGGGGCAGCTTCGAATTGTGGGCGCCCACAGGACCCGCATACGGCACGGGCACCGTCCTCATCGACGGTGCAAAACAGCCGCCCCTCAACTTCCACTCCGACACAGCACAGCCGTCCCGGGTACTGTGGTCCAGCGGGACAGTGAGCGAAGGACCGCACGCACTGGTGATCGTCGCCGATGAAAAGCCCATACCGCTCGATACGCTTTCAGCGACAACCCGGCCGTCGCATGCCAGTCCAGATTAGCCCATTTCCGGCAGCCACCACCGGATGCCCCCTGCCGAGGGCCGCAGACGCACCTCCTGCCGGCAATTGACCGCTGCAACCGGGACAAAAAAGGGGAAACCTGCCGGGCGTCCTGCGGGTCAAACGAACGGTTTTTCTTTTTTGCCGTCACCTGTTATAGTAGCGGCTCCGCGCGCAAAAAGCGGCGGTTGGATGTGATCCGAAACCCCTATTGAGGAGGATTGAGAAGCATGATGACCATGATTTCGCGCAAGAACGTGCTCTGCCTGGCGCTGGCCGCCGTGATTGGCCTTGGACTGGCCACAGGAGCATGGGCGCAGGGCAACCCCCTTTCCCTGATGCCTGAATCGGCCCAGGCGGCGGTGTTCCTGCCGTCGGTTGACTTCGTTGAGAAGCAGGGTGCAGTGGCCATGACCGTGCCCGGCGTCAAGGACAATGTGAATATTGAGGAGGTCCTCGGGGACCTTCCGACCAAACTCGGCGTCAAAGACCCGAGTTCACCGGTCGAGGTGTTCAAGGCGGCCGGGCTGTCCACGGACAAGCCGCTGGCCGTGTTCCTCGCCACCAACGGAGCCGACTCCCAGACGGTTGCGGCCGCGCTGCCGGTGGCCGACGAAGCGGTTGCCGCCGAGAAGATGAAGCTTATTTTCACCGGCAAGCCCGAAGAGATCACCGTCGGTGAGGCAAAGGGCCTCTTTCTCAAGGATGAAGACATTGGCTATTCCATACAGGGCGGCTATGTTTTCATCGGTTCGACCCCCGAGATGATCGGCCAGGTCGCCGCCAAGGTGAAGAGCCCCGTCACGCTTGCCTATATGAAGTCCAACGCGCCCCAGGAAGTCGCCGTGATCACGTCCATTGACCGCCTCCTCTCCGGCGGAATCCTAAAGACCACGCTTCCCAGCGGCGCCAACCTTGCCCCCACCATCGACTACCTCAAGTCGTTCATTGACGAGATCGTCCTCGGCATCGGCGAGCAGAACGGCGAGGCCTATGTCCGCGTCGGCATGCATGACCCGACCGGAGCGGTTGCCGCCCCCGCCAGCGCGCTCAAACTGCACGCGCTCTTTGCCGGTGAGGCGCCCATCATGGTGGACCTGCGCAACAACGCGGCCCTCATCGAAAAGGCCCGCCTGCTCATGATGGCCAACCCGGCCCTGGCCAAAGTCGGCACTTACGTCATGCTGGCCTCCTCGATGCTCGGTGACGAGCTCGCCCTGGCCATCACCGGCATCACCGGCAACATTCCCGACGGCATCATCGCCGCCACGCTGGCCAAGCCGGAACAGGTTAAGGGCCTGCTCGGTCTTGCCGGCATCGACACCAAGGCCGGTCCGAAATACCAGCAGAACGGCGCCGATGTCTACGTCAAAGAAAACGTGACCGAGGGTGTCAGCGTGTACATCGCCCTCGCGGGCTCGCTGCTTCTGGTCAGCACCAATGAGGCGACGCTGAAGAAGGCCGTTGACGGCCTTAACCCCGACGGCACCGTCAAGACCGGCACGAGCACGCTGGACCCGAAGCTCCTCGCCGCCGCCGCCAATGGTTTCGTTGTGCTGGATCCCTCCAAGATTCCCGCCGCCCAGCTGGAGGGCTTGCCCTCTGAGGTCAAGGAACTGAGCGCAAGCGGCAAGAAGATTGTGGCCACCCTGGGCAACAATTCGGAATGGCGTGAACTCCGCGTTGCCGTGCCGGGCGGTTTCGCCGGCGTTGCCGAGACGGTCAACAAAGTCACCAAGTAGTCCGGCCTTCCCCCCGAAAACACCGGGCGGGAAACCCTTTTCAGGGTTTCCCGCCCGTTCTTCATTCAGCAGTTCAAACGCTCAGGATTGCGGTGTCACGCGAAGTTTCAGTTCCCGCTTGAGTATCTTTCCCGTTGGCCCCTTGGGCAGTTCGTCGAGCACCTCAATTTCACGGGGCCACTTGTAGCGCGCCATGCGCTCCTCCAGGAAGACCCTCACCTCCTCCGCGGTCAGCGCCTCCCCGTCCCTGGGAGAAACATACACCTTGACCTCCTCGCCGCGCGCGCGGTCCGGAATGCCCACCACTGACGCCTCGCGCACCTTTGGGTGCCGGTAAAGGACCTCCTCAATCTCGCGCGGGTAGATGTTCATGCCGCCGCGGATGATAAGGTCCTTCTTGCGGTCGATGATGTAGAAATAGCCGTCGCCGGCGCACCGGCCGACATCGCCCGTGCGGAACCAACCATCCACAATCGCGGCCTTGGTCGCCTGCGGATTATTGTGGTACTGCTTCATCACGTTGTGCCCGCGGATGACTATCTCCCCCACCTCGTCCGTCTCCGCGAATAGGCCGTCATCCCGCATGATGCGCATCTCCACGCCCCAAATCGGCTTGCCGATGGACCCCGGCCGCACCTCCTCCCCCTCCACCGTAAAGGAAGCCACAGGACTCGTCTCCGACAGCCCGTAGCCCTCCAGCAGTGCTATTCCGTAGCGTTCGCGAAAGCGCTGATGCACCTCTTCGGGCAGCGCGGCGCCGCCCGAAACGGCAATACGCACCGTGCTGAAATCGTGCCTGGCCCAGTTTTCGTTGCTGAGAATGAAGAAGTACATCGTGGGCACGAGCGCCATCATGGTCACCCGGTCCCGGGCGATCACTTCCATGGCCTTCTGCGTCTCAAAACGCGGCAGCATGGTCATGGTGATTCCCGCAATGATACTGGCATTCATCAGGCAGGTCTGCCCGAACGAGTGAAACAACGGCAGCGTCACCAGCGCCACATCCCCGTCCCGTGCGTGCACGATCTCCCTGGAGGTGTAATACGCGTTGAAAAACATGTTGAAGTGGGTCAGTTCCGCCCCTTTTGGGGCTCCCGTGGTGCCCGAGGTGTACAGAAACACCGCCGTGTCGTCCGGCATGGTCTGCACCGTGTCGAAGGTGTCCTCCGCCGCCAGCACAAGCGGCATCAGGTTTTCGCCGACCTCCGGTGTGGACAAGTCGTCAGGCGTTGACACAACCATAAAATGCTCGCAGCCCTCCACTGCGAGAAACGCGCTGCGCGCGGGCTCCTCAAACATCTTGAAAGCGAAAAAAGCCCGCGCCCCGGAATCGCTCAGGTAATGACGAATCTCATCCTCCTGGTAAAGAACATTCACCGGCACCACTACCGCACCGGTGTGCAGGATGCCATAGTATATGACCGGAAAATGGGGCGTGTTGGGAATCATCATCGCCACGCGGTCGCCGCGCTGGATGCCCTTGGCCCGCAGCACGTTCGCCACGCGGCGCGCAAAGGCCGCCACCTCCCGGTAACTCATGCGCATGTCATCCAGAATAACGGCTGTGGTGTCGGGCTTCGCCTTCGCGGTCACGTCCAAATAGTGCGCCAGATTCAACATCTTAGTCCCTCCTGCGTGTCCGCATCGGCGGTCGCTTTGACACCGTCCGCTATTGGCCGTCTTTCTTCTTTGTAAAATTCTTCTTCTGACCCGACGCCCCCTGTTTTGCCTTGGCAGGCGGTGCCGGAGCCGCATTTTCCTTGCCCTCTGAACTCCCCCCGGTCTCACTGCCCTGGGTGGCGGGTTGGTCCTGCGGAACGTCGCGGCTTTCCCCGTTCACCTTTACCGTAACCTTGGTTTCCCTCTTGGAGGAAGGCAGGTCAAGTTTTTTGTCCAGGGCGCTCTCCCCGTCCGGTCCGCCTTTGCCGTAGCGCTGAAGCACCAACTCGCCGTCCGGCGAAATCAGCTTGACAATCCCCATTGGCGGCACCTTGTCGCTCGTCCAAAGTTCGGTTTTCTTGTCGTCCTGCTCAATAACTACATGCTCCGCCTCGACGGCGCCCATGGTCGTGTCGATGTTTTCCTTCCCCACAGACTTCCGCTCGGCCGTCCCCAGATTTGCCGCCGGCGCGGCCGACGGGTCAATGGCCATCTCCTGCGGTTCATTTGTCCCGTCGCGGACTATAACCTTGTGAATATTCTTTGGGTCGCCGGCCGGTCCGGTCAAAAGCATTTTGTAAACGACCGGGTAGCCAACACGCGGAACAACCTCGGTTTCGATCCAGTATCCGTTTTTTCCGCTGACTTTCTCCTCAGCCACCACCGCCTGGCGCAAAAACAGGTGCTCGCCCGAAGCAGCATCCTTGATGTCATACCAAGCCCACACACCCACCGACGGATTCACCAGTTTGCCGGACGTGATATCAGCCATGACCCCGTCCTGGGCAAGAGCGCCAAAGGCCCAAGCCGTTGCGCAACAAGCCACCAACAAGCACCTAGACATTTTTCGTCTCCAATATCCGGTCCCGACAGTATATTCAAGATTACTTTAACACAGCTTTACCCTGCGTTTCTCCACCCTGTACAGTCTCCGGCAAAATATGTTGAAAGCGGCTTAACTTGACTGGCCGCCACGCCGATTCTATTATTCAGCATCTTTCCCAACCAGCATAGGTCCGTTTTCCCCTGCCATGACTGACTTCACGTTTCCAAAACAACTCGGGCGCTACTTAATATTGCGCGAACTTGGCCGCGGTGCCATGGGCGTGGTCTATGAAGGTCGCGACCCGCAAATAGGCCGGCGCGTGGCCATCAAGACCGCTCGCCGTGAACTGACCGCCGGAGTTGGGGCAAACCCCGACGCCCTGGAGCGTTTCTTTCGCGAGGCCCGCGTGGCCGGCATGCTCAACCATCCCAATATTATCACTGTCCACGATGCCGGCGAGCAGGACGGAACAGCCTTCATTGCCATGGAATACATTGAGGGCCCCGACTTGCGCGCCCGAATTGAAAAAGGGCCGCCCTTTACCCCCGAGGAGGCCGTTGAACTGGCGGTCGTCCTCGCCGACGCGCTCGCCTTTGCCCACAAACAGGGCGTGGTCCACCGGGATGTCAAACCTGCCAACATCATGCTGCCCCGAAACGGCCCCCCCAAACTGGCTGATTTTGGTATTGCCCATGTCCTCGATTCCACCCTCACCCAGGAGGGCGCGCTGTTGGGAACACCCAGCTATATGAGCCCCGAGCAGTTCATGGGACAGCGCGTGGACGGCCGTTCCGACCTCTTCTCGCTCGCAATTGTCCTTTATGAACTTCTCACGGGGGAACGCCCCTTTCCCGGCGCCGCCTTCTCCACCGTCATGCATCATGTTATCAAGACCGACCCAGTGCGGCCGCAGGAACTCAATTTTGCAATCGGCGAAAGGCTTGGGAAGGTCGTTATGAAAGCCCTAAACAAGGCGCCGCATGACCGATACCGAGACGGGCACGCCTTTGCTGAGGCACTTCGAAGCGCGGTCAAAGCCGAATCGGTACCCGTCCCAGTCTCCGGTTTGCAGGATGCGACTGTCCAAATGAACGCTTCCAGTTTCCTTTCAGTGTCTCCCGCCAATTCCGCACAATCAGCCCCCCTCTCCGTAAACACCTCGGTTTCCGCCCCGTCCGATTCGCCAAACCTGACCGAGTATTTCCCCCCTCCAGAAAACACAAAGGAGGGGAACGGCACCGGTGCAAAGCTTCGCCCGACAACTTCTTCCCGGCTTGCCGGAATCGTGCTCCCCCTCCTTGTTGCCGGGGCGGGGCTCATCATTTATCATCAACTGAGCCGGCAAACAGTAATGCCTGTCGCTGTTATGGAACAGCCCAATACCGTGCTTGACACCCCGGGCGACCCCGCCGAAGATTACCGACTGAGGGTGAATGTTTACGCCACGGCCGACCTCCGCGAATCGCTGGCGTACCGCAAACTCGCAAACGAACAGGGGGACACCGCATCCCACATTGCCGACGCGGTGGCATCGGGCCGAATCCAGCCCCTGCGGGGCGCAGGCTATTCGGTTGTTGTATTTGACCCACTTCATCCCTCGGAACCCTTTTCCACGGAATCGCTTACAGAGGATGGATACGCCCTGATCCAAATTCCCAGGAACATTCCAAAGATAAATTTTGAGGTGCGCCTGGGTGCCGTACTCTTGTTGCCTGTCGAGTTGCCAGCGTTCGCCTGTCAGAATTCCCAAAACTTTGTGGTACTGTGCCCCAACTGCCTTCCGGGCGGTTCCAATCGGCCCGCTCCTTTGACGCCGTGATATACTGGCGCAGGCACAATGTGGAAGGTCCTATGGCCAAACGGGAACTCCAGGGGCCTTTTTGCAGATAGTACCCTTCATGGCGCAAAATTAATTGTCCGGGCTTGGATCATGGACAGCATATTGAAAGGAATTCCTTTATGTTCCGTTTAGCACCGAGTCGCCTTATACTGATGGCGCTCACCCTGTCGGCTGCCCTGCCTGCGTTCGCTAACTCTCCGTGGGAATACCGCACGATTGTCATTGACGGTGGCCCGACCGACATGTCCACAGCTTACGCTCTCGGCAACGTGGAGCAGGGCTCCATTGGCTACCATCACGCCACCGCCACGGCGCCGCAGCTTTGGTTTGGCTTTGACGGAAAATACGGTGACAAGGTGCGCGTTCAGATTGGCGTGCCTCAGTTGGAACAATACCGGCTTCTTCGACCGCTGGTGGCCGTTGTCGGTCCCGGCATGCCGGCGCCCGATCGCCCCCTGCCTTTCACGCTTCCCGCCGGTTACGGTGCGCTAATCTATGACACGGCGGCGCAGTCCGTGGAAAACTACAAGGAATCCTACACCGGCACCGCAAGCTGGCGCTTCTCCAGTGAGGATTTCTTCCTCCCCGCCGCCGGTTCAAGCTATATAGTAGCCTTCACACCCAACGGCGTGGAGGGCAAACTCTGGATGACCGTCGGTGAGAAGACCGGCTTCCGCTTCACGGACCTGTTCACCATCAACGAGACCACCCGGCAAATCCGCAGCTTCTTTGAGATTAGCGCTGAGCAGGGCGTCATCTTCTGGAGCCAGGTACTGGCGGGCTTCCTCGCCGTGTTCCTCGCCATCTTCGCCGTTTCCCCCCGCTGAACTGCATGCCTGCCCTGCTCCGATACCTGAAAAAGCACCGGAGTACCGTACTGTCCGCCCTTCCAGGTGTGCTGCTGGCCGTGGCGGCCACATGGTGGTTTCTATTTCGTGGTCCCGGGCCCGCACTGCGTCATGCGGATTTTTTGCGTCCCGAAACCGCCGTCCGCGCCGTACTCTGCCCCGCCCTTGTCCAATCCTATGTTTCCAGTCTTGCCCCCACGGCCACCCGCTTTGTGCGCGGCATTCCAAGACTGTCCTCCATGCAGGGCGGTCCGATACGCTTTGACTGGGTGCACAAGATGCCCCTCGAAACGGCTTTCCTGTTTGACCAGGCCTTTCCGGGACGTTTTGGGGTAACGCTTTTCTTCCAGGAAAATACCACCGGCGAACCGCTCGATGAACTGGTCAACAATTCCAGTTTCATGAACGACCTCCAGCCGATTCTCTGGACCTCCACCCAGTTGCGCCGCGAATCTGGTGGAAGACTACTTGCGGAAGGACAACTCGCCCTTCCGCAGGAGGTCCAAGAGCAGGCCAGCCGTCTCTGGCCGCAGTACCAGCCCGTTGAACCGCCTCCAATCCGCGGAAACCATTTTTTTGAGATAGGCATTAACAACTGCAACGGCGCGCTGTTCCAGATGCAGGGGGCGCTGGTTGGCCTGTTCGCCCCCTGGGCCGATGACCAACTGCGGCAGAACTTGAACGGGGCAACGCGCAACGTCCTTCAAGCAAGTGCATCAGCCGACCTTGCGGACGCTGACTGTCTTGCTTTCAAGGTTGAAGCGCAGTGCACGGACCCCGCTTCGGCGGACACACTCTCGGCCGTTTGCACGGCCGCAGTTCAGGCATTGTCGACATATCTGCAATCAACCCAGGGATTCACCCTTGAGGGCTCCTTTGAGACAGACCAGGCCAGAATCGTCGCGAACTACCAGCTGCGCGGCTTTGAACCCCGTCTCAAGCACGCCCTGGGCGCTTGACAAGGAATTGATTTCGGGCCTGCGGTCACATACCATATGGCCCTGACCATCGACACCACATTTACAGGAACGAGGAGAACACCGTCATGAAAAAGGGATGCCTCATAGCACTCATAGCGCTTGCCCTGCTCGCCTTGGCGGCCGTCGCAGTACTGGGAATTGCTTATGCCAAGGCAAACAAGCAGTTTGGCCTGACCGAGGCTCCCGCTGTTTCGCATGAGACACTTGCGACGGGAAGCACCGTGCTGCGCATCGTGTTCAAGCCGGACACAATGACCTCGTTCCTTGAGCAACTGATTCCGGCTGAGGCGACCCCGCCCGCCCTGGCCAAGCTTGGCTATACCCCGCAGAGCCTGCTTCCCATGTTTCTGCCCCGTGAGATAGCCATCCTGGCTGCGCCTGATTTCGCTTCGAACAAGCTGAAAGTGACCGTTTTTCTTAACGAGAAGCGCGGGGGGCCATTGCTTCAGGACGCCATAAACAACGGGACCTACACTCAGGGAAAGAAGCCGCTGGATAACTTCCCCCTGATCAAATGGGCACCCGAGGGGGCGTTGTTGCCCGAACGCGGTAACTTTGAGCTCATGGGCGAACTCGCTATTCCCGACACGGTCGAAACGGCGATCCTCAAGAGCTGGAAGCCCACTCCTCCGGTGGAACCAGTACGCATCGAAGGAAGCCACCATCTTGAATTGGTCATGGACAACCGCAACGGGGACATTCTAGCCATTTACGCGGCGTTCATGGCCGCTCAGGGTCAAGATTGGGAAGCTCCCCTCAAGGACCCCCAGGTTGGCGCCATGATCAGTGGCATTCTCCCCGATATCCTTGATATTCGTGCCTCAGCAGACCTTAAAGACTTTGACAACGCCAACATCAATCTGCGGGTTGATGCCACCGCTGAAAAGGGTCCAAGTCTTGAGTTTGTCGTCAAAATGATTTGGCCCAACATCCTCGAAGCCGCCGCGAAGAACGGGGTTACATTGACCGGTGACCCTGTCTGGGACGCACAGAAAGGGGCGCTACTAGTAGACCTTCAAGTCTCCGGATTTAAGCCGATGCTCGAAAAGTCACTCAATCGCAGTCTGCCGGGAGCCGAGGCAAGCAAGAAAGCCTCACGATAGCCTTTTGCGCTCCAAAGTGAAGCACAGAAACCCGGCCAAAAGGCCGGGTTTCTTTTTGGAACAGGGATAAATGTGCCTTCAAAGTGGCTTGCGCCCATGCAGGGCATGGGCCAGAGTGGCATCGTCGGCATATTCGAGTCCGCCCCCCATCGGCACACCATGGGCGATGCGGGTCACCTGAACGCCCTTCGCCGTGATTAAGCGCGATAGATATAGCGCCGTGGCCTCGCCTT